>NZ_JAPEOR010000001.1:1607967-1929561 GCF_026341125.1 Streptomyces sp. NBC_01142
GGCTCCAGCTCGTCCACCGGCGCGGTGTCGGGGGCGACCAGCGGCGTGGCGAGCTGCTGCGCGCCGAGGCCGACGCGTACCTGCCCGAAGTCCTTGTCTCCCACGCGGCGTTCCCAGACCCGCGAGCCCTCTGCCACCACGGACCAGAGCTGCTCGGGGGAGGGGTGCAGATACAACTGCGCGTCGCGCTGCTTGCGCGCGGTCTTGCGCACCGTACGCCGCGTCTGCGCGAGGTATTTGAGGTAGTCGCGCCGGACATCTGCCATTTGCCCCTGCGTACCACGGCGGAATCTGACGACCTGGGCGACGACCATCGCGACGGTCGAAACCAGCATCAGGACACCCATGATGCGCATGAACGGAGGTGCCTGCGGCGAGAAGAAGAAGACTACTGAGGAGCCCATGCCGAGAACCGGCAGGATCTGCATCAGCATGCCCTCCTGCTGACCCCGGGGCAGCTCCGGAGGCGCCTCCAGAGTCAGTGCCTCCGTGGGCACTTCAGGCGGCAGAGACCTCGGCGGGCGTTTCACGACGATCTGGCTCACCGGAGCATCAATCCCTCGATACGGACGGAAGGCGGACGGGCATGTTCCGCACCGACGCCCCCGTGACCGGTTGATCGGCGGGCTCCCCTCCGCGCGACGGTGATCCTACTTGCAGACCCATCACCCGCGTCCCGGTAGGGTGGCGCGCGCACCGTGCGCAACCGCGAATCAGCGCGAATCAGGGGGTCCAGACAGTGAGTACGACCGCAGCGACCGGCTTCTGCCGCGTCACCGTCGTGGCGCCGGACAGCCGTATCGATGTCGCCCTCCCGGAGGACATCGCCGTCGCCGACGTCTACCCGGAGATCCTGCGCCTCACCGGCCAGACCCAGTCTGCGGGCACCCCGACCGGCTACCACCTCGTACGCCGCGACGGCACCGTACTCGACGGCGCCCGCACGCTCTCCGCCCAACAGGTGCTGGACGGCGAGGTGCTGAGCCTGCGTCCGTTCGCCGAGTCATTGCCGCCCGCCGTCTTCGACGACGTCTCCGACGCCGTCGCCTCGGCCGTGGTGCGCGACCGCCACCTGTGGAGCGACGACCTGCTGCGCGGCGCCGGCCTCGTCGGCGGCGTCCTGCTGCTCGTCCTGATGGGCTTCGTGCTCTGGTTCGCCGACCCGGTCCGCCACGACATGCACAGCCTGCCGGGCATCATCGCGGGCGCGGGCGGACTGCTGCTCACCGCCTTCGCCGGCGTACGGGCCCGGGTCTACTCCGACCGGGCCACCGCCGTCGCCCTCGGCCTCGGCGCCCTGCCACTGCTGCTGATCGCGGGCTCCGGGATCGTCGGCGCGGGTGCCGGCGAGGGCCCCGGCCGGCTGCAGTTCCTGCTCGGCTGCGTGGCGGTCCTGGTCGCCTCTGTGGCCCTGGTCGCGCTCACCCCCAGCGGCGACGCCCCCTTCGTCGCGGCCACCTTCCTGGCCGCCACCGGCACCCTGGCGACCTTCGTCGCGATCCTGACCGAGTTCTCGGCCACCGAGACCGCCGCCGTCGTCGCCCCGGTCGCCATCGGCCTCGTCGCCTTCCTGCCCGGCCTCTCCGCCCGCTTCGCCCGGCTGCCCATCGGCTACGCCTCCCCGCGCAGCGCGACCGAGGGCTACGACGACTCCTTCGCCGACCCCAACGAGACGCCCGAGGCCCAGCCCGTCGACGGCGAGCGGATCGCCGCCCAGGCCCGCCGCGGCCACGAGATGCTGCTCGGTCTGGTCGGCGGCTGCGCCGCGGTCGTCGTCGCGTGCGCCGCCGTACTCGGCTTCTCCAGCAGTGTGTGGGGCCAGCTCCTCGCTCTGGCCGCCGGCCTCGCGATGCTGCTGCGCGCCCGTCTCTTCCGCTACACCTCGCAGGTCGCCTGCACCCTGGTGGCGGGTATCGCCGCAATCGCGCTGCTGATCCTCGGTCTCTCCCTGAACCCGCCGGTCGACCTGGTCAAGGACCTGCTGATGTACAACGACCGGGGCGGCCTGGACATCCGTACGATCTGGCTGACCGCGGCCGTCGCCGCCGGCGCCGCCCTGATCACCGCGATCGGCCTGGTCATCCCGAAGAAGGGTCTCTCCCCCTTCTGGGGCCGCCTCCTCGACCTCGCCGAGGGCGCCGTGCTGCTGTCCCTGGTGCCGCTCTGCCTCGCCGTGCTCGACGTCTTCAATGCCGCCCGCTCATTGACAAGCAAGTAAAGAGCGCTCCGACGGGCTGGTACGCTGTGTGACGGCCGTTTGTGTACGCGACCTCCGGAGTTTCCTGAAGGAACTCTGCGGTCTGCGCTCATCGGACCTTCGCCTCCGAGTCACGGAAGCTCCCCTGAGATCAAGACCAGGGGCACTCGTGGGCGCATCGAACATCAAAGAGGAGTACCGAGTGTCTCTCGACGCCGCTACGAAGAAGCAGATCATGACCGAGTTCGGCACCAAGGAGGGCGACACCGGCTCCCCCGAGGTTCAGGTTGCGATGCTCTCCCGCCGCATCTCGGACCTGACCGAGCACCTCAAGACCCACAAGCACGACCACCACTCCCGCCGTGGTCTGCTGATCCTGGTCGGCCAGCGTCGCCGCCTGCTGCAGTACCTGGCCAAGAAGGACATCCAGCGCTTCCGTGCGCTCGTCGACCGCCTGGGCATCCGCCGCGGTGCGGCCGGCGGCGCCAAGTAAGACGTTGTGGAGGGAGCGGTTCCCACTCATAGGGGGCCGCTCCCTTTGCTGTACGTGCGCAACCTGCCGGACGCCAATTAGGCTGGATCGCGCACAGCAGAACTGAACGAGCGAGAAGCCGTCTCCCCGCCGCCGGTCCTCGGTAGTGGCCCCCGGAGAACCACACCCCGGGAGCTTCGATCGAAGACCGGCCCGCAGAACGAGAGCTTCTCCGCCACGTCCTCCGCCACACGGGCGAGGGGACGAAGACGAGGAGAAAACGCTAGTGGAGAACGAGACCCACTACGCCGAGGCCGTTATCGACAACGGTTCCTTCGGCACCCGCACCATCCGCTTCGAGACGGGCCGCCTGGCCAAGCAGGCCGCAGGTTCCGCCGTGGCGTACCTGGACGACGACACCATGGTGCTGTCGGCCACCACCGCTTCCAAGAAGCCCAAGGACCAGCTCGACTTCTTCCCCCTGACGGTGGACGTCGAGGAGCGGATGTACGCAGCCGGAAAGATCCCCGGCTCCTTCTTCCGTCGTGAGGGCCGGCCCTCCGAGGACGCGATCCTCACCTGCCGCCTGATCGACCGCCCGCTGCGCCCCTCCTTCCGCAAGGGCCTGCGCAACGAGATCCAGATCGTCGAGACGATCATGGCGCTCAACCCCGACCACCTGTACGACGTGGTCGCGATCAACGCCGCCTCCTGCTCCACGCAGCTGGCCGGCCTGCCCTTCTCCGGCCCGATCGGCGGCACCCGTGTCGCGCTGATCAAGGGGCAGTGGGTCGCCTTCCCGACGCACACCGAGCTCGAGGACGCCGTCTTCGACATGGTCGTCGCCGGTCGCGTCCTCGAGGACGGCGACGTCGCGATCATGATGGTCGAGGCCGAGGCCACCGAGAAGACCATCCAGCTCGTCAAGGACGGCGCCGAGGCTCCCACCGAGGAGATCGTCGCCGCCGGTCTCGAGGCCGCGAAGCCCTTCATCAAGGCGCTCTGCAAGGCCCAGTCGGACCTCGCCGCCAAGGCCGCCAAGCCGGTCGGCGAGTTCCCGGTCTTCCTCGAGTACCAGGACGACGTCCTGGAGGCGCTCACCGCCGCCGTCAAGGACGAGCTCTCCCAGGCGCTCACCATCGCCGGCAAGCAGGACCGCGAGGCCGAGCTGGACCGCGTCAAGGAGATCGCCGCCGAGAAGCTGCTCCCGCAGTTCGAGGGCCGCGAGAAGGAGATCTCCGCCGCGTACCGCGCGCTGACCAAGAAGCTGGTCCGCGAGCGTGTCATCAAGGACAAGGTCCGCATCGACGGCCGTGGCGTCACGGACATCCGTACGCTCGCCGCCGAGGTCGAGGCCATCCCGCGCGTGCACGGCTCGGCGCTGTTCGAGCGTGGCGAGACCCAGATCCTGGGCGTCACCACCCTGAACATGCTCCGTATGGAGCAGCAGCTGGACACCCTCTCCCCGGTGACCCGCAAGCGCTACATGCACAACTACAACTTCCCGCCGTACTCCGTCGGTGAGACCGGCCGCGTCGGTTCGCCGAAGCGCCGCGAGATCGGCCACGGAGCGCTCGCCGAGCGCGCCATCGTGCCGGTGCTGCCGACGCGCGAGGAGTTCCCGTACGCCATCCGCCAGGTCTCCGAGGCGCTGGGCTCCAACGGCTCGACGTCCATGGGCTCGGTCTGCGCCTCCACCATGTCGCTGCTGAACGCCGGTGTGCCGCTCAAGGCCCCCGTCGCCGGTATCGCCATGGGTCTGATCTCCGAGGAGATCGACGGCAAGACCCACTACGTCGCCCTCACCGACATCCTCGGTGCGGAGGACGCCTTCGGTGACATGGACTTCAAGGTCGCCGGTACCAAGACCTTCGTCACCGCGCTCCAGCTCGACACCAAGCTCGACGGCATCCCCGCCTCGGTCCTGGCCGCCGCGCTGAAGCAGGCCCGCGACGCCCGCCTCCACATCCTCGATGTGATGAACGAGGCCATCGACGTCCCGGACGAGATGTCCCCGAACGCCCCCCGGATCATCACCGTCAAGATCCCGGTGGACAAGATCGGTGAGGTCATCGGCCCCAAGGGCAAGATGATCAACCAGATCCAGGAGGACACCGGCGCCGACATCACGATCGAGGACGACGGCACCATCTACATCGGTGCCGCCCAGGGCTCGCAGGCCGAGGCCGCCCGCGCCACGATCAACAGCATCGCCAACCCGACCATGCCGGAGGTCGGCGAGCGCTACCTGGGTACGGTCGTCAAGACCACCACCTTCGGTGCGTTCGTGTCCCTGCTCCCGGGCAAGGACGGCCTGCTGCACATCTCGCAGATCCGCAAGCTCGCCGGTGGCAAGCGCGTGGAGAACGTCGAGGACGTGCTCGCGATCGGCTCCAAGGTCCAGGTCGAGATCGCCGAGATCGACTCCCGCGGCAAGCTCTCCCTCATGCCCGTCATCGAGGGTGAAGAGGCCGAAGACAAGAAGGACGACACCGACAAGTGACGTCGCGTAGTTCCAGGACGACGGCCCGCACCTCTTCGGAGGCGCGGGCCGTCGCCCGTACCCAAACGCTTCTCAAGGGCAAGAACGGCATCGGCACGGTCCGCCGTACCACGCTCCCAGGCGGCCTGCGTGTCGTCACCGAGACCCTGCCCTCCGTACGCTCCGCCACCTTCGGGATCTGGGCGAACGTCGGCTCCCGCGACGAGACGCCGTCCCTCGGCGGCGCCACGCACTACCTCGAGCACCTCCTCTTCAAGGGCACACACAAGCGCTCCGCCCTCGACATCTCCTCGGCGATCGACGCGGTCGGCGGCGAGATGAACGCCTTCACGACGAAGGAGTACACCTGCTACTACGCACGGGTGCTCGACACCGACCTGCCGCTCGCCATCGACGTGGTCTGCGACATGCTCACCGGCTCGCTGATCCTTCAGGAGGACGTCGACGCCGAGCGCGGCGTCATCCTTGAGGAGATCGCGATGACCGAGGACGACCCGGGCGACTGCGTGCACGATCTCTTCGCGCACACCATGTTCGGCGACACCCCGCTCGGCCGCCCGGTCCTCGGCACCGTCGACACCGTCAACGCGCTCACCGCGGACCGCGTCCGCCGCTTCTACAAGAAGCACTACGACCCCACGCACCTGGTGGTCACCGCCGCGGGCAATGTCGACCACGCCGCGGTCGTACGCCAGGTCCGCAGTGCCTTCGAGAAGGCAGGCGCGCTGTCCCGTACGGACGCGGTCCCCACCCCTCCCCGCGACGGTCGCCGCTCCCTGCGCACGGCGGGCCGCGTCGAGCTGCTGAACCGCAAGACCGAGCAGGCCCATGTGGTTCTCGGCATGCCGGGCCTGGCCCGCACGGACGAGCGCCGCTGGGCGCTGAACGTACTGAACACGGCCCTCGGCGGCGGCATGTCCTCGCGCCTCTTCCAAGAGGTACGGGAGAAGCGTGGACTCGCCTACAGCGTGTACTCGTACACCTCGGGCTTCGCCGACTGCGGCCTCTTCGGCGTCTACGCCGGATGCCGTCCCAGCCAGGTCCACGACGTCCTGAAGATCTGCCGCGGCGAGCTCGACCGAGTCGCCTCCGACGGTCTGTCGGACGAGGAGATCGGGCGCGCCGTCGGCCAGCTCTCCGGCACCGGGGTGCTGGGTCTCGAGGACACGGGATCGCTGATGCACGGTATCGGCAAGAGCGAGCTGTGCTGGGGCGAGCACATGTCGGTCGACGACTTGCTGACGCGGATCGCCGCCGTCACCCCCGACGAGGTACGCGCGGTGGCCGCCGAGGTCCTCGGACAGCGCCCGTCGCTGTCGGTGATCGGTCCGCTCAAGGACAAGCAGGCGGACCGCCTGCACGAAGCGGTCTCCTAACCGTAAGGAAAAGAGCAATGAGCAAGCTGCGTGTGGCCGTTCTCGGCGCCAACGGCCGTATCGGCTCGGAAGCGGTACGAGCCGTCGAGGCCGCCGACGACCTGGAAATGGTCGCGGCACTGGGCCGGGGCGACAGGCTGGAAGCCCTGGTGGAGTCCGGCGCACAGGTCGTGGTCGAACTGACCACCCCCGCCTCGGTGATGGACAATCTCGACTTCTGCGTACGCCACGGTATTCACGCGGTCGTCGGCACCACCGGCTGGACCGACGAACGGCTCGCGCAGCTGCACACCTCGCTCGCCGCATCCCCGCAGACCGGTGTGCTCATCGCGCCGAACTTCTCCATCGGCGCGGTCCTCACCATGAAGTTCGCGCAGCAGGCCGCGCGTTACTTCGAGTCCGTCGAGGTCGTCGAGCTGCACCACCCGAACAAGGCCGACGCCCCCAGCGGCACCGCCACCCGCACCGCCCAGCTGATCGCGGCGGCCCGCGCCGAGGCGGGCTGCGCCCCGCAGCCCGACGCGACCGTCACCGCGATGGACGGTGCCCGCGGCGCCGACGTCGACGGGGTTCCCGTTCACGCCATCCGGCTGCGCGGCCTCCTCGCCCACCAGGAAGTCCTGCTCGGAGGTGAGGGCGAGACCCTCACCATCCGTCATGACTCGCTGCACCACAGCAGCTTCATGCCGGGCATCCTGCTGGGCGTGCGGCGTGTGGTGTCCGCTCCAGGCCTTACCTTCGGCCTGGAACACTTCCTGGACCTGGGCTGACGGCCATGGGCGGAAAGATCACGTACTTCTTCCTCGCCACCGTGCTGGTCCTCGTCTTCGGTGTGGTGGCGATGGAGGGTGTGCTGCTCATGCTGACCGGTGAGCCGGCCGCCATGGGGATGGGCGCGGTGGCCTTCCTGCTGCCGTGCGTCGGCGCCTGGTTCCTCTGGCACAACACGCGCTTCGCACGCAATGCCCAGCGGCTGGCGCGCGAGCTGGAGGCCGAAGGCGGCCTGCCGGTCGACGAGTCGAGGCGCACGCCCGGCGGACGCATCGACCGTGACTCGGCCGACAAGGTCTTCGCCGAGCGCCGCGCCGAGACCGAGGATTCACCGGACGACTGGCGCTGCTGGTTCCGCCTCGCGGTCGCCTACCACGACGCCCGCGACACCCCGCGCGCCCGCAAGGCCATGCAGCGCGCGATCGCGCTGCACGACGGCAGGCCCGTCCCCGCCTGAGGAGTGTCGGGGAAGGAGCGCCGTCCGCCCGCAGGGCGGGCCCTGCGGCGTCCGGTGCGTGCAGTCGCACGGCGCAGGACCGCCCTCGTACGGGACGTACGTGGGTGACTCCGGCAAGATCGCGAGTGTAGGTGCCATGCGGCGCGGGGCAGGCGGGACTTCCCCCAGACGCCCTAGACCAGCCGGTACTCGGAGCCCCAGGCCTCTACGGTGTCGGCTGCCCGGTTGAAGGCCTCGGCCCGCGACAGGAAGTCCGCGTTGTGATCGGTGAGCAGGGGCAGCGGCTCGTCCCCCTGTCGTACGAGGACGAGCGCCTGCCCCTGCACCGTGCGCGGCAGTCCGAGCCAGCGCACCGGCTGCTGCACGGTGCGCACCCCGGACGCGTTGTTCCACGGCACCGTGGCCGTCGACAGGAAGGCCACGCGCCGCACTCCGTGCCGGCTGACCCAGACGCCCATACGCAGCAGCCGCAGCGCGGCGCCGATCAGCAGCAGCCCCACACCCAGGCACACTCCCGCGCCCGGCAGAGCACCGGCGAACGCGATGATCATCGCCGCGAGGAGCACGAACGAGGCGAGCAGCAACTGCAGGGCCGCCGCGGCGACCCGCCACGGGCCCGGCCGGTACGGACGGCGCCAGTGGTCGTGATCGTCGAAGGGCAGCGCGACATCGTCGGCGTTCTCGGCGTTTGTGCCAAATGCACGGTCGGCCATCAGGAAGGGCAGGGGCACGACTGATCCTCACTCACCAGCACATTCGATTGGGCTGTGCCCGGTGAGGCTACCGAGGCGGTCACTGCCCGACCACCCCAGGGGGCCGTACGAGTCAGCGGCTGTGGGAGGCCTCGGACTGCTGTGTATGCCCCGCCGCCGGTCCGGACTCCAGCGCGGGGAGCCCGAACAGCAATGAGCCGACCAGTCCACACACGACGGTCAGCCCGACCAGGGTACGGCTCGCGAGCTGCGACGTGCTGGGACGTTCACGGGGCGGGGGAGTGACGTTACTGCGGAAGCGGTCGGCCTCGGCGACGAATGCGAACGGAACGGCCTCTCGCCGGCGGAACATCAGGGGACTCTCCTTGGATCTTGTGACTGGATGCTGCTACTGGTATAGACGCGCTCAGTCGCCATTTGGTGCCCTCATTCCCCGAATTGACCAAGGCAAGGGGGGCGAGTGCCTTCCGGGTCCGTTCCGTCGTTAAGGTGGGCGCCGCCCAAGCGTTCAACCGGAAGGACCCCGTGGTGCCCGACACCCCCGCCGAGACCGCTGCACCCAGCTTCCGTAGCGATGTCACCGTCGAACTGGTGAAGCACACCGCCGGCGACTCCGATGTCCTGTGGGCCGCCCGGGTCTCCACGGCAGGCGAGCAGTCCCTCGAAGAGCTCTCCAAGGACCCGGAGCGCTCCAAGGGGCTCATCAACTACCTGATGCGGGATCGGCACGGCAGCCCCTTCGAGCACAACTCCATGACCTTCTTCATCAGTGCCCCGATCTTCGTCTTCCGCGAGTTCATGCGGCACCGCGTGGGCTGGTCGTACAACGAGGAGTCCGGCCGCTACAGGGAGCTGCAGCCGGTCTTCTACGTTCCTGGCGGGGAGCGCAAACTGGTCCAGGAGGGCCGCCCCGGCAAGTACGTCTTCGCCGACGGCACTCCGGAGCAACAGAAGATTGTTACCGAGGCGATGGAGCACTCGTACGTCCAGGCGTACGAGGCGTACCAGGAGATGCTGGCCGCGGGCGTCGCCCGCGAGGTGGCCCGCGCCGTCCTCCCGGTGGGGCTCTACTCCTCCATGTACGCGACCTGCAACGCACGCTCGCTGATGCACTTCCTCGGCCTGCGCACCCAGCACGAACTGGCGAAGGCCCCGTCCTTCCCGCAGCGCGAGATCGAAATGGTCGGCGAGAAGATGGAAGAGCAGTGGGCGAAGCTCATGCCGCTCACCTACGCCGCCTTCAATGACAACGGCCGTATCGCTCCGTAGGGCACAGATGTACGGCCTGCTCGACGAAGTGTCCGGATTGCGGCGTTTCGAGAAGTTCATCTAGGCTGATCAAACGGACCCGGCACTGCTTGAACCCCCGAGCAGGCAGTGCCGGGCTCCTCTTGCCACGTTGTACGTCACGTCCCCCGAGGGGACACTGCGTGCTGAGCAGCGAGTAGCGTGTTACCCATGGCTCCGATCTCCACTCCGCAGACCCCCTTCGGGCGGGTCCTCACCGCTATGGTCACGCCCTTCACGGCGGACGGCGCACTCGACCTCGCCGGCGCCCAGCGGCTGGCTGCCCACCTGGTGGACGCAGGCAACGACGGCCTGATCATCAATGGCACCACCGGTGAGTCGCCGACCACCAGCGACGCGGAGAAAGACCAGCTCGTACGGGCCGTACTGGAAGCGGTCGGAGACCGGGCCCATGTGGTCGCCGGAATCGGCACCAACGACACCCGCCACAGCATCGACCTCGCCCGCACGGCCGAACGCTCCGGCGCACACGGCCTGCTCGCCGTGACGCCGTACTACAACAAGCCCCCGCAGGAGGGCCTGTTCCGTCACTTCACGGCGATCGCCGACTCGACCGAGCTGCCCGTGATGCTCTACGACATCCCCGGCCGCAGCGGCGTCCCGATCGACACCGAGACGCTCGTACGCCTCGCCGACCACCCCCGTATCGTTGCCAACAAGGACGCCAAGGGCGACCTCGGCCGCGCCAGCTGGGCCATCGCCCGCAGCGGACTGGCCTGGTACTCCGGCGACGACATGCTCAACCTGCCGCTGCTCTCGGTCGGCGCAATCGGCTTCGTCTCCGTCGTAGGCCATGTCGTCACCCCGGAACTCCGCGCCCTGATCGACGCCCATCTCAGCGGTGACGTCCAGAAGGCCACCGAGATCCACCAGCAGCTGCTCCCGGTCTTCACCGGCATGTTCCGTACGCAGGGCGTCATCACCACCAAGGCGGCGCTGACCCTCCAGGGCCTCCCGGCCGGCCCCCTCCGGCTCCCCCTGGTCGAGCTGTCCCAGGAGGAGACCGCCCAGCTCAAGATCGACCTCGCTGCCGGTGGGGTACAGCTCTAAACACAGACTTCACAACTGAATACGCGAAGAAAACCGACCCCAACGGTCGGACACAGACAACTGCAAGTGCACGAATGTCATGTACGCCACGTGCCTCCGGTACGTGGCGTGCGTGGTGAGGAGAGTCTTTTGAGTCATCCGCATCCTGAACTCGGCGCCCCGCCCAAGCTGCCGAAGGGTGGCCTGCGCGTCACCCCGCTCGGCGGTCTCGGCGAAATCGGCCGGAACATGACCGTCTTCGAGTACGGCGGCCGCCTGCTGATCGTCGACTGCGGCGTTCTCTTCCCGGAAGAGGAGCAGCCCGGAATCGACCTGATCCTGCCGGACTTCACGTCCATCAGGGACCGTCTCGACGACATCGACGGCATCGTGCTCACGCACGGCCACGAGGACCACATCGGTGGCGTTCCCTTCCTGCTCCGCGAGAAGGCGGACATCCCGCTGATCGGCTCCAAGCTGACTCTCGCCCTGATCGAGGCGAAGCTCCAGGAGCACCGCATCCGTCCGTACACCCTCGAAGTCACGGAGGGCCACCGCGAGCGCATCGGCCCCTTCGACTGCGAGTTCGTGGCGGTCAACCACTCCATCCCCGACGCCCTTGCGGTCGCCATCCGCACACCCGCGGGCATGGTGGTCCACACCGGCGACTTCAAGATGGACCAGCTCCCGCTGGACGGCCGCCTCACCGACCTGCACGCCTTCGCGCGGCTCAGCGAGGAGGGCATCGACCTCCTGCTGTCCGACTCGACGAACGCAGAAGTTCCGGGCTTCGTTCCGCCGGAGAAGGACATTTCCAATGTCCTGCGCACGGTCTTCGCGAACGCCCAGAAGCGCATCATCGTGGCCAGCTTCGCCAGCCACGTCCACCGCATCCAGCAGATCCTCGACGCGGCACACGAGTACGGCCGCCGTGTGGCCTTCGTCGGCCGCTCAATGGTCCGCAACATGGGCATCGCCCGCGACCTGGGCTATCTGAAGGTCCCGGCCGGCCTGGTGGTCGACGTCAAGACGCTGGACGACCTCCCCGACCACGAGGTCGTGCTCGTCTGTACCGGCTCGCAGGGCGAGCCGATGGCTGCGCTCTCCCGGATGGCCAACCGAGACCACCAGATCCGGATCGTCCAGGGCGACACCGTGATCCTGGCGTCGTCGCTCATCCCGGGCAACGAGAACGCGGTCTACCGCGTGATCAACGGCCTGACCCGATGGGGCGCGAACGTCGTCCACAAGGGCAATGCCAAGGTCCATGTCTCGGGCCACGCCTCGGCGGGCGAGCTGCTGTACTTCTACAACATCTGCAGGCCGAAGAACCTGATGCCGGTCCACGGCGAATGGCGGCACCTGCGCGCCAACGCCGAGCTCGGTGCGCTGACGGGTGTCCCCAAGGACCACATCGTCATCGCCGAGGACGGAGTCGTCGTCGACCTCGTCGACGGCAAGGCCAAGATCGTCGGCAAGGTCCAGGCGGGCTATGTCTATGTCGACGGCCTCTCGGTCGGCGACGTCACCGAGGCCTCGCTCAAGGATCGCCGCATCCTGGGCGACGAGGGCATCATCTCGGTCTTTCTCGTGGTCGACTCGTCGACCGGCAAGATCGTCGGCGGCCCGAACATTCACGCGCGAGGCTCGGGCATCGATGATTCGGCGTTCTCCGGCGTGATGCCGAAGATCGACGAGGTCCTGAACAAGTCCGCCCAGGACGGTGTCCTGGAGCCCCACCAGGTGCAGCAGCTCATTCGCCGCACGGTGGGCAAGTGGGTGTCGGACAACTACCGCCGGCGCCCGATGATCCTCCCCGTCGTCGTCGAGGTCTGACGCCGACGCTGATTGATCCTGGAGCGGGCCGCCCCGATTTGCATCGGGGCGGCCCGCTCCAGTACGTTTACGGCTCCACCTGAACGGGACCCCAGAGCACACTCGTGTGCCTGGACAGCCCCAAACAGGGTGGGAATTCCGACTCAGAATCTCTGATAAAGTCGGAGTCGCCGGAAAGGGAAACGCGAAAGCGAAGAACTGGAAAGCGAAACCCCCTTCCGACGGGGAATCGGACACGAAAGAGTCTGATAGAGTCGGAAACGCAAGACCGAAGGGAAGCGCCCGGAGGAAAGCCCGAGAGGGTGAGTACAAAGGAAGCGTCCGTTCCTTGAGAACTCAACAGCGTGCCAAAAGTCAACGCCAGATATGTTGATACCCCGACCTGCTTCGGCAGGTTCGAGGTTCCTTTGAAAGTCCTGCACGCCCATGCGGCGGGCAGGCAATAACACAGCGAGGACGCTGTGAACGATCGGTCATATTCCGACCTGATCGTTCCGCTCTTGTGGTGTTGCCCCGCAGTCTTTAATCGGACGCAGTCGGGAAAGCATTCATGGAGAGTTTGATCCTGGCTCAGGACGAACGCTGGCGGCGTGCTTAACACATGCAAGTCGAACGATGAAGCCCTTCGGGGTGGATTAGTGGCGAACGGGTGAGTAACACGTGGGCAATCTGCCCTTCACTCTGGGACAAGCCCTGGAAACGGGGTCTAATACCGGATAACACCCACTCCTGCATAGGAGAGGGTTAAAAGCTCCGGCGGTGAAGGATGAGCCCGCGGCCTATCAGCTTGTTGGTGGGGTAATGGCCTACCAAGGCGACGACGGGTAGCCGGCCTGAGAGGGCGACCGGCCACACTGGGACTGAGACACGGCCCAGACTCCTACGGGAGGCAGCAGTGGGGAATATTGCACAATGGGCGAAAGCCTGATGCAGCGACGCCGCGTGAGGGATGACGGCCTTCGGGTTGTAAACCTCTTTCAGCAGGGAAGAAGCGAAAGTGACGGTACCTGCAGAAGAAGCGCCGGCTAACTACGTGCCAGCAGCCGCGGTAATACGTAGGGCGCAAGCGTTGTCCGGAATTATTGGGCGTAAAGAGCTCGTAGGCGGCTTGTCACGTCGGATGTGAAAGCCCGGGGCTTAACCCCGGGTCTGCATTCGATACGGGCTAGCTAGAGTGTGGTAGGGGAGATCGGAATTCCTGGTGTAGCGGTGAAATGCGCAGATATCAGGAGGAACACCGGTGGCGAAGGCGGATCTCTGGGCCATTACTGACGCTGAGGAGCGAAAGCGTGGGGAGCGAACAGGATTAGATACCCTGGTAGTCCACGCCGTAAACGTTGGGAACTAGGTGTTGGCGACATTCCACGTCGTCGGTGCCGCAGCTAACGCATTAAGTTCCCCGCCTGGGGAGTACGGCCGCAAGGCTAAAACTCAAAGGAATTGACGGGGGCCCGCACAAGCAGCGGAGCATGTGGCTTAATTCGACGCAACGCGAAGAACCTTACCAAGGCTTGACATATACCGGAAAGCATCAGAGATGGTGCCCCCCTTGTGGTCGGTATACAGGTGGTGCATGGCTGTCGTCAGCTCGTGTCGTGAGATGTTGGGTTAAGTCCCGCAACGAGCGCAACCCTTGTTCTGTGTTGCCAGCATGCCCTTCGGGGTGATGGGGACTCACAGGAGACTGCCGGGGTCAACTCGGAGGAAGGTGGGGACGACGTCAAGTCATCATGCCCCTTATGTCTTGGGCTGCACACGTGCTACAATGGCCGGTACAATGAGCTGCGATGCCGCGAGGCGGAGCGAATCTCAAAAAGCCGGTCTCAGTTCGGATTGGGGTCTGCAACTCGACCCCATGAAGTCGGAGTTGCTAGTAATCGCAGATCAGCATTGCTGCGGTGAATACGTTCCCGGGCCTTGTACACACCGCCCGTCACGTCACGAAAGTCGGTAACACCCGAAGCCGGTGGCCCAACCCCTTGTGGGAGGGAGCTGTCGAAGGTGGGACTGGCGATTGGGACGAAGTCGTAACAAGGTAGCCGTACCGGAAGGTGCGGCTGGATCACCTCCTTTCTAAGGAGCACTTCTAGGCCGGTTTTCCGGTCCAGAGGCCAGTACATCGGCGAATGTCCGGTGCTGGTTGCTCATGGGTGGAACGTTGACTATTCGGCACGGTTTCTTGGCTTCACTAGTACTGCTTCGGCGTGGAACGTGTGGGTTGAGGGGTCGTGCCGGGCGCGCTGTTGGGTATCTGAGGGTACGAGCGTGAGCTCGTCCTTCGCGATGTCGGCCCCAGTGAACTCGCCCGTGAGGGTGGGGTGGTGGGTGGCTGGTCGTTGCTTGAGAACTGCACAGTGGACGCGAGCATCTGTGGCCAAGTTTTTAAGGGCGCACGGTGGATGCCTTGGCACCAGGAACCGATGAAGGACGTGGGAGGCCACGATAGTCCCCGGGGAGCCGTCAACCAGGCTTTGATCCGGGGGTTTCCGAATGGGGAAACCCGGCAGTCGTCATGGGCTGTCACCCACTGCTGAACACATAGGCAGTGTGGAGGGAACGAGGGGAAGTGAAACATCTCAGTACCCTCAGGAAGAGAAAACAACCGTGATTCCGGGAGTAGTGGCGAGCGAAACCGGATGAGGCCAAACCGTATGCGTGTGATACCCGGCAGGGGTTGCGCATACGGGGTTGTGGGATCGCACTTCAACAGTCTGCCGGCTGTTGGGCGAGTCAGAAACCGTTGATGTAGGCGAAGGACATGCGAAAGGTCCGGCGTAGAGGGTAAGACCCCCGTAGCTGAAACATCAACGGCTTGCTTGTGCGACACCCAAGTAGCACGGGGCCCGAGAAATCCCGTGTGAATCTGGCGGGACCACCCGTTAAGCCTAAATATTCCCTGGTGACCGATAGCGGATAGTACCGTGAGGGAATGGTGAAAAGTACCGCGGGAGCGGAGTGAAATAGTACCTGAAACCGTGTGCCTACAAGCCGTGGGAGCGTCGCTGTATGTGCTTGCGCATACAGTCGTGACTGCGTGCCTTTTGAAGAATGAGCCTGCGAGTTTGCGGTGTGTTGCGAGGTTAACCCGTGTGGGGAAGCCGTAGCGAAAGCGAGTCCGAACAGGGCGATTCAGTAGCGCGCTCAAGACCCGAAGCGGAGTGATCTAGCCATGGGCAGGTTGAAGCGGAGGTAAGACTTCGTGGAGGACCGAACCCACCAGGGTTGAAAACCTGGGGGATGACCTGTGGTTAGGGGTGAAAGGCCAATCAAACTCCGTGATAGCTGGTTCTCCCCGAAATGCATTTAGGTGCAGCGTCGTGTGTTTCTTGCCGGAGGTAGAGCACTGGATAGGCGATGGGCCCTACCGGGTTACTGACCTTAGCCAAACTCCGAATGCCGGTAAGTGAGAGCGCGGCAGTGAGACTGTGGGGGATAAGCTCCATGGTCGAGAGGGAAACAGCCCAGAGCATCGACTAAGGCCCCTAAGCGTACGCTAAGTGGGAAAGGATGTGGAGTCGCAGAGACAACCAGGAGGTTGGCTTAGAAGCAGCCACCCTTGAAAGAGTGCGTAATAGCTCACTGGTCAAGTGATTCCGCGCCGACAATGTAGCGGGGCTCAAGCGTACCGCCGAAGTCGTGTCATTCGTACATATATCCCCAACGGGAGTACGGATGGGTAGGGGAGCGTCGTGTGCCGGGTGAAGCAGCCGCGGAAGCGAGTTGTGGACGGTTCACGAGTGAGAATGCAGGCATGAGTAGCGATACACACGTGAGAAACGTGTGCGCCGATTGACTAAGGGTTCCTGGGTCAAGCTGATCTGCCCAGGGTAAGTCGGGACCTAAGGCGAGGCCGACAGGCGTAGTCGATGGACAACCGGTTGATATTCCGGTACCCGCTTTGAAACGCCCAATATCGAGCCCATTAATGCTAAGGCCGTGAAGCCGCCCTGGAGCCTTCGGGCAAAGGGGAGTGGTGGAGCCGCCGGTCCAAGGTGGTAGTAGGTAAGCGATGGGGTGACGCAGGAAGGTAGTCCAGCCCGGGCGGTGGTTGTCCCGGGGTAAGGGTGTAGGCCGTGTGATAGGCAAATCCGTCACACATTAAGGCTGAGACCTGATGCCGAGCCGATTGTGGTGAAGTGGATGATCCTATGCTGTCGAGAAAAGCCTCTAGCGAGTTTCATGGCGGCCCGTACCCTAAACCGACTCAGGTGGTCAGGTAGAGAATACCGAGGCGTTCGGGTGAACTATGGTTAAGGAACTCGGCAAAATGCCCCCGTAACTTCGGGAGAAGGGGGCCATCACTGGTGAGAGGACTTGCTCCTTGAGCTGGGGGTGGCCGCAGAGACCAGCGAGAAGCGACTGTTTACTAAAAACACAGGTCCGTGCGAAGCCGTAAGGCGATGTATACGGACTGACGCCTGCCCGGTGCTGGAACGTTAAGGGGACCGGTTAGTCACATTTCGGTGTGGCGAAGCTGAGAACTTAAGCGCCAGTAAACGGCGGTGGTAACTATAACCATCCTAAGGTAGCGAAATTCCTTGTCGGGTAAGTTCCGACCTGCACGAATGGCGTAACGACTTCTCGACTGTCTCAACCATAGGCCCGGTGAAATTGCACTACGAGTAAAGATGCTCGTTTCGCGCAGCAGGACGGAAAGACCCCGGGACCTTTACTACAGTTTGATATTGGTGTTCGGTTCGGCTTGTGTAGGATAGGTGGGAGACTGTGAACTCTGGACGCCAGTTCAGGGGGAGTCATCGTTGAAATACCACTCTGGTCGTGCTGGATGTCTAACCTGGGTCCGTGATCCGGATCAGGGACAGTGTCTGATGGGTAGTTTAACTGGGGCGGTTGCCTCCTAAAGAGTAACGGAGGCGCCCAAAGGTTCCCTCAGCCTGGTTGGCAATCAGGTGTTGAGTGTAAGTGCACAAGGGAGCTTGACTGTGAGACCGACGGGTCGAGCAGGGACGAAAGTCGGGACTAGTGATCCGGCGGTGGCTTGTGGAAGCGCCGTCGCTCAACGGATAAAAGGTACCCCGGGGATAACAGGCTGATCTTCCCCAAGAGTCCATATCGACGGGATGGTTTGGCACCTCGATGTCGGCTCGTCGCATCCTGGGGCTGGAGTCGGTCCCAAGGGTTGGGCTGTTCGCCCATTAAAGCGGTACGCGAGCTGGGTTTAGAACGTCGTGAGACAGTTCGGTCCCTATCCGCTGCGCGCGCAGGAGTCTTGAGAAGGGCTGTCCCTAGTACGAGAGGACCGGGACGGACGAACCTCTGGTGTGCCAGTTGTCCTGCCAAGGGCATGGCTGGTTGGCTACGTTCGGAAAGGATAACCGCTGAAAGCATCTAAGCGGGAAGCCTGCTTCGAGATGAGGACTCCCACCTCCTAGAGAGGGTAAGGCTCCCAGTAGACGACTGGGTTGATAGGCCAGATGTGGAAGCCGGGCAACCGGTGAAGCTGACTGGTACTAATAGGCCGAGGGCTTGTCCTCAGTTGCTCGCGTCCACTGTGTCAGTTCTGAAGTAACGACCGTATTTGTAGCTGTTGCTCCGGTCAGAATTTCATAGAGTTTCGGTGGTCATTGCGTTAGGGAAACGCCCGGTTACATTCCGAACCCGGAAGCTAAGCCTTTCAGCGCCGATGGTACTGCAGGGGGGACCCTGTGGGAGAGTAGGACGCCGCCGAACAATCATTGTGGGAAAGCCCCGCACCTTATGGTGCGGGGCTTTTCTGCGTTCAGGGTGATTTTCTGGGATGCGTGCGGTGTCGTTCGTGATGGGGCAGCCGTGGCCGCCGCTCACCGGGGCGACGGCGTAAGGGGGCCGGGAGCCCGGCAGTAAGTGGGTAGGCCATGCCTGCGGCGCCGTTCGAGATGCCAGTCGCGTAGACGCGGTCCGGGCCGGCCTGCTCGATGCTTCGGCTGTGGATCGGCCTCGCCGTCGTCGAGGCCGCAGTCGGCCGGGAGGAGGGCCACCGCGCCGGCGAGGGCGATCCTGGGCGGTCTGGGACCTGCCGGCCTTGGCGCAGGGTGGCAGCGGGGCGGCGGGTGGTCCAGAGAAATGGCTGGGAGGGATGGCTGGTTCGAAACAGCCGTGCGTTCGGGGTATGATTCATCCCGTTGCCACAGCGCAGCAAGCCCCAATAGCTCAGTCGGTAGAGCGTCTCCATGGTAAGGAGAAGGTCTACGGTTCGATTCCGTATTGGGGCTCGGTACAGAGGAAGGCCCCCGCCAAGTGGCGGGGGCCTTCCTCGTGTTCAGGCCTGGGGCTCCGGGACGCGCATCGCGAGGATTGCCATGTCGTCGGAGGCGGGCTCGGCCGCGAAACGCTCGACCGCGCGCAGGACGCGGGCGGCGACCGCGCCCGCCGTGAGGCCGGTACAGGTGGTCAGTACGTCGATCAGCCCGTCGTCGCCCAGCATGCGGGTGCCCTCGCGGCGTTCGGTGACTCCGTCGGTGACGCAGAGCAGGACGTCGCCCGGGTCGAGGGTCACCATCTGCTCGTACAACTCCAGGTCGTCCATGACGCCGAGGAGGGGCTGCGGCTCCGCTGCCGGTTCCACGCTGCCGTCCTGACGCAGGCGCAGCGGAAGCGGGTGGCCGGCGCAGACGACCTTGAGGATCGCGCTGCCGTCCTCCTGGGGCCACAACTCCCCGTAGAGCAGCGTCAGGAAGCGGCTGCGGGCGCCTTCGTCGAGGATGGCCGCGTTCAGGCGTTCCAGGACCGCGGGGCCGCCGAAGCCCTCGCGTGCGAGCAGGCGCAGGGCGTGGCGGGCGAGGCCCGTGACGGCCGCGGCCTCCGGGCCCGTACCGCAGACATCGCCGATGGCGAAGCCGTACGCGCCGTCGCGGATCGGGAAGAGGTCGTAGAAGTCGCCGCCGACTTCGTTGCCTTCACCGGCCGCGCGGTAGATGACCTCGACCTCGACGCCCGGGATCTGGGGGAGCCCCGGCGGCAGCAGGCTGCGCTGGAGGGACTGGCTGATGGCCGTGCGTTCGGAGTAGAGGCGGGCGTTGTCGAGGGCGAGAGCCGCCCGTCGGGAGAGGTCCTCCGCCAACTCGAGGATCTCCTGGCGGAAGTGGTCGTCGGAGGGCTTGCCGAGGGTCAGCATGCCGATGACGCGGTTGCGGGCGACGAGCGGGAGCACGACCGTCTCGCCACCGACCGCGGCGGCCGTCGCGAGGGTGGTGCCGATGCCGGAGGAGACGGGCGGGCTGGATCCCAGGCCGAGTTCGCGCTTGGAGGAGAGCAGGGCCGCTCGCTGGGCGGCTTCGGCGGGAGCGGTCCATACACGGGCGCCGGGGGTCGGGACCGGGTCGGGCGGGGCGATCTTGGAGAGCAGGGCCTTGAGGCCGTCGATGCGCTCCTCGTCCTCGTGGAGCACGTAACTGAGGTACGGCTCCGAGACCTGGTCGGCGATGGTGTAGACGGCGCACCAGGTGGCGAGGGTGGGAACCGTCATCTGGGCCATCAGCGCCAGGGTCTGATCGCGGTCGAGTGTTCCGGCGAGCAGGTCGGAGGCTTCGACAAGGAAGGAGAGGGAGCCGCGGCGCAGACGTTCCAGTTCGCCCAGGCGGGCCGATTCGACGGCCAGGGCGATGCGGTCGGCGGCGAACTGGAGGCGCAGGGCCTCCTCGTTGGAGTAGCGGCCTGCGGATTCGGCGGCCACGCCGAGGGAGCCGGTGAGGCGGCCCTCGACCTTGAGCGGGACGGTGACGACCGAGCGCATGCCGGTGGAGCTGAGCAGCGGCACAGCCCCGGGGACGGCCGTGAGGTCCTCGTGGACGGCGGGCATCCGGGCGGAGCCGTATCGGTTCGTGCCGGCCTCGACGGGGACGCGGGCGAAGCGCTGGCGGGCAGAGGGCAGTCCCGTGGTGGCCCGCACTTCCAGTTCGGTTTCGTCGTCGGTGGCCAGCAACAGGAAGGCGGCATCGCCGTCGAGCATGTCGCGGGCGCGTTCGACGGTGCGCTGGAGAAGGCCGTCGAGGTCGTCGGGGGCAGGGGAGCCGATGAAGACCTCGAACGGGTCGGTGGTGCGGCTCTCGGCACCCGAATCGGTCACCGGAGCGCGCTGCGGGCTCTGCAGGACGGCGCGTTCGTCGTCCCGTACGAGCAGGCAGACAGTGGAGGGCTCGCCGTTCGTGTCGCGTACCCGGAGGTGGGAGGCGTAAACGGGCAGGACGCGGCCGTCGGTGCCGCGGATGCCGTAGCTGCCTTCCCAGCGGGAGAGTTGAAGTGCCTCGGCGATGCCGGTGCCGATGCCCGGGGTGTGCGGCCAGGCGGCGAAGTCGGTCAGCGGCTTGCCGATGACCTGCTCCGCGGCGTACCCGAACAGGTGCTCGGCGTCCTCGTTCCAGACGACGATCGAGCCGGTCCGGTCGATCTGGGCGACGGCGACGCGTACGCGCTCCTCGGCGACCGGGAGGAGGGCGGTGGGCAGAACCGGGCCGGCGGAGCGGGTGCCCACCGGGCGCTGGGGCAGGTCGAGTTGGAACCACACCTGTTTCTGGGTGGGGCTGTACTCGACCCCCCAGCGGGAGGCGAGGGCGGCGCACAGGAGAAGCCCCCGGCCGTTCTCGCGGTCGGGACTGCCGAGGGACCGGCCCGTGCCCTGCATCGGGACTTCACGTTCGGGGTAGCGGTCGGCGACCTCGACACGTACGCCGTCCTCCGAACGCAGACACAGGACATCGGCCGAGGTGCCGGCATGCACGACGGCATTGGTGACGAGTTCGCTGGTGAGTACGACCGCGTCGTCGACGACGTCGGAGAACCCCCAGCCGTGGAGGGTGTCGCGGACAAAGGCGCGGGCGATCGCGACGGACCGCCCGACAGGGTCGAAGCTGGCAGCCGCCCGCGCGGTGATCACAGAACTCCTCGTACGCGTTTCGACGCCCGGCTCTGCCATGATTCGGCCTGCCCCTCCCGGTGCCCGGTGTAGTACGTGCGTCACATCGCCCCCGCCGGGCGGACCGGGGCGGGTGGACAGTCGCATGCCAGGTTACTTACCTTCGCTGTCCGAGCGGATGCCGGTCGCCGCTGTTTCCGCCCTGCGTGAGCGGGGACGCTGTGCGAAGCTGCCGAACTGTTATGGCCTGGTTCGGCCATGGTGAAACACTGGGCAGGCTTCCTGAGACAGCCCGGGCAGTACGGTCAACCCCTGCGGGAGGGACACGGTGGAGTCTGGCGTGGCAGCGCGTGGCAAGAATACGCGCGCGAAAGGCGGACAGTCCCGGAACAATGGGACGACCGAAGTAGATACGGCGGCTCTGAACAGGCTGCTTGCCGGCCTCGTGTCGATGCGAGACGGGAACTTCCGGCGACGCCTGACGGTGTCCGGCGACGGAGTCATGTCCGAAATCGCCGCCGTTTTCAACGAGGTCGCGGACCGCAATCTCCATCTGACGGGTGAGATTGCTCGCGTACGCAGGATGGTCGGACGCGAGGGGAAGTTGACCGAGCGGCTGGAGACGGGGGCCTGTGAGGGCTCCTGGGCGGCCGCGATCGACGCCTCGAACGCGCTGGTGGACGATCTGGCGCGGCCGGTGTCCGAGGTGGGCCGGGTCCTCTCGGCGGTCGCCGAGGGCGACCTGGAGCAGCGTATGGAGCTGCGTTCGCACTCCACGGACGGGGCGGACGGATCCGTACGTCCGCTGCGCGGCGAATTCCTGAAGGTCGCGCGTACCGTCAACAACCTGGTCGACCAGCTGTCGGCATTCACCGACGAGGTGACCAGGGTGGCGCTCGAGGTGGGCACCGAGGGCAAGCTCGGTGGTCAGGCCCAGGTGCGCGGAATGTCCGGTTCGTGGAAAGACCTCACGGATTCGGTGAACACCATGGCGTACCGGCTGACCGCGCAGGTACGTGATATTGCTCTCGTCACCACGGCCGTGGCCAAGGGCGATCTGTCACGGAAGGTCACCGTCCATGTGGCCGGCGAGATGCTTCAGCTGAAGAACACCGTCAACACGATGGTCGATCAGCTGTCTTCTTTCTCCTCCGAGGTGACCCGGGTCGCCCGGGAGGTCGGCACGGAGGGCGAGCTCGGCGGCCAGGCGGCGGTGCCGGGTGTGGCAGGGGTGTGGAAGGACCTCACCGATTCGGTGAACACCATGGCCGGCAACCTCACCTCCCAGGTGCGCGGTATCGCCGAAGTGACGACCGCGGTTGCCAACGGTGATCTGTCGCAGAAGGTCACGGTGAGCGCGCGCGGCGAGGTGGCTCAACTTGCCGAGACCATCAACCAGATGACCGAGACGCTGCGTACGTTCGCGGACGAGGTCACGCGCGTGGCGAGCGAGGTCGGGGCCGAGGGGCTGCTCGGCGGCCAGGCGCAGGTGCCGGGAGCCGCCGGGACCTGGAAGGATCTCACCGACTCGGTGAACACCGTCTTCCGCAACCTGACCACCCAGGTGCGGGACATTGCGCAGGTGACGACGGCGGTCGCGAACGGTGATCTGTCGCAGAAGGTCACGGTCGATGTCGCGGGCGAGATGCTCGAGCTGAAGAACACCGTCAACACGATGGTGGACCAGCTCTCCGCCTTCGGTTCCGAAGTGACGCGGGTGGCGCGGGAGGTCGGCGTCGAGGGGCGCCTGGGCGGCCAGGCGGAGGTGCCCGGTGCGGCGGGGACGTGGAAGGACCTCACCGATTCGGTGAACACCGCGTTCCGTAACCTCACCGGTCAGGTGCGGGACATTGCGCAGGTGACGACGGCGGTCGCCAATGGTGATCTGTCGCAGAAGGTCACGGTCGATGTCGCGGGCGAGATGCTCGAGCTGAAGAACACCGTCAACACGATGGTGGCGCAGCTGTCGTCGTTCGCCGATCAGGTGACGCGGATGGCGCGGGACGTGGGCACGGAGGGTCGCCTCGGCGGCCAGGCGCGCGTCGACGGCGTCAGCGGTACGTGGAAGGAACTCACCGACTCCGTCAACTTCATGGCGGGGAACCTGACTTCGCAGGTGCGGCAGATCGCGCAGGTCACGACCGCGGTGGCCCGTGGTGACCTGTCGCAGAAGATCGATGTGGATGCGCGCGGCGAGATCCTCGAGCTCAAGAACACCATCAACACGATGGTCGACCAGCTCTCGGCCTTCGCCGAGCAGGTGACCCGGGTCGCGCGTGAGGTGGGTACGGACGGCCGTCTCGGCGGTCAGGCGCAGGTGCCCGGCGTCGCCGGTGTGTGGCGCGATCTGACCGACTCGGTGAACGGCATGGCCGAGAACCTCACCGGGCAGGTCCGCAACATCGCCCAGGTCGCCACCGCGGTGGCCCGTGGTGACCTGTCGCAGAAGATCGATGTGGATGCGCGCGGCGAGATCCTCGAGCTGAAGAACACCCTCAACACGATGGTCGACCAGCTCTCGAACTTCGCCGAGCAGGTGACGAGGGTGGCCCGCGAGGTGGGCACCGAGGGCATCCTCGGCGGTCAGGCCGAGGTCCAGGGCGTCTCGGGCACTTGGAAGGACCTCACCCAGTCCGTCAACTTCATGGCGAACAACCTGACGTCCCAGGTACGCAATATCGCCGAGGTGACGACGGCGGTCGCCAAGGGCGACCTCTCGAAGAAGATCACCGTCGACGCCAAGGGCGAGATCCTCGAACTGGTGACGACGGTCAACACGATGGTCGACCAGCTGCTGGACTTCGCCGACGAGGTGACCCGAGTCGCCCGCGAGGTGGGCACGGAAGGTGTGCTGGGCGGTCAGGCGCGGGTGCGCGGTGTCACCGGCATCTGGAAGGACCTCAGCGACAACGTCAACCTGATGGCCAACAACCTCACCAATCAGGTGAGGAACATCGCGCGGGTCTCCGCGGCGGTCGCCAACGGCGATCTGACGAAGAAGGTGACGGTCGAGGCGCGCGGCGAGGTCGCTGAGCTCGCCGAGACCGTGAACACGATGGTGACGACCCTGTCGTCGTTCGCCGACGAGGTGACCCGGGTCGCCCGCGAGGTGGGCACGGAGGGCGAACTGGGCGGCCAGGCGCATGTGCCGGGCGTCTCCGGTACCTGGAAGGACCTCACCGAGTCCGTGAACTCGATGGCGTCCAATCTGACCGGCCAGGTGCGGCAGATCGCCACGGTCACCACCGCCATCGCCAAGGGCGATCTCACCAGGAAGATCGACATCGACGCCCGGGGCGAGATCCTCGAGCTGAAGACCACCATCAACACGATGGTCGACCAGCTGTCGTCGTTCGCCGAGGAGGTCACCCGGGTGGCCCGCGAGGTGGGTACGGACGGCCAGCTGGGCGGTCAGGCGCGGGTGCGGGACGTCGACGGAACCTGGCGCGACCTCACCGAATCGGTGAACGAGATGGCCGGGAACCTCACCCGCCAGGTGCGTGCGATCGCGGCCGTCGCGACCGCGGTGACCCGCGGCGATCTGAATCTCAAGATCGATGTGGATGCGGCGGGCGAGATCCAGGTCCTCCAGGACAACATCAACACGATGATCGCGAACCTTCGCGACACCACCCTCGCCAACGAGGAACAGGACTGGCTCAAGGGCAACCTGGCCCGTATCTCCGGTCTGATGCAGGGCCGGCGTGACCTCGACGACGTGGCTTCGCTGATCATGAGCGAGCTCACGCCGGTCGTCTCGGCGCAGCACGGCGCGTTCTTCCTGGCGCTGCAGACGGGCGTCGGCGCCGAGTTGTCGACGGGCGGGGAGACGCCGTACGAGCTGTGCATGCGCGGCAGTTACGGCTACTCCGCCGGTCTGATGCCGACGACGTTCCGGCCGGGCGAGACCCTGATCGGCACCGCGGCCGAGGAGAAGCGGACGATCCAGGTCAATGTGCCGCCGGGCTATCTGCGGATCTCCTCGGGGCTCGGCGAGGCCTCGCCCGCGTATGTGATCGTGCTGCCGGTGCTCTTCGAGGGGAAGGTCCTCGGTGTGATCGAGCTGGCGTCGTTCCAGCCCTTCACCCAGATCCAGCGGGACTTCCTCAACCAGATCGCCGAGATGATCGCGACGAGCGTCAACACCATCAGCGTCAATACGAAGACCGAGGTGCTGCTCAAGCAGTCGCAGGAGCTGACGGAGCAGCTGCGTGAGCGCTCCGCCGAACTGGAGAACCGGCAGAAGGCGCTGCAGGCCTCCAACGCGGAGCTGGAGGAGAAGGCCGAGCTGCTGGCGCGACAGAACCGCGACATCGAGGTGAAGAACACCGAGATCGAAGAGGCCCGGCAGGTGCTCGAGGAGCGCGCCGAACAGCTCGCCGTCTCGATGCGCTACAAGTCGGAGTTCCTGGCGAACATGTCGCACGAGCTGCGTACGCCGCTCAACTCCCTGCTCATCCTGGCAAAGCTGCTCGCTGACAACGCGGAGGGCAATCTCTCCCCGAAGCAGGTGGAGTTCGCCGAGACCATCCATGGGGCAGGATCCGACCTGCTTCAGCTGATCAACGACATCCTCGATCTGTCGAAGGTCGAGGCGGGCAAGATGGACGTCAGCCCGACCCGTATCGCGCTGGTTCAGCTTGTCGACTATGTCGAGGCGACGTTCCGGCCGCTGACCGCGGAGAAGGGGCTCGACTTCTCCGTACGGGTGTCGCCGGAGCTGCCCGCGACGCTGCACACCGACGAGCAGCGACTGCTGCAGGTGCTGCGCAACCTGCTGTCCAACGCGGTGAAGTTCACCGACAGCGGCGCGGTGGAGCTGGTGATCCGGCCGGCGAGCGCCGATGTGCCGCAGTCGATCCGCGAGCAGTTGCTGGAGGCGGGCTCGCTGCGTGAGGCGGACGGCGATCTGATCGCCTTCTCGGTCACCGACACCGGCATCGGGATCGCGGCCGGGAAGATGCGAGTGATCTTTGAGGCGTTCAAGCAGGCCGACGGCACGACCAGCCGCAAGTACGGCGGTACGGGTCTGGGGCTGTCGATCAGCCGGGAGATCGCGCGGCTGCTGGGCGGCGAGATCCATGCGGCGAGCGAACCGGGGCGCGGTTCGACCTTCACGCTCTATCTGCCGCTCCACCCCAGTGAACTGCCGCCGCAGGGCTACCCGCAGCTCGCCCCCGGCGCGGTCGACCCGCAGGGCAGCAGTGCCGACGAGACTGCGGTGCAGGAGACGGGTCCGCAGGCCCGGCAGGAGCCGTCCGCGTACGTCGACCACGCCGGTCCGGCCGCGCTGTTCCGGCGGCGCCGCAAGGCGCTGGGATCCATGGAGAAGCGGCCCGCGCTGCCCGGCCAGCCGGGCGGGCCGGCGTCGGGTCAGGAGCAGTGGGCCGGAGCGGGAGGCGTGCAGGAGGCGCCGGAGCCGCGTCGTACCTTCACCTTCGACGGTGAGAAGGTGCTGATCGTCGACGACGACATCCGCAATGTCTTCGCGCTCACCAGCGTGCTGGAGCAGCACGGCCTTTCGGTGCTGTACGCGGAAAACGGCCGCGAGGGCATCGAAGTCCTGGAACAGCACGACGATGTGACGGTCGTACTGATGGACATCATGATGCCGGAGATGGACGGATATGCGACGACGACGGCGATCCGCAGGATGCCGCAGTTCGCCGGACTGCCCATCATCGCGCTCACCGCGAAGGCCATGAAGGGTGACCGGGAGAAGGCCATCGAGTCCGGCGCTTCCGACTATGTCACCAAGCCGGTCGACCCCGATCATCTGCTTTCGGTGATGGAGCAATGGATGCGTGGGGAGTGATCGATTTCTGAGCGATTCCGTGCGAGTTGCTGACTGACTGTGGCCGATGGCGTGTGAGGCGGCGGTATTCGGGGAACCTTCTGGTCTCCCGCTACGTTTCTGCTACGTGCACAGTGACATCGCGGTGACAGGGTGTGTCGACAGGCGGGGTGCGGCTACCATGACCGGCACAAGGACGGGCGGCGCAAGGGAGTCGTCCCCTGGGGCGGCGCCCGGTGCACTTCCGGGGCGAGGAGGACGGGCCATGGTGCAGAAGGCCAAGATCCTCCTGGTCGATGACCGGCCGGAGAATCTGCTCGCGCTGGAGGCCATCCTCTCGGCGCTCGATCAGACACTGGTGCGGGCATCGTCAGGGGAGGAAGCGCTCAAAGCGCTGCTGACGGACGACTTCGCGGTCATTCTGCTGGACGTTCAGATGCCAGGTATGGACGGTTTCGAGACGGCTGCGCACATCAAGCGGCGGGAGCGGACACGGGACATCCCGATCATCTTCCTGACCGCCATCAACCACGGCCCGCACCACACCTTCCGTGGATACGCCGCCGGTGCGGTCGACTACATCTCCAAGCCGTTCGACCCGTGGGTGCTGCGCGCGAAGGTCTCGGTCTTCGTCGAGCTCTACATGAAGAACTGCCAGCTGCGTGAGCAGGCGGCGCTCCTGAGGCTCCAGCTGGAGGGCGGCGGACACGCGAGCGCCACCAAGGAGCCCGCGGGACTGCTGGCCGAACTATCGGCGCGGCTCGCGGCAGTTGAGGAGCAGGCGGAAGCCCTCTCCAAGCAGCTCGACGACGACTCGGCGGACGCGGCGGCCGTCGCCACCGCAGCCCATCTCGAGCGCAAACTGACCGGTCTGCGCCGAGCGCTCGACGCGCTGGAGCCCGGCACCGGCGGCGGCGCCCCTTCACTGCCGTCACAGAACTGAGCCGTGGCGCAGCGCTTGAGGGTGCGTCAGTTTCCTGCCCCTGCCGGGGCGACACGAACGGGTGAAGCAGTGGGCACACGTGTCCCCTGCCGTCAACACCGGTAACCTCACCCCCATGGCCTCACGTACGTCCGGCAAGGGTTCCCAGGGCACGGCGGGCACCGCGAAGCCGCGCGCCGGCCGTACGACCGGCGCTGCGAAGAAGGCGGCGCCCGCCAAGAAGGCCGCCGCGAAGAAGACCGCGCCGCCGAAGAAGGCACCCGCCAGGAAAGCGGCGGCCAAGAAGGCTGCCGCGCCGAAGCCGGCACCGTCCCCCACGGCGGGCGTGTACCGCCTGGCGCGCGCCGTCTGGCTCGGCCTCGCGCACGCCGTGGGAGCGATGTTCCGCGGCATAGGGCGCGGCGCCAAGGGACTCGACCCGGCGCACCGCAAGGACGGACTGGCGCTGCTGCTGCTCGCTCTGGCGCTCGTGGTCGCCGCCGGTACCTGGTCCAATCTGCACGGCCCGGTCGGCGATCTCGTCGAGATGCTGGTGACCGGAGCGTTCGGCCGGCTCGATCTGCTCGCGCCGATCCTGCTGGGCGCCATCGCAGTACGCCTGATCCTCTATCCGGAGAAGCCCGAGGCCAACGGCCGGATCGTCATCGGTCTGTCCGCTCTCGTCATCGGCGTGCTCGGACAGGTCCACATCGCCTGCGGCTCGCCGGGCCGCGGTGAGGGCACCGAGGCGATGCAGGACGCGGGCGGGCTGATCGGCTGGGCCGCATCCAAGCCGCTGATCTTCACCATGGGCGAGGTGCTCGCCGTACCGCTGCTCGTTCTGCTCACCCTCTTCGGTCTGCTCGTCGTCACCGCGACACCTGTCAACGCCATTCCGCAGCGGTTGCGGCTGCTCGGCTCCAAGCTGGGCATCGTCGAGCCGGCGTACGAGCCCGGGGCCGACAGCGAGGCCACGGACGACGACGAGCGGTACGACGAGCACTGGCGCGAGGCGGTGCCCGCCCGCCGCCGTTCGTCCGCGCGCCGGAGCGAGGCACCGGCGGACTACGACCCGGACCACGCCGAGGAGGAGGCGCTCTCCCACCGCAGGCGACCGCGCAGGGCGTCCGTGCAGCCCGCCATGGGCCGTTCGATGGACGCCGTGGATGTGGCCGCAGCCGCGGCCGCCGCGCTCGACGGGGCCGTGCTGAACGGCATGCCGCCCTCGCCGCTCGTCGCGGATCTCACCCGTGATGTCACCGCGGAACGGGAGCGGGCCACCGCCACCCCCGTACCGGGCGCGCGCGAGCCCGAGACGCCGCAGGCCCCCGAGCGCGAGGCCGGGCCGAAGGCGTCCCAGGGTGAGGCCGCGAAGGCGTCCGAGCGCCGGGCCGGGCACAAGGCGTCCGTACCGGATCTGACCAAGCCCGCCCGTGACGAGTCCCAGCCCCTGCCGCCGCGTGCCGAGCAGTTGCAGCTCCGCGGGGACATCACCTACTCCCTGCCCTCCCTCGACCTGCTGGAGCGGGGCGGTCCCGGCAAGACCCGCAGCGCCGCCAACGACGCGATCGTCGCCTCGCTCAGCAATGTCTTCATGGAGTTCAAGGTCGACGCGGCCGTCACCGGCTTCACCCGTGGACCGACGGTCACCCGGTACGAGGTGGAGCTGGGGCCGGCCGTGAAGGTCGAGCGGATCACCGCGCTCACCAAGAACATCGCGTACGCCGTCGCAAGCCCGGATGTACGGATCATCTCCCCGATCCCCGGCAAGTCCGCGGTCGGCATCGAGATCCCCAACACGGACCGCGAGATGGTCAACCTCGGTGACGTGCTGCGCCTCGCCGACGCCGCCGAGGACGACCACCCGATGCTGGTCGCACTCGGCAAGGACGTCGAGGGCGGCTACGTGATGTCCAACCTCGCGAAAATGCCGCACATGCTGGTCGCGGGCGCGACCGGCTCAGGAAAGTCGTCCTGCATCAACTGCCTGATCACCTCGGTGATGGTCCGGGCGACCCCGGAGGACGTACGGATGGTGCTCGTCGACCCCAAGAGGGTCGAGCTCACCGCCTACGAGGGCATTCCGCACCTGATCACGCCGATCATCACCAACCCCAAGCGGGCCGCCGAGGCGTTGCAGTGGGTCGTGCGGGAGATGGATCTGCGCTACGACGACCTCGCGGCGTACGGATACCGCCATATCGACGACTTCAACCAGGCCATCCGAAGCGGAAAGGTCAAGCCGCCCGAGGGGAGCGAGCGCGAGCTCACCCCGTATCCGTATCTACTGGTGATCGTCGACGAGCTCGCGGACCTGATGATGGTCGCGCCGCGTGACGTCGAGGACGCCATCGTCCGTATCACCCAGCTGGCCCGCGCCGCCGGTATCCATCTGGTACTGGCCACCCAGCGGCCCTCGGTCGATGTCGTCACCGGGCTGATCAAGGCGAATGTGCCCTCGCGACTCGCCTTCGCGACCTCCTCGCTCGCCGACAGCCGGGTCATCCTCGACCAGCCGGGCGCGGAGAAGCTGATCGGCAAGGGCGACGGGCTCTACCTCCCGATGGGTGCCAACAAACCCACCCGTATGCAGGGCGCCTTCGTGACCGAGGATGAAGTCGCGGCGGTGGTCCAGCACTGCAAGGATCAGATGGCGCCGGTCTTCCGCGAGGACGTGGTGGTCGGGACGAAGCAGAAGAAGGACGTCGACGAGGACATCGGCGATGACCTCGATCTGCTCTGTCAGGCCGCTGAGCTGGTCGTTTCCACCCAATTCGGTTCGACATCGATGCTCCAGCGGAAGCTGCGCGTCGGTTTCGCGAAGGCCGGGCGGCTCATGGATCTCATGGAGTCGCGGAACATCGTCGGTCCGAGCGAAGGCTCCAAGGCCCGTGACGTTCTGGTGAAACCTGATGAATTGGATGGAGTGCTCGCCGTGATCCGGGGGGAGTCTCACTCTTAAGGGTTTGACGGGCAACCGTTTCCCTTGGTCGTACGTCAAGTTGGAGGGAGGGACAGACAGATGTCCCACCATCAGGACGTCCGGCCATTCTGATGGCGTACAAACACCCTCCGCCCGGTTGCCCCACCCTTTCGTACCACCCATAGACTGAACCTCCAGCAGGTGGTTACACGCTCGAAAGGCGCCCCCGTGTCCATCGGCAACTCTCCCGAAGACGACCGGCCTTCCATCGAAGACAACCAGCTTTCGATCGAAGACGACCGGCCTTCGATCGGTCGTGCGCTCCAGCAGGCCCGCATCGATGCAGGACTGACCATTGACGAGGTCAGCTCCTCCACCCGGGTGCGCGTCCCCATCGTGCACGCCATCGAAGAGGACGACTTCTCGCGCTGCGGCGGCGACGTCTATGCCCGCGGGCATATCCGCACGCTCGCCCGTGCCGTAGGCATCGATCCCGATCCCCTCGTCGCGCAGTACGACGCCGATCACGGCGGACGCCCTTCGCCGACGCCCGCCGCGCCGCTCTTCGAGGCGGAACGCATCCGTCCCGAACCGCGCCGGCCCAACTGGACCGCCGCCATGGTCGCGGCGATCGTCGCCGTGGTCGGCTTCGTCGGCTTCACCCTCTTCAACGGCAGTGAGGACGGCAGCAAAGGCAGCAAGGTGGCGGACGGTCCGGCGCCCGAGCAGAAGCCCAGCCCGACGAAGTCGCCCGCCAGTAAGCCCGCCGATCCCAAGCCCGACCCCTCGGACAGCGCCATCGCGGCGGTTCCGAAGGACAAGGTGACGGTGAAGCTCTCCGTCCTGGACGACAAGAGCTGGATCTCCGCCAAGTCCCACAACGGCAGGCTGCTCTTCGACGGCACCCTGCTCAAGGGCGAGTCCAAGACCTTCCAGGACGACGAGCGGGTCGACCTCATCCTCGGCAATGCCGGGGCGATCGAGCTGTTCGTGAACGGCAAGAGGGTCGATGAGGAGTTCGAGACCGGCCAGGTCGAGCGGCTGTCGTACACCAAGGGCGACCCCGAGGTCGGCTAGCCCACAGGGCCCACAGCAGGCCCCACGACCGGGCCCAGGAGCACAGTCCGGGGCCGGGAACCCTCGCGGCAGGGGTGTGGGCCAGGACAAAGTAGTCTTGAGCCCATGCCCGAACGCCGTACCGTCGCCCTTGTCACTCTTGGCTGCGCCCGTAACGAGGTGGACTCGGAGGAGCTCGCAGGCCGCTTGGCAGCGGACGGCTGGGAGCTCGTCGAGGAAGCCGCCGACGCGGATGTCGCAGTCGTCAACACCTGTGGGTTTGTCGAAGCCGCCAAGAAGGACTCCGTCGACGCCCTGCTCGAAGCCAACGATCTCAAGGACCACGGCAGAACCCAGGCCGTGGTCGCTGTCGGCTGCATGGCCGAGCGGTACGGCAAGGAACTGGCCGAGGCCCTGCCCGAGGCCGACGGCGTGCTCGGCTTCGACGACTACTCCGACATCTCCGACCGCCTGCAGACCATTCTGAACGGCGGCATCCACGCCTCCCACACCCCGCGCGACCGGCGCAAGCTGCTGCCGCTGAGCCCTGTCGAGCGCCAGGACGCCACCGACGTGGCCCTGCCCGGCCACGGAGATGTCGCGCCGGCTCCCGAGGACCTGCCGGAGGGCGTCGCTCCCGTGTCCGGGCCGCGGGCGCCCCTGCGGCGTCGGCTGGGGACCAGCCCCGTGGCCTCGGTGAAGCTCGCCTCCGGCTGCGACCGCCGCTGTTCCTTCTGCGCCATCCCGTCCTTCCGCGGCTCCTTCATCTCGCGCCGGCCGAGCGATGTGCTCGGCGAGACGCGCTGGCTCGCCGAGCAGGGCGTGAAGGAGGTCATGCTGGTCTCCGAGAACAACACCTCGTACGGCAAGGACCTCGGCGACATCCGCCTGCTCGAGACCCTGCTGCCGGAGCTCGCGGACGTCGACGGCATCGAGCGGGTACGGGTCAGCTATCTGCAGCCCGCCGAGATGCGGCCGGGGCTGATCGACGTCCTGACGTCGACGCCGAAGATCGCTCCGTACTTCGACCTCTCCTTCCAGCACTCCGCGCCGGGTGTGCTGCGCGCGATGCGGCGCTTCGGTGACACCGAGCGGTTCCTCGAGCTGCTGGGGACGATCCGCGGCAAGGCCCCGCAGGCGGGTGTGCGGTCCAACTTCATCGTCGGCTTCCCCGGCGAGAGCGAGGCGGACTTCGCCGAGCTGGAAGGCTTCCTCACCGAGGCGCGCCTGGATGCCATCGGCGTCTTCGGGTACTCCGACGAGGACGGCACCGAGGCCGTCTCCTACGACGGCAAGCTGGACGCCGACGAGATCGCGGAGCGGCTCGAGCACCTCTCGAGGCTCGCGGAGGAGCTGACGGCGCAGCGCGCCGAGGAGCGGCTCGGCGAGAGCCTCGAGGTGCTGGTCGAGTCCGTGGACGGCGAGGACGGTGCGGTGGGCCGCGCGGCGCACCAGGCGCCCGAGACCGACGGACAGGTGGTCTTCACCACGAGCCGGGGGCTTGTCCCCGGTCGTATGGTCGAGGCAAAGGTCGTGGGTACGGAAGGCGTCGACCTGGTGGCCGAGTGTCTGGATGAGGAGGCGGGCAGATGACCGGAGTGCCGGCATCCGCGGCGGGCGGCACCGGTAGGCCGGCGCCCGGCGGCAAGCTGGGCGCTGCGGCGGTCAATCAGGCCAGCCTGTGGAACATCGCCAACATCCTGACCATGGTGCGGCTGGTGCTCGTGCCGGCCTTCGTCATGCTGATGCTGCAGGACGGCGGCTACGACCCGGCCTGGCGGGCCTGGGCGTGGGCGGCGTTCGCCGTCGCCATGATCACCGACATCTTCGACGGCCATCTGGCGCGTACGTACAACCTGGTCACCGACTTCGGGAAGATCGCCGACCCGATCGCCGACAAGGCGATCATGGCGGCGGGACTGATCTGTCTGTCGGCGCTCGGGGACCTGCCGTGGTGGGTGACCGGCGTCATTCTCTTCCGTGAGCTCGGGATCACGCTGATGCGGTTCTGGGTGATCCGGCACGGGGTGATTCCGGCCAGCCGCGGCGGCAAGATGAAGACGCTCGTGCAGGGTACGGCGGTCGGGATGTACGTCCTCGCGCTGACCGGGCCGCTGGCCACTCTGCGCTTCTGGGTGATGGCTCTGGCTGTCGTGCTGACCGTGCTCACCGGCCTCGACTATGTGCGGCAGGCGATTGTGCTGAGGCGCAAGGGGCTTGCCGACGAGCGGGCGGCGGAGGGAAACGGGCGGTGAAAACCGCGGCCCGGGTGCTGGCGCTGCTTGCGGAGCGTGGCGAGACGCTTGCCGTCGCGGAATCGCTCACCGGCGGTCTGGTGGCCGCGGAGCTCACTTCCGTACCTGGCGCGTCAGAGTCCTTCCGTGGCTCCGTCACGGCGTACGCAACTCATCTGAAGAGGGACATCCTGGGGGTCGACGGGACCCTGCTGGCGGAGCGCGGCGCAGTGGACCCCGAGGTCGCCCAGCAGATGGCGGCCGGGGTACGGGGAGTGCTGGGGGCCACCTGGGGGATCGCGACCACGGGTGTCGCGGGGCCGGAGCCGCAGGACGGACAGCCGGTCGGAACGGTCTTCGTGGCCGTCGCCGGGCCGGACGGCCAAGGGAAAGTGGCCGCTTTGAGATTGAACGGTGGCCGGGCGGAAATCCGTAGAGAGAGTGTACGGAGCGTGCTCGAGCTGCTCTCCGGCGAACTGCACGAAAATGCGCGGACACAGGATACGGAACGGAACGGGGGGACTTGATGTTTGCAGCCCTGAGTGAACACGACATCGCTCCCCGCACGGCCGCGGCGCGAGGCGGTACGGTGGGGCGTGAAGGATGCGGCTACGCGGTCCGAGGAGGGAGCCACCGATGATTCTGCTCCGTCGCCTGTTGGGTGACGTGCTGCGTCGGCAGCGCCAGCGCCAGGGCCGTACTCTGCGCGAAGTCTCCTCGTCCGCCCGAGTATCACTCGGCTATCTCTCCGAGGTGGAACGGGGGCAGAAGGAGGCTTCCTCCGAACTGCTCTCCGCGATCTGCGACGCGCTTGACGTACGGATGTCCGAGCTCATGCGTGAAGTGAGCGACGAGCTGTCGTTGGCCGAGCTGGCCGAGTCGGCAGCGGCGAGTGAGACGGTGCCCGCGCCAGTACGCCCGATGCTCAACTCCGTCTCCGTGACGTCGGTGGCGGGTGTACCGACGGAGCGGGTGACGATCAAGGCGCCTGCGGAGGCGGTCGACGTCGTCGCCGCCTGATCCGTACGGTTCTGCACGACTCTGCATGACTCTGCGCGATTGGTGTGCAGCTGAGCCCCGGTCGGCCCCTTGTGGTCGGCCGGGGCTTTCGCTTGTCCGGAACTCCAGATACGCGGATGCCCGAAATGGTGGGGTTGTGTCATGGTGGACGGACGGTAGCCGCGAACCGATGGGAGGACATGGATGTCTGTCGTGAAGAGCCCTCTGTCCGAGGCGGATCTCACGTCGGTCGGCGATGCGCTGCGGGGCGCCCTCGTGGACTTGGTGGATCTCTCGCTGGTCGCGAAGCAGGTCCACTGGAATGTGGTCGGACCACGCTTCCGGTCCGTGCACCTGCAGCTCGACGAGGTTGTCGACTCGGCGCGGCGGCACTCCGACACGGTGGCGGAGCGGGCGTCGGCGATCGGTGTGGCACCGGACGGGCGGGCCGCGACGGTGGCGGCGCAGAGCGCGATCGGCGCGGTGCCGGAGGGGTGGATCAAGGACGTGGACGCCGTGCAGACCCTCGTGGACGCGCTCGGCGCGGTGATCGGGCGGATGCGGGAGCGGATCGGGGTGACCGGGGATCCGGACCCGGTGACCCAGGACGTGCTGATCGGGCTCACTGCGGACCTGGAGAAGCATGCGTGGATGTTCCAGGCGGAGAGCGCGTAGGCGCGGCGGCGGTTTGAGGCGGGCGCAACCGCGGCGGCGGTTCGGAGAGGGTGAAGGTCCCCGGCCAGGTGGTCAGGGACCTTCGCTGTGCCGCGGGCGGTCCGCTGGGCGTCGGTGGTCCGGCCCGGCATCGGTGGTCCGGATCTGCCTGGTCCGGCTCGGCCTGGGGCGGTGGTCCGGCTCGGCATCGGGGGCCCGGTCTGCGGGAACCGGATTCTCGTCGCACCCTGGGACGTGAGGGTCGCGCTTCTGTGCGCCGGCTCTGCAACCCGCGCGCCCTCCCATCGGGTGATCGTGCCGGGCTAGCGTGGGCCGGAGGAGGTAGCCATGGCAGCACGCGGGGTCGCCCTCGTGCCGGTGGCCGCTCTCGGGCTCGTGGCGGGCGGGCTGTGGTGGTGGGCCGTGCTCCGGCTGGCACTCGTGCCGGATCAGGCGGGCCTGGTCGAGGGTGCGGTGGCTGCAGGCGGGTGGGGGCTGAGTCTGCTGCCGGTACATGTGACCGCTTCCCGCGGAGTCACCAGGGCATCACGACGCCGCCGTTCGGGCGGAGGATCTGCCCCGTTGTGAAGGCGGACGCGTCGGACACCAGATGAAGCACTGTGTGGGCGACGTCCTCGGGCTCGCCGACGCGGCGGAGCGGTGACATCCGGACCAGCGCGGCCTCGGCCTGCTGCTGGAGTTCGGCGTCGTGGCGATCGGTCATGGGGGTGCGGATCCAGCCGGGGGCGACGGCATTGACACGGATGGAGTGTGGTCCGAGCTCGGTCGCCAGGGTCTTGGTGAGCTGGACCACCGCCGCCTTGGCCGCGCTGTAGCAGAGCAGCCCGGCGCCGGCGGTGTCGACGGCGCCGGAGGCCATCGTGACGATGGAACCCGGGGTGCCGGCGGCGATCATGGCCCGTGCAGACTCCTGGCAGGCGTACAGAACCCCCTTGAAGTTGACCGCGAGGACGCGGTCGAGATCCTCGTCCCTCGTCTCGAGGACTGAGCTGGTGTGCATGATGCCGGCGACGGCTGCCATGACATCGAGCCGGTCGGTGGTGTCGATGGCGGCCTTGAGCTGGGCCCGGTCGGTGACATCGAGGGTGTGGATGTGCGCGGTGCCGCCCGCCTCGGTGATCAGGGTGCGGGTCTCGTGCAGGCCCTTCTCGTCGACGTCGGCGCAGTGGACGGTGGCTCCCGCCTCGGCGAGCAGGACGGCGGAGGCACGGCCTATGCCGCTGCCCGCGCCGGTGAGGAACGCGGTTCGGCCGGTGAGGTCGTACGCCTTCAGGGGCATGCGGGGACGGTACGACTGGATCTGACGGACCGTCAACCAGTGGGCCCGGATTGACATCTGGGGCACCAGTAGGAGATACGGTCCTGCTGTTCTGCTCTGCGGACGGGGGTGCCGCAGCGGGGGCAGGGGTGTCCCTCGCGGCCATAGACATGCAGGCGTTGGCCGGGGCGGGAGGTGCGGGTGGTGCGGCGATCGAGGCGGTCCTTGTTCACCTCCAGCAGACGGTGCGCCGTGGCGACCAGCCGCTCGGGGACGCCGGCAGGCAGCTCGCCGACGGGGAGCCAGGGGGTGACCCGGGCCAGGAAGGCGAGCTCCGACTTGTAGACATTGCCGATGCCCGCGAGATTGCGCTGGTCGAGGAGGGCCTCACCCAAAGGGCGGGCGGGATCGGCCAGCAGATTGGCGAGCGCGGTGTCCGGGTTCCAGTCGGGGCCCAGCAGGTCCGGGCCGAGATGGCCCACCGCCTGGTCCTCGTCTGCGGTGCGCAGCAGCTCCAGGACGGGGAGGCGGTAGCCGACGGCGGTGTGGGCGGCGGTGCCGAGGATCGCGCGGATCTGGTGGGCGGGGCCGCCGCGCCAGCGCTCGCCGGGGCCGTACACCTGCCAGGAGCCGTCCATACGCAGATGGGAGTGGAGGGTGAGGCCGCCCTCGATGCGGGCGAGGAGATGCTTGCCGCGTGGGGTGACGTCCAGGACGGTCCGGCCGGTGAGATCGGCGGTGGCGAAGCGCGGGACGCGCAGGTCGGACCGGGTCAGGGTGTCCCCGGCGAGGGCGGTGTGCAGGCGCCGGGCGGTCTGCCAGACGGTGTCTCCTTCGGGCATGGCATCCATCATGCGGGACGCGGCGGTCGGCTGTGGCCGGGGTCAGGGGCGCAGGCGCAGCCCCCTGGGGGTGGCGTGGAAGCCCGCGGTCTCCAGGACCCGGGCCAGGGGGGAGGTCAGGGCCGCTGTGCCGTTGGCGCGCTCCACCGTGACCGTGCCCAGGGTGCCCGCGCGGGCAGCGGCCGCCAGGGCCTCGGCCGCCGCGTGGAGGGCGGGCGCGTCCGGGTCGGCCGGCCAGGCGAGCAGCGTCTTGCCGCCGCGCTCCATGTACAGGGTGAGCTCGCCGTCGACGAGGACGACCAGAGAGCCCGCCTTGCGGCCGGGTTTGTGGCCTGCGTCGGTGGGGGGCTCGGGCCAGGGCAGGGCCGCCCCGTAGGCGTTGGCCGGGTCGGCGGCGGCCAGCACCACGGCGCGCGGCGACGCCTGCCCGTCGCTACGGTCCCGGGCGGTGGCCGCCGCCCGGAGGCGGTCCACCGCGCCGTCCATCGCGAACTGCGCCGCGCCCAGCCCCTCCACCACATAGCCGCGGCGCGCCTGCCCGCTGTCCTCGAAGGCCGAGAGGATCCGGTACGTCGCGGAGAAGCCGCCCTCCACACCCTCGGCCGCCACCGCCCCCCGGGTCACCACGCCATGGCGGTCGAGGAGGGTGCGGGCGAGAGCGTGTGCCCGGTGGGTCGGGTCGGGCTCGGCGGCCGGGAGCAGCGACCAGCGGCCGGAGACCGTCGGCGGGCCCGTACGGGAAGCGGGACGGGCGGCCGCCGTGAGGCTGCCGTAGCGGCCGCGCGGAACGGTGCGCTTGGCGCGGTGGGCCGTGGAGCCGGCGGTGCGGCCCGATCCGAGCAGTGAACGGAGAGGCGCCAGAGTGTCATTGGTGAGCCGGCCGGACCAGGCCAGATCCCACAGGGCGTCGGCCAGTTGGGGATCGGTGGCGTCGGGATGGGTGGTGGCCCGGACCTGGTCGGTGATCTGGCGGAAGAACAGGCCGTAGCCGGGGGAGAGGGCGCCGAGGATCGACTCGTGAAGTGCGGAGAGCTCCAGGGGGTGAGGTGGTGGGAGCAGCAGCGGGGCGGCGTCGGTGAGATAGAGGGAGATCCAGCCGTCCTTGCCGGGGAGTGAGCCGGCTCCGGCCCACACGACCTCGCCCGTCGTGGTGAGTTCGTCGAGCAGGGCGGGAGCGTATCCGAGGACGCGGGACGGGAGGATCAGCTTCTCGAGGGCCGAGGCGGGGACCGCGGCTCCCTGCAACTGCTCCACTGCGCGCGCCAGTCCGTCGATGCCGCGCAGGCTGTTGCTGCCCAGGTGCTGCCACTGGGGGAGGAAGGTGGCGAGCGCCGCGGGCGGGACCGGCTCCAGCTCATGGCGGAGGGCAGCCAGCGAGCGGCGGCGCAGCCGGCGCAGCACGGTCGCGTCGCACCACTCCTGGCCGATGCCGGAGGGATGGAACTCGCCCTGCACCACTCGCCCGTTCGCCGCGAGCCGGTGCAGGGCGCCGTCGGTGACGGCCGCGCCCAGGCCGAAGCGGGCCGCGGCCTCGGTCGAAGTGAACGGGCCGTGCGTACGCGCGAACCGGGCGAGGAGATCGCCGAGCGGGTCCTTGACCGGCTCGGTGAACGCTTCGGGGACGCCCACCGGGAGCGCGGTGCCCAGCGCGTCGCGCAGCCGGCCCGCGTCCTCGATCGCCACCCAGTGGTCGGCGCCCGCGATCCGTACACGAATGGCCCGGCGCGCGGCGGCCAGCTCTCTGGGCCACTGCGGGTCACCGCCGCGCTCGGTCAACTCGGTGTCGGTGAGCGGGCCGAGGATCCGCAGCAGGTCGGCGACGCCCTCCGCGTCCTTGATCCGGCGGTCCTCGGTGAGCCACTGCAGCTCCCGCTCCAGCTCGGTGAGGACATCGGCGTCGAGCAGCTCGCGCAGCTCGGCCTGGCCGAGCAGCTCGGCGAGCAGCCGGGAATCCAGGGAGAGAGCGGCGGCGCGCCGCTCGGCGAGCGGCGAGTCCCCCTCGTACAGGAACTGGGCCACATACCCGAACAGGAGCGAGCGGGCGAAGGGGGAGGGCTCGGGGGTGGTGACCTCGACCAGCCGGACCCGGCGGGACTCGATGTCGCCCATGAGCTCCGTGAGACCGGGGACGTCGAACACATCCTGCAGGCACTCACGGACCGCTTCGAGGACGATCGGGAAGGAGCCGAACTCGCTTGCCACCTGAAGGAGTTGAGCAGCGCGCTGACGCTGCTGCCAGAGAGGCGTGCGCTTTCCGGGGCTGCGCCGAGGCAGCAGCAGCGCACGCGCGGCGCACTCACGGAACCGGGAGGCGAACAGCGCGGAGCCGCCCACCTGGTCGGTGACGATCTGTTGGATCTCGCCCTTGTCGAAGACGGCGTCCGCGGCGCCGACCGGGGCCTGCTCGCTGTCGAACGCCGAATCGAGGTGGACGGGATCCTGGTCGAGGAGATCCAGGCCCATCAGGTCCGCGTCGGGCAGCCGCAGCACAATGCCGTCGTCGGCATGCATGACCTGTGCGTCCATGCCGTACCGCTCGGCGAGGCGGGCCCCCAGCGCCAGCGCCCAGGGGGCGTGTACCTGAGCGCCGAAAGGAGAGTGGATCACCACCCGCCAGTCGCCCAACTCGTCACGGAATCGCTCGACCAGGATCGTCCGGTCGTCGGGGACATGGCCGCAGGCACGGCGCTGCTCGTCGAGATAGGCGAGGACATTTTCGGCGGCCCAGGCGTCCAGACCGGCGGCGAGCAGGCGCAGCCGGGCATCCTCGGCGGACAGGGCGCCGACCTCGCGCAGGAACGCGCCCACCGCGCGGCCCAGTTCCAGGGGGCGGCCCAGCTGGTCGCCCTTCCAGAACGGCAGCCGGCCGGGCACCCCTGGGGCGGGGGTGACCAGCACCCGGTCGCGGGTGATGCCCTCGATCCGCCAGGACGTGGTGCCCAGGGTGAAGACATCGCCCACCCGGGACTCGTACACCATCTCCTCGTCCAGCTCGCCGACCCGGCCGCCGCCCTTCTTGGGGTCGGTACCGACGAGGAATACGCCGAAGAGGCCGCGGTCGGGGATGGTGCCGCCGGAGGTGACGGCAAGGCGCTGCGCACCCGGCCGGCCCGTGACCGTACCCGCGACGCGGTCCCACACCACGCGCGGGCGCAGCTCGGCGAAGGCATCGGAGGGATAGCGCCCGGCGAGCATGTCCAGGACGGCGGTGAACGCCGACTCGGGAAGCGAGGCGAAGGGCGCGGCCCGGCGGGCCAGGGCCAGCAGGTCGTCGACCTGCCAGGTGTCCAGGGCGACCATCGCGACCAGCTGCTGGGCCAGCACATCCAGCGGATTCGACGGGATGCGGAGCGCCTCGATGGAGCCGGAGCGCATTCGCTCGGTGACCACGGCCGACTGCACCAGGTCGCCCCGGTACTTGGGGAAGACGACGCCTGTGGAGACCGCGCCCACCTGGTGTCCGGCGCGGCCGACCCGCTGCAGGCCGGAGGCGACGGACGGCGGCGACTCGACCTGGACTACCAGGTCCACCGCGCCCATGTCGATACCCAGCTCCAGGCTGGACGTGGCGACGACGGCGGGCAGCCGGCCCGCCTTCAGATCCTCCTCGACCAGGGCCCGTTGCTCCTTGGAGACCGAGCCGTGATGCGCGCGGGCGAGGAGAGCCGGGGCTCCCCGGGCGGCCCCGGACTGCGCCATGATCTCGGCCGGTGGCGCCCCTTCGGGCATCGCCTCGCCCGTGGCCCGTTCGTACGCGATCTCATTGAGGCGATTGCACAGCCGCTCGGCGAGACGGCGGGAGTTGGCGAAGACGATCGTCGAACGGTGTGCCTGGACAAGATCGGCGATCTTCTCCTCGACATGCGGCCAGATGGACGGCCTCTCCCCGCTGTCGGAGGAGGATTCGGAGGCGGGGGAGCCGCCGAGCTCGCCCAGATCCTCGACCGGTACGACCACCGAGAGGTCGAACTCCTTGTCGGAGGGCGGCTGGACGATCTCGACCTTGCGCTGCGGCGACAGATAGCGGGCCACCTCGTCCACCGGCCGCACCGTCGCGGACAGGCCGATCCGGCGGGCCGGGCGCGGCAGCAGCTCGTCGAGCCGCTCCAGCGATACGGCGAGATGGGCGCCCCTCTTCGTACCCGCGACGGCGTGCACCTCGTCGAGGATCACCGTCTCGATGCCCGACAGTGCTTCTCGCGCCGAGGAGGTGAGCATCAGGAACAGCGACTCGGGCGTGGTGATCAGGATGTCCGGCGGCTTGATGACCAGCGACCGCCGCTCGGCGGGCGGGGTGTCGCCCGAGCGGATTCCGACCCGCACCTCCGGCTCCGGCAGCCCGAGCCGCACCGACTCCTGTCGGATCCCGGTGAGCGGGCTGCGCAGATTGCGCTCCACATCGACCGCGAGGGCCTTGAGCGGCGACACATACAGCACGCGGCAGCGCATCCGGGTGTCCGCGGGCGGGGGTGTGGAAGCCAGCCGGTCCAGGGCGGCGAGGAAGGCGGCCAGGGTCTTGCCGGAGCCCGTCGGGGCCACGACCAGCACGTCCGAGCCTTCCCCGATGGCCTGCCAGGCTCCCTCCTGCGCGGCGGTGGGCGCGCTGAATGCCCCCGTGAACCACGAGCGGGTCGCGGGGGAGAAGGAGTCGAGTGCAGTCCTGGCCATGTCCCCCATCGTGCACCGCACCACTGACAATCGACTGTCCAGGTCATGGACGCGCAGGTCAGCGGCGGGGTGGCCGGAGCACAATGGCTGCATGGGGAGTCTGACGCAGCACGAATGGGCGAGGCACTGGCAGCCGGAGGAGCTGCCGGGCCTCGATCTGCTGCGCGCCCGCTATGTCCGGCACACCTTCCCCCGCCACAGCCACGAAGGCTTCACGCTCGGCGCGGTCAGCGGTGGGCTCGAGGACGTGAGCCTGCCGGACGGCATTGTCCGGGCGGGCCCCGGCACCGTCGTCATGATCAACCCCGAGGTGCCGCACTCCGCCCGTGCCGGCGTCCCCGAAGGCTGGACGTACTCCACCCTCTACCCCTCCGTGGAGCTCGTCTCCGACATCGCCGGGGACGTGACCACACTCCGCGGCACCCCCGGATTCACCGAGACGATCGTCCGGGATCCGCAGACCGCCGAGCTGATCCGCGGGGTGCACAGGGCGGCGGAGGAAGGCAACGCGCTCGCCGCCGACAGCGTGCTGCGTCTCGCCGTCGCGCGGCTGCTGGGCCGTTACGGCAGCGCGCTGCCTTCCCGGGCAACCGCGGCCTCCGGCGCCCGCTCAGCCGCCCTCGCCAAGCAGCTTCTCGAGGAGCGGATGGAGGAGCCGCCCTCCCTGGAACGGCTGGCGAAGGAGCTCGGTACCAGCCCCTTCGCGCTGATGCGCGCGTTCAAGGCGGCATACGGCATGCCGCCGCACACCTGGCTCACCGACGCGCGCGTGCGCCGCGCCCGCCATCTGCTGGACGCCGGTACAGCGCCCGCCGAGGCGGCCGTCGCCGTCGGCTTCACCGACCAGCCGCATCTGAACCGGCACTTCACCAGGATCGTCGGCGTCCCGCCGGGCGCCTACCGCAAGGAGCGCGCGAGAACATGAGCGCGAGAACGTAAGCCCGCACGCAAGGACGTGGACGAGCGGGCCAGAGGTGAGCGAGCGGACCGGAAGCGAACGGGCATGCAGGAAGCGAACGAGCGGGCCAGATGTGAACGGGTGCGCAAGCGTGAACGGGTGCGCAAGAACGTACAAGACCGCCGATCAGGGTCCCCCGTAACGTCCGGGACGTGCCAGAACAGACAGCTCTCCCAGAGACTCCCCCAGAGATACGCGGCATCCCGGGGCCCGTAGCGCCGTCCAAGCCGGACTCGGCGGTCGTCCGCGACGCACTCGGCGTCGGCATCGCCGTCGGCCTTTCCGGCTTCGCCTTCGGCGTGACCTCCGCGGGAGCGGGCCTCAGCCTGCTCCAGACCTGCGCGCTCAGCCTGCTGGTCTTCACCGGCGCCTCGCAGTTCGCGCTGGTCGGCGCGATCGCGGCCGGAGGAAACCCGCTCGCCGCGGCCGCGGGCGCCTTCTTCCTCGGCGTACGCAACGCCTTCTACGGGCTCCGCCTGTCGCAGCTGCTCGCCCTGCCCCGCTTCGTGCGCCCCCTCGCCGCGCACTGGGTCATCGACGAGACCACGGCCGTCGCGCTTGCCCAGCCGACGCGGCGCAGCGTACGTCTCGGCTTCACCGTGACCGGCCTGACGCTGTACGTGCTGTGGAACCTCACCACGCTCCTCGGGGCGCTCGGCGCCGAAGCACTCGGTGACACCGACGCGTGGGGGCTGGACGCGGCGGGTCCCGCGGTCTTCCTCGCGCTGCTCGCGCCCATGCTGCGTACGACGACCGAGCGGGCGACCGCCGGGCTCGCGGTCGTCCTCGGGCTCGCGTTCCTGCCGGTGCTCCCCGCCGGCGTACCGGTACTGGTCGCGGCGCTGGCCGCGCCCGCCGTCCTCTGGTTCAAGGGCCGCGGGATCGGCGACCGCAACAAGGCCGACATCACGAAGGGCGAGGACCGTTGAGTATCTGGATCGCGATCGCGGCGACCGCCGTCGGCTGCTACCTCGTCAAACTGATCGGTCTGCTCGTGCCGGCGAACGCCCTCGAGCGTCCTGTCGTCCAGCGGCTGGCGGCGCTGCTGCCCGTGGCGCTGCTTGCCGCGCTCACCGCGCAGCAGACGTTCAGTACGAACAGCTCGCTGGCCCTCGACGCACGGGCCGCGGGGCTGGCAGCGGCAGCGCTCGCGCTGGTCCTGCGCGCTCCCTTCCTGGTGGTCATCGGGGCGGCGGTGGCGGTCACCGCGGGCGTGCGGGCGCTCGGCGGCTGACCGCTGATCGCTGACCGCCGGCGGCAGGAGAGGGAGCCGGGGAGGGGCCCGGTCGCGTCAGCCGATGGCGCGGCCGTGGGCCCGCAGCGTACGCAGCGCCTCGATCGTCCTGATCGGCCGTGCCTCCAGGGCGGTCCCGGGAGCCCACTCGCGCCAGCGGATGGGCCAGCCGCCGTCCTCCCCCTGCTCGCCGGCGAGTTGTTCCAGTGAACGGTCCATCTCCTCGTCCGTGAACCAGCGACGGCCGAGCGACTGCGGCGTACGGGCGTAGTCGTACGGGAAGTGATGCTCGCCCGGCGCATAGCCGGCGGCGACCGGATACTCGTCCAGCCTCTCCGGATCCAGTACTGCCATGCGCTGCTCCCGCACCAGCCTGCCCAGCCGGTCCGCCGCGGCCTCCGCACGCGAACGGTCCGGGGCCCCGTCCAGGAAGGCGACCGCGGCCTGGATCTCGTACGGATGCGACTTCTCGATCGTGTCGATGGCGGCCCAGCAGAAGTCCGTGGCCCGAAACAGCCATGCGTGCCACACCTGATTGCGATGCAGCAGCCCCACCACCGGGCCGGTCGCGAGCAGCTCGCTCGGCGGGTCGTCGACGATCGGGATGAAGGGCGCGGCCGGATAGCCGCGCTGGGACGGGTGGATCGCGGGCAGCGCACCGTCGTGCGTCGACACGTCCGTGAGATAGCGGCACATCCGCTCCACGCGCAGCCCGCCGCAGCGGCCGATGGAGTCGAGGATGCGCAGAGCGTGCGCGGTGTGCAGCGGCTGGCTGACGGGGCCGCGCAGGTCGGGTTCGAGGGCATGGCCGTAGCCGCCGTCCTCGTTGAGATACGCGGCCAGGGCGGTCTCGACGGCGTCCGAACCGCCGCCCAGGAAGTGGTACGCGAACCGCCGCTGTTCCAGCACCCGGGCCGTCAGCCAGATGAAGTGCTCGGCGCGGGCGAGAGGAAACGCGAATCGGGTCGCGGGGGTTGCTCCGGTTCCAGCCATGTTCCGACCGTAGGGCGGAAAGGGCTTTCGGCAAGCAGGACGGACAGGGCTGCACCCTCAGGGGCGGGATACTGGCGTCATGCGGTTGACGATTTTCTGGGAGCGGATGGCGGATCACTTCGGTGAGGGGTACGCCGACTCATTCGCGCGCGACCACGTGATGGCCGAACTCGGGGGTCGCACGGTGCATGAGGCGCTGGCCGCAGGCTGGGAGGCGAAGGACGTGTGGCGCGGGGTGTGTGCCGCGGTCGGGGTCCCTGCGGACAAGCGATGAAACGGGGAGACGGGTGAGCCGGTGAGACACGGGCCGGTCGATCAGCACCGGGACCCGTAGGCGACACTGGCCCCGTGGCCCCGACCGACAAGACCGCCCAGGACGCGAGCACGCAGGACACATCCGCCCAGGACACCTCTGCCCGGGACGCGTCCGAGCAGGACACATCCGCGCAGGATGCGGCCTCGCAGGATGCGACGAAGCAGGGTACGACCCCGCCGGGCACGACCCCGCCGACCGTGCCGCCTCCCGCAGCCGAGGCCGGGGTGGGGGGACCCGGCCGTATGCCCCGCTGGCTGCCGCGCGCCATGGTGCTCGCGCTGGCGCTCTACGCCTGCTTCCAGCTCGGCAGCTGGGTCTTCCACCAGCTCATCGGGCTGCTGATCAATATCCTGATCGCATTCTTCCTGGCGCTGGCCATAGAGCCGGCGGTCGGCCGGATGGCGGCGCGCGGTATGCGCCGCGGCCTCGCCACCTTCCTGGTCTTCTTCGCGGTACTCATCGCGAGCGTCGGCTTCGTCGTCCTGCTCGGCTCGATGCTGGCGGGCCAGATCGTCGACATGGTCGAGGACTTCCCCCAGTACCTCGACTCCGTGATCCGCTGGATCAACGAGACCTTCCACACCGAGCTCTCCCGGGTGGAGGTCCAGGACAGCCTGCTGCGTTCGGACTGGCTGCGGAAGTATGTCCAGAACAGTGCCAGCGGCGTGCTGGACATCTCCGCCACTGTGCTCGGCGGACTGTTCAAGCTGCTGATGATCTTCCTGTTCTCGTTCTACTTCGCGGCCGACGGGCCCCGGCTGCGCCGCGCGCTCTGCTCCGTACTGCCGCTGGCCAAGCAGACCGAGGTGCTGCGCGCCTGGGAGATCGCGGTCGACAAGACCGGCGGCTATCTCTACTCGCGCGGTCTGATGGCGCTGATCTCCGGCGTCGCCCACTACATCCTCCTGGAGATCCTGGGGGTGCCGTACGCCCCGGCGCTCGCGGTCTGGGTCGGCCTGGTCTCGCAGTTCATCCCGACCATCGGCACCTACCTGGCGGGCGCACTGCCTATGCTGATCGCGTTCACCGTCAACCCCTGGTACGCCCTGTGGGTGCTCGGCTTCGTCGTGATCTACCAGCAGTTCGAGAACTATGTGCTGCAGCCCAAGCTCACCGCCAAGACCGTCGACATCCACCCGGCGGTGGCCTTCGGCTCGGTGGTCGCGGGCACGGCGCTGCTGGGGGCGGTGGGTGCGCTGATCGCGATCCCGGCGATCGCGACGCTCCAGGCGTTCCTCGGTGCGTATGTGAAGCGGTACGACGTGACGGACGACCCGCGCGTCCACAGCCACAGCCGGCACGGCGCCCGGGCACTCGCGAGGGGGCTGCAGGCGCTGCGCAAGGGGCGTAATGCCCCGGCAGGCGGCGAGACCGGGCCGGACGACACGCACGACACGGACGACACGGCAGGGACCGACGGCCGCTCCTGAGCCGCCAGGTCGACGACACCTCCCTCTCCCTCGCCGTGCTCCGGCCACCGGTCTGACGGGACTCGGCGAAGGGCCCGGCCGATGAGCGTGCGGGACAGCGGCTCGCTCTACTGCCGCATCGGCACCGGCGTTCAGCCGACCACGACGGCAGTGACCACGATCGCGCCGCGGGGGCGTCGGCCGCATGCGAGGAAAGCGCGGACAGCCCTCCAGACGGCCGCCTCGGATGCGGGAGTGGAGGACCATGGCAGAAGGACGCCCCGCAGACGACGGTGATTGCGGCCCTGAGGGACGCGCCGGGTGGTGTGCTTGACACCAAAATCGAACATCCGTTCTTATGGGATTCCGGCCCTCGGTTTCCGAGAGTTATCCACAGGCTGGCAGGACGTCGGAGCCCATTGTCAGTGGCAGGGGTTAGCGTCTTTCACGTGAAGCGATCGACTCAAGCAAATCGGGTGGAACCCATGGCAGGAACCGACCGCGAGAAGGCGCTCGACGCCGCGCTCGCACAGATTGAACGGCAATTCGGCAAGGGCGCGGTGATGCGCCTGGGCGAGCGGCCGAACGAGCCCATCGAGGTCATCCCTACCGGGTCGACCGCGCTCGACGTCGCGCTCGGCGTCGGCGGCCTGCCGCGCGGCCGTGTGGTGGAGGTGTACGGACCGGAGTCCTCCGGCAAGACGACCCTCACGCTGCACGCCGTGGCGAATGCACAGAAGCTCGGCGGCTCGGTGGCCTTCATCGACGCCGAGCACGCCCTCGACCCTGAGTATGCGAAGAAGCTCGGGGTCGACATCGACAACCTGATCCTGTCCCAGCCGGACAACGGCGAGCAGGCGCTCGAGATCGTCGACATGCTCGTCCGCTCCGGCGCCCTCGACCTGATCGTCATCGACTCCGTCGCCGCCCTGGTGCCGCGAGCGGAGATCGAGGGCGAGATGGGCGACTCGCACGTCGGTCTGCAGGCGCGGCTGATGAGCCAGGCGCTCCGGAAGATCACGAGTGCGCTGAACCAGTCCAAGACCACAGCCATCTTCATCAACCAGCTCCGCGAGAAGATCGGCGTGATGTTCGGCTCGCCGGAGACCACGACCGGTGGCCGTGCGCTGAAGTTCTACGCCTCGGTGCGGCTCGACATCCGCCGTATCGAGACCCTGAAGGACGGCACCGACGCGGTCGGCAACCGCACCCGCGTCAAGGTCGTCAAGAACAAGGTCGCGCCGCCCTTCAAGCAGGCCGAGTTCGACATCCTCTACGGCCAGGGCATCAGCCGAGAGGGCGGCCTGATCGACATGGGCGTGGAGAACGGCTTCGTGCGCAAGGCAGGCGCCTGGTACACCTACGAGGGCGACCAACTGGGCCAGGGCAAGGAGAACGCCCGTAACTTCCTGAAGGACAACCCCGATCTCGCCAATGAGATCGAGAAGAAGATCTTGGAGAAGCTGGGCGTCGGCGTGAAGCCGGAGGCCGCCCTGGCGCCCGAGCCGGGAGTGGACGCGGCCGGTGCGGCGGCCTCGGCCGAGGATGCGGCCAAGTCGGTGCCCGCGCCCGCCTCCAAGGCCAAGTCGGCCAAGTCCGCGGCGGCCAAGAGCTAGCCGGTACCGTGCCTTTTTCCCAGAAGAGGCGAACCGAATGGCCGGGCGACAGCGCCGACTCGTCGAGGGCCGAGAAGGAGCTGTCGCCCCCGGATCCGGCCGAGCGGGCGCGGGCGATCTGCCTGCGCCTGCTCACCGGGACCCCACGGACCCGCAAGCAGCTTGCGGACGCGCTGCACAAACGCGAGATTCCCTCGGAGGTGGCAGAGGAGGTCCTTTCCCGTTTCGAGGATGTGGGCCTGATCAACGACGCGGCCTTCGCGGACGCATGGGTGGAGTCCCGGCACCACGGCCGGGGCCTCGCACGGCGCGCTCTCGCACGGGAACTGCGTACCAAGGGCGTGGACTCCGCCCTGATCGACGAGGCGGTCGGGCAGCTCGACTCCGATCAGGAAGAGGAGACCGCGCGCGAGCTGGTCGCACGCAAGCTCCGCTCCACCCGCGGCCTCGACCGCGACCGCCGACTGCGCCGCCTCGCCGGCATGCTCGCCCGCAAGGGCTACCCCGAGGGCATGGCGCTGCGGGTGGTCAAGCGTGCACTGGAGGAAGAGGGCGAAGACACGGAGGACCTCGACGAGGGCGGCGGCTTCTAGCGGGGGCGGGGCGGGGGAGTGGCCCGAGGTCGGCCGACTACGGGCTGAACCAGATGACTTGAGGGCGGGTGAGTGTCCTCGGGAAGACCGCCCTCCCGGGCCGCACGGCGCTCCGAGGGCCACACGGCGGAGGCGGCTGCGCCAAACGGAGACAGTCGCCTGCGCGTGAGCCACGGAGCCGGGCGTGCGCCCCGCCCCTCGTCCTGGGGCCGAGGCGCCACCGCATCCCCGCCACCGCATCCCCGTTGCCGCGGGCGGCGGTCCCGGCAGTCCCGGCAGTCCCGGGGTGCTACTCGGGCAGGGGGCCGGGGGCCGGGGCTACGCCGGCTCGGGCGGCGCCGACACCGGCAGTCCCGCGGCCTTCCACGCCTGGAAGCCACCGACGAGGTCGGTCGCGCGGTGCAGTCCCAACTGGCGCAGGGACACGGCCGCGAGAGACGACGCGTACCCCTCGTTGCAGATCACCACGACCCGCAGATCGTGACCGACCGCCTCGGGCGCGCGGTGGCTGCCCTGCGGGTCGAGACGCCACTCGAGCTCATTGCGCTCCACGACCAGCGCATCGGGAATCAGGCCGTCCCGTTCGCGCAGGGCCGCATACCGGATGTCCACCAGGAGCGCGCCGTCCGCCGCCGCATCGAAGGCCTCCTTCGGCTCGACGCGGTCGAGGTCCTCGCGCACCCGTTCCAGAAGTGCGTCGATCCCGGTCGGCTCGCTCACTGCCAGTCCTCCGGACGCTCGACCTGCTCAAGACGGAGCACCGCGCCGCTGCGGCTGAAGCGCCTCATCAGCGGCAGCGGCGGATAGTAGGCATGCACCGAGACGACGTGCTCGGCGACCGACTCGTTCAGCACCTCGTGCACATGGTGCTTCCCGAAGGCGCGCCCCTGACCCGGCCCCAGCTGCCGCTCGCGATCGACGCCGTCCTTCAGCTCCAGGGTCTTCCATCCGCTCGCGGGGAGCCGCACGGAGAGGGAGTTCTCCTTCAGCTCGCCGGAAGCCGTGGCGAACGCGCCGTGCGACTCGGCGTGGTCGTGCCAGCCGGTGCCCGTGCCGGGCGGCCAGCCGATCAGCCAGGCCTCACTGCCGGCCGGGCCTTCGAGGCGTACCCAGGTACGGCCCTCGGGGTCGAGCGGGAGCGAGGCGATGAGCTCGGTGTCGGCGGCCGTTTGCCGGACGAAGTCGAGCAGCTCGGCGGCGGTCGGCGGCGCCGGCGCTTCCGTCTGCTCAGGGGTGACCAGGGCAACAGGGGCAGCCTGGGCAACAGGGACTGAGGGAGCCGCTGAGGCACCAGTGACAGGGATGGAGGCAGGCTGGGACACGGAAACCGTCCTGGACGTTCGCTGGAAGGCGCGTGGGCACATCGGGCCACAGCGCGAGGAAAGGCGAATTCAGCAGGACGGGCGACACACGCAGCCCGCATAGCGGACGAGGTCCATATGGACCCTCCGCCACAGGCGCACATCGGTGTCGGTCACGCTCCGGAGTACACCATGCGGACCCCCGAGGGTCAATTGATGTCCGCAGTGCGGTCACTGCGTACCGCGGAGGGGGCGCCACCGCGCGCCGCGTCCGCCGCCGAGTACAGCTCAGCGGGCCGCACCCCCGCGAACGACGCGACAAGGTGCCCGTCCGGCCGCACCAGCAGCACGGTGTGCGCCGACGCTCCCGGATAGCTCTCGGTCACCAGCAGCTCGGCCCGTACCGGCAGTGCGGTGACGGCCGCCGCCAGCCGGGGCATCACACCCGCACTCACCCAGTGCCGCCGGTCCCACACCCCCGTCCCCGGCGCGACCAGCACCACCAGCAGCTGTCCCCGTCCCATGCGGTCCCGCAGCCGTGCACTGGTCCCGTCGGGTGCGGTCACCCACACATCCGCGACCGGCGCGCCCGCCGCCGTGCCGACGAGTGTCTGCGACGGGGCGTACTCGGGTGCGAGGGGGGAGTGCGTGTATGCGGGGGGCGCGCCGAGCGGACCGTGCCCCAGATGCCCGTCGGTCAGCAGGGCGTCGTGCCCGCGCGCGGCGCCCGGGAGGTAGGTACGCAGTGCGCTGCTGCCGCGCAGTATCGGCAGCGACTGGTCGGCGGCGCGCAGCCGAGCGGCGACCGCGGCACGCCGCTCCGCCTGATAGCTGTCGAGCAGCGGCTCGGACGGCCCGTGGTGCCAGACCTGCGCCAGCTTCCACGCCAGGTTGTCGGTGTCCCGCAGTCCCTCGTCGAGCCCCTGGGTGCCGAGCGCGCCGAGCAGATGGGCCGCATCACCCGCGAGGAAGGCCCGGTCCACGCGCCAGCGCCGGGCGAGCCGGTGGTGCAGGGTGTAGACGCCGGTGTCGAGGAGGTCGTACGGAGGTGTCTCGCCGCACCAGCCGGCCAGGGTGTCCCGTACCCGCGCCACCAGGGCGTCGGGGGTGACCAGCTCACCGCGGGGCGGCAACAGCCAGTCCAGCCGCCACACGCCGTCCGGCAGAGGGCGGGCCGTCACCTCGTCGCCGCCCGTGCGCCAGGGCGGCTGACGGTGCAGCAATGCCTCGTCGGGCCAGGGGAGTTCGGTACGCAGGGCGGCCACGGCATGCCGTTCGACGGCCGTACGTCCCGGGAACCGGATGCCGAGGAGTTTGCGGACCGTCGACCGCGCGCCGTCGCAGCCGACCAGATGACTTCCGCGCCACCAGGTCGGCTTGGGCCCGCGAGTGTGCACGCTGATCCCGCTTGCGTCCTGCTCCAGCGAGTCGAGGCGGCTGTCGGTGACAACCCGGACCAGTTGCTGCCTGCCGACGGCCTCCCGCAGTCCGCGGGCAAGAGCGTGCTGAGGGATGTGCAACGGCGCGGGAGCACTGTCGTCGCCGAGGGCGAGCTGCCGTACGTCCTGCCTGCGCCGCATCGAGCGCCAGCCTGCCCAGCGGGCCCCTTCGTCACGGACAGTGGCGCAGTCGAGCCGTTCCACCAGCGCCGCCGTGTCGGGCCGCAGCACGACGGTGCGGGCGGGGCGCACCTCGTCCTTGCCGCCGCCTTCGTCGAGCAGGACGGAGGGGACGCCCTGCGCCGCAAGGGTGAGGGAGAGAGCGAGACCGACCGGCCCCGCGCCGACGACGATCACCGGGTCCACGTCGTGACTCCTCATGCCCATGGGGTCGTGCGGGAGGGTGGGGACGGTCGGGAAGGTGCGGTGGGAGGCCGGTGCGCGATCACAGAACGTATGCAACCCACTGCGGTTGCTTGCGTCAAGTGACGGAGGCAGCGGAGCGCGCCGTTTTGGCCCCCCACCTGTCGATTCTGCGGCAGGGATCACAGCACGGCGGGCGGCATCGTGGATGCCGCCCGCCGTGTTTGCCGATGAACCGTCAGTCGGTCTGATTCCGGGGGCCGCCGGGCTCCTCGGACTGAGCCGTGCCGCCGTCGGCATGCGGTGCGAGCGGGCCGGAGGCGTCGAGGACGCCCGGCGCCTCGGCAGGCTCGGCGGCCGCGGCCACCGCGATACCGGTCTTGGCGCGCCGCCCCCGCTTCTCGATCCAGGTGGCGAGTGCGGAGAGGACCAGACACATCGCGACATAGATGGTGCCGATGACGATGATCGTCGAGACGTACGGGTACTGGCCGTTGACCTTGGTGTTGCTCGCGATCAGACGTGCCGTCTGGAGCAGCTCCGGGTACAGGATGATGAAGCCGAGCGAGGTGTCCTTGAGGGTCACCACCAACTGGCTGATGATCGTCGGCAGCATCGCGCGGATGGCCTGCGGCATCAGCACGCTGGCCATCACCTGGGTCTTGCTCATGCCCAGGGCGTACGCGGCCTCGCGCTGTCCCGTCGGCACGGAGTTGATCCCGGCCCTCAGCACCTCGGCCTGGACACAGCCGTTGTAGATCGACAGACCCAGCGCCAGCGCCCACATCGAATAGTCGGTGAGGAAGCCAACCCATACGGCGTAGATCGTGATCAGCAGCGGGATGGAGCGGAAGAGCTCGATGAAGCCGGTGGCCAGCCACCTGACCGGCTTGTGGTCGGAGAGCCGGCCGACGGCCAGGATCACGCCCAGCACCAGCGAGCCCACCGCGGCCAGGCCGAACGCCTTGAGCGTGGCGACGATGGCGTCGGCGATGTTCTGCCGGATGCCCGCGTAGTTGAAGATGTCCCACATCTCGGGGGCGAGATGCCCCTTCTCGGACAGCCGCAGCATGCTGATGACGATCAGGCCCAGGATGGCGAGGCTGCCGATGACGGCGTAGATCCGGTTGCGTACGACGGCCTTGGGACCCGGGGCGTCGTAGAGAACGCTGGCACTCATCGGGCGACCTCCATGCGGCGCTCGAGCAGCCGGAAGATGCCGCTGATGGTGAAGGTGATGACCAGGTAGCCGAGGGCGACCCAGATGAAGATGGGGACGATGTCGTAGCCCTGGTCGCTCAGCACCTTCTGCCAGCCGAACAATTCGGTGACGCTGAAGGCGCCCGCGATCGCGGAGTTCTTGGTGAGCGCGATGAAGATGCTGCTCAGCGGCGGGAGCACGGTCCGGGTCGCCTGCGGCAGCACGATCATCCGCAGTGTCTGCGCGAAGGTCATCCCGATCGAGCGGGCGGCCTCTGCCTGGCCGAGCGGCACGGTGTTGATGCCGGACCTGACGGCCTCGCAGACGAAGGCCGAGGTGTAGAAGCCGAGCGCCAGCGAACCGAGGACATAGGCGCTCATCCCCGGGAAGAGGATCTCCGGCACGACGAAGGCGGAGATCAGGAAGAGCAGGGTGAGCGGGGTGTTGCGCAGCAGCGTGACCCAGGCCGTGCCGAAGTAGCGCAGCGGCGGAACGGGAGAGACTCGGAATCCGGCGATGACGATGCCGAGTACCAGCGCGATGGCCGAGCTGAAGAGGGTGATCGACAGGGTTCCTATGAAGCCGTCACGGAATGCTGGGAAGTTGTCGAGCAGTACGTTCATGAGGTCTCCGCGTCGGCGGTCAGCGGCTGGAGGGCAAGGGGCGCAGCGCCCCGTACTCGCGTACGGGGCGCTTCACAGAGCGGGATGCTCAGTAGCGGACGAGCGCCGGCGGCTCGACGTACGTGGAGCCGGACAGGCCCAGCGTCGCCTCGTAGATCTTCTTGTACGTGCCGTCCTTGATGTGCTTGTCCAGCGAGTCGGTGATCGCCTTGCGCAGCGTCGCGTCGTCCTTGTTCATGCCGATGCCGTACGGCTCCTTGGTGAACGGGTCACCGACCACCTTGAGCTTCTCCGGGTTGTCGGCGGCGTAGCCCTTGAGGATCGCGTCGTCGGTGGTGACCGCGTCGACCTGCTTGGTCAGCAGCTGCTGGACGCAGTCGGAGTACTTGGCGAGCTCGACGACCTTCGCGCCGTACTCCGGCTTCTTGATCTCCTGGAGCGGGGTGGAGCCGACGATCGAGCAGACCTTCTTGCCCTTGACGGCGTCCTTGCCGGTGATCGAGGTGTCGTCCTTGCGGACCAGGAGGTCGGCGCCGGCCAGGTAGTACGGACCGGCGAAGCCGACCTGCTTCTTGCGCTTGTCGTTGATCGTGTAGGTGCCGACGTAGTAGTCGACCTGGCCCTTGGAGATCGCGGTCTCGCGGACACCGGAGTCGACGGTCTTCCACTCGATCTGGTTCTCGGCGAAGCCGAGGTCGGCGGCGACCATCTTGGCGAGCTCGACGTCGAAGCCGGAGCGCTTCTTGGTCGCCTGGTCCTCGAAGCCGAGGAACGGCTGGTCGGCCTTGGAACCGATGATGATCTTGCCGCGCTCCTTGGCTTCCTTGAAGGTCGGCGAGTCCAGGTTCACGTCCTTGGCGACCGTGTAGGTGGGCAGCTTGGGCGCGCCCGCCTCGCCGGGCTTCTTCGAGGACTTGTCGCCGGCCGAGCCTTCCTTGCCACCACAGGCGGTCGCGGTCAGCGCGAGCACAGCAACGGCCACTGCGGCCGTCTTGCGGAGCTTCATGGTGAACATCCCTTATGTCGTGGTTCGTTGGTCGTCAGTGGTGAAGGATCTTCGACAGGAAGTCCTTGGCCCGGTCGCTGCGCGGGTTGCTGAAGAACTGGTCAGGTGTGGCCTCTTCGACGATCTTGCCGTCCGCCATGAACACCACCCGGTTCGCGGCAGACCGCGCGAAGCCCATCTCGTGGGTGACGACCACCATCGTCATCCCGTCACGAGCCAGCTGCTGCATGACCTCGAGCACCTCATTGATCATCTCGGGGTCGAGCGCCGACGTGGGCTCGTCGAAGAGCATGACCTTGGGGTCCATCGCCAACGCCCGCGCGATGGCGACACGTTGCTGCTGCCCCCCGGAGAGCTGTGCGGGGTACTTGTCGGCCTGCGAACCCACGCCCACCCGGTCGAGCAGCGTGCGCGCCTTGCTCTCGGCGGCCTTCTTGTCCGCCTTGCGGACCTTGACCTGGCCCAGCATCACGTTCTCCAGCACAGTCTTGTGTGCGAAGAGGTTGAACGACTGGAAGACCATGCCGACATCGGCGCGCAGCCGGGCGAGCTCCTTGCCCTCCTGGGGCAGCGGCTTGCCGTCGATCGATATCGCGCCCGAGTCGATCGTCTCCAGTCGGTTGATCGTGCGGCACAGCGTGGACTTTCCGGACCCGGAGGGTCCGATGACGACCACGACTTCGCCACGGGCGATCGTCAGGTCGATGTCCTGGAGCACATGCAGCGCGCCGAAGTGCTTGTTGACGTTGCTCAGCACGACCAGGTCGCCCGCCGCAGGTACAGCGTCCTCGGCGCCCTTGGTCACTGAAACTCCGCTCATCGGCTTTTTGCTCCGTCCTCCTCGGTTGGGAGGACACTAATCACGCGGTTCGACCAGCGTCATTACATCTGAGCGGAAATTGAGCATAACGATCCGGCTGCAACCGGACACTATGCGTGAACAGGACGGCGCTCGGCGTACCGGGTGGGTAACGGAAACCCCGCTGTAACGGGAAGCCCCTTGACTGCTTGGGCGAGCATCGGCCTAGATGCCCTGGTACGTACGTCACACAACTGTCACGACCGCACGACCGGAGGGGGGCCATGAGACTGCTGCTCGTCGAGGACGACGACCATGTCGCCGCTGCCCTTTCCGCGGTGCTGGCCAAGCACGGCTTCGAAGTGGTGCACGCCCGCAACGGCGAGGAGGCGCTGAAGGCCGTCCTGCCCGCGACACAGCCGCAGAAGCAGCCGTTCGGCTGCGTACTCCTGGATCTGGGCCTGCCCGACCAGGACGGCTACCAGGTGTGCGGCAAGATCCGTAAGCTCACCTCGACCCCCGTGATCATGGTGACCGCGCGGGCCGACGTCCGCTCGCGGATACACGGGCTCAACCTCGGGGCCGACGACTATGTCGTCAAGCCGTACGACACCGGGGAGCTGCTCGCGCGTATCCACGCCGTCAGCCGCCGCACGACCACCGGTGAGGACGCCGCAGCGACCGCCGCCGAGGACGCCCTGCGGCTCGGTCCTGTCACCATCGAACTGCCCACCCGCCGCGTCAGCGTCGACGGTGAGGCGGTGCAGCTGACCCGCAAGGAGTTCGATCTGCTGGCGCTGCTCGCCCAGCGGCCGGGCGTCGTCTTCCGCCGGGAGCAGATCATCAGCGAGGTGTGGCGCACCAGTTGGGAAGGGACCGGGCGTACACTCGAGGTCCACGTGGCGTCCCTGCGCTCCAAGTTGCGGATGCCCGCCCTGATCGAGACCGTGCGCGGCGTCGGCTACCGGCTCGTCGCCCCTGCCGGCGCGTAAGGCCCGTTATCCCCGGTGCGTACCCGACTTCTCCCGCTTCTCATCGTCCTCATGGCGGGCGTGCTGCTTGCGCTCGGCTTCCCGCTCGCCGTGAGCGTCGCAGCCGCACAGCAGCAGCGGGTCGTCGTCGACCGGATCGACGACACGGTGCGCTTCGCGGCGCTCGCCCAGTTCGTCACCGAACGGGGCGCGTCGCAGGACGAGCGACGGGCCACGCTCCAGGAGCAGCTCAACCGCTACCACGACACGTACGGCATCAGGGCGGGCCTCTTCTACCGCGACGCCGACTCCATGGCACGCGCGCCCCGAACCTGGTCGGTGCCGGACACCGGCCAGGGCCGCGAGGCCTTCAAGGAAGCGCTCTCGGGGCGGCGCAGCCAGGACCCGCCGCAGGTCTGGCCGTGGCAGCAGGGCGGCCGGCTCGTCGTCGCCTCTCCGGTCGTACGGGACGGGGACGTCGTCGCCGTCGTGTTCACCGACTCACCCACCAGCGAGCTGCGCTGGCGTGTTCTGCGGGGCTGGCTGCTGATCGCGGCCGGTGAGGCCGCGGCGATGCTGGTCGCCGTCGGCGCGGCCTTCCGCCTCACGGGCTGGGTGCTGCGGCCCGTACGGATCCTGGACGCGGCCACTCACGGCATCGCGACGGGGCAGATGAACTCCCGTGTCGCCGCGGCGAGCGGTCCCCCGGAACTCCGGCGCCTGGCTCGTTCGTTCAACGAGATGGCGGACAACGTCGAGGAAGTCCTCGAACAGCAGCGGGCCTTCGTCGCCGACGCCTCCCACCAGCTGCGCAACCCGCTCGCCGCACTGCTGCTCCGTATCGAGCTCCTCGCTCTCGAACTCCCCGCCGGGAACGAGGAGATCGCCTCGGTCCGCACCGAGGGCAAGCGCCTCGCCCAGGTCCTGGACGACCTGCTGGACCTGGCGCTGGCCGAACATGCCTCCTGGGACCTCCAGCTCACCGACATCGGGGCGCTGGCGGCCGAGCGGGTCGCCGCCTGGCGTCCCCTCGCCGACGAGAAGGGCGTCCGGCTGACCGAACACCGTGCCGCGGTCACCGCGTGGGCCGACCCGGTCGCGCTCTCCAGCGCCCTGGACGCAGTGATCGACAACGCCCTGAAGTTCACACCGCAGGGGGAGGAGGTCACCGTCTCGGTCGCCTCCAACGGCGACACCTCGCGCATTGTGATCACCGACGGCGGGCCGGGCCTGACCGACGAGGAACTCTCCCGTATCGGCGACCGCTTCTGGCGCAGTGGCCGTCACCAGAACATCAAGGGCTCGGGCCTGGGCCTGTCCATCTCGCGGGCGCTGCTGCTGGCGGGCGGCGGCTCGATCGCGTACGGACATCGCGAGCCGCACGGTCTGAAGGTCACCGTCACGGTCCCGCGTACGGCTCCTACGGCTTGACCGAGCGGTAGTAGCGCCGGGCCCCTTCGTGCAGGTCCAGCGGGGCGGTGTAGACCGCGGTCCGCAGATCCACCAGCTGGGCCGGGTGCACCGTGTTGCCGATGCGGTCCCGGCTGTTGATCACCGTGCGAGTGAAGCCCTCGGTCATCGCCGGATCCATCCGGTCGGTGGTGACCAGCAGATTCGCTACCGCCATGGTGGGCACCGGTACCCCGCCCTGGGCCTTGAGGTAGGCGTCGGCAGGCATCACCGCCGAGCGGTAGTAACTGGTCGTCCCGCCGGTGGCGTGCAGCTTCTCGACGAGTTCGGACTCCAGCGGCACCAGCCGGATCTCGAAGCGCTCGGACAGCTCCTCCACGGTGTTGGTCGGCAGTCCGCCCGACCAGAAGAAGGCATCGAGCTCGCCCGCCTCCAGCCGCCGCGGCATCGTGTCGATCCCGGCCGGGACCGGGTTGATGTCCCGCACCGGATCGATCCCCGTGGCCGTCATCAGCCGGTCGGCGACCAGACGCACCCCGGACCCCTTCTGCCCCACGCCCACCGTCTTGCCGCGCAGATCGCGGGCCGACCGCACGGGAGAGTCCTTGGGCACGATCAGCTGCACATAGTCGTCGTACAGCCGGGCGCAGCCGCGCAGCCGGTCGGCGCCGGGCCTCCCGTCCCGCTTGTACTTGGCGACGGCGTCGGCGGTGGCGATGGTGAAGTCGGCCTCCCCGGCCGCCACCCGCTCGAGGTTCTGCTGCGACCCCTCACTGGTCCGCAGATCTATCGTCACCTCCGGCAGATCACGGGCGAGTGCCTGCTTCAGCAGTACGCCGTAGCGCTGGTAGACGCCGCTCTTCGAGCCCGTACTGAAGGTGAGCTTTCCGCGCGGCGACGACTCGCCAATGGGCAGCAGCCACCACATCAGCAGCCCGAACACCACCAGGGCGGCGGCCGAGCCCTGCAGGGCATGGCGGCGGCTGATACGGGAGAGGGCCGGGAGCATGGCGCGATCCTGCCAGCTCACTCCCCGTAATGGCCAGGCCCTGCCGCACGGAAGCCAGGGGCGGAGGGCCGGTGCGACCCCGTACCCTGGTGGGCGCGATGAGTGCCAAAACCTACGAGGTGCGCACCTACGGGTGCCAGATGAACGTCCACGACTCCGAGCGGCTGTCGGGCCTGCTGGAGGGCGCCGGCTATGTGCGCGCGCCCGAGGGCGCCGACGGTGACGCCGATGTTGTCGTCTTCAACACCTGCGCGGTGCGGGAGAACGCCGACAACAAGCTGTACGGCAATCTCGGCCGGCTTGCGCCGATGAAGACCAAGCGGCCCGGCATGCAGATTGCCGTCGGCGGCTGCCTGGCCCAGAAGGACCGCGACACCATCGTGAAGAGGGCGCCGTGGGTCGATGTCGTCTTCGGTACCCACAACATCGGCAAGCTGCCGGTGCTGCTCGAGCGCGCACGCATTCAGGAAGAGGCGCAGGTCGAGATCGCGGAGTCGCTCGAGGCCTTCCCGTCGACGCTGCCGACCCGCCGTGAGTCCGCGTATGCCGCATGGGTCTCCATCTCGGTCGGCTGCAACAACACCTGCACCTTCTGCATCGTCCCGGCGCTCCGCGGCAAGGAGAAGGACCGTCGGCCCGGCGACATCCTGGCCGAGGTCGAGGCGCTGGTCGCCGAGGGGGTCTCGGAGATCACCCTGCTCGGCCAGAACGTCAATGCGTACGGCTCCGACATCGGTGACCGCGAGGCGTTCTCCAAGCTGCTGCGCGCCTGCGGCAAGGTCGAGGGCCTGGAGCGGGTCCGTTTCACCTCGCCGCACCCGCGCGACTTCACGGACGACGTGATCGCGGCGATGGCCGAGACGCCGAACGTCATGCCGCAGCTCCACATGCCGCTGCAGTCCGGCTCGGACACCGTCCTGAAGGCGATGCGCCGCTCCTACCGGCAGGAGCGTTTCCTCGGAATCATCGAGAAGGTGCGCGCCTCGATCCCGCACGCCGCCATCTCCACCGACATCATCGTGGGCTTCCCCGGCGAGACCGAGGAGGACTTCGAGCAGACGATGCACACGGTGCGTGAGGCGCGCTTCGCGAATGCCTTCACCTTCCAGTACTCCAAGCGCCCCGGGACCCCGGCCGCGGAGATGGAGGGGCAGATCCCCAAGGAGGTCGTCCAGGCGCGCTACATGCGCCTCGTCGCCCTCCAGGAGGAGATCTCCTGGGAGGAGAGCAAGAAGCAGGTCGGCCGGACGGTCGAGGTCATGGTCGCCGAGGGGGAGGGCCGCAAGGACGGCGCCACCCACCGGTTGTCGGGCCGCGCGCCCGACAACCGCCTGGTGCACTTCGAGCCGAGCCTGCGGGGATCGGACGACCAGCACGGCGGGAAGCCTGACAAGGAGGTACGCCCGGGCGATGTGGTGACGGTCGAGATCACCTACGCCGCCCCGCACCACCTGCTGGCCGAAGGGGCCGCCCTGGCCGTACGCCGCACCCGTGCCGGCGACGCCTGGGAGAAGCGCAACGCGGCTCCCCGGCCGGCACCCGGCGTGATGCTGGGGCTGCCCTCCGTCGGGGTGCCCGCACCCCTGCCGTCGGCTACGGGCGGCTGCGCCATCGGCTGACGGCTAGGCTGCCGATCATGCTTGTCGCCGCCGCCATGTGCCCGTGTCCGCCGCTGCTGGTCCCCGAGGTCGCCTCCGGTGCCGCTGCGGAGCTCGATTCTCTGCGCGCGGCGTGCGACGAGGCGTTGCGCACCGTGCTGGCGGCCGGGCCGGACCTCATCGCTGTGGTCGGCACGGGCGCTTCGACCGCGGTGCATGAGCAGGGCACCCCGGGCTCGTTCCGGCCGTACGGCGTGGACCTGGACGTGCGCCTCGGCCTGGGCGACGCCGCGGGGGAGCTGCCTCTCTCGCTCACCGTGGGCGCCTGGCTGCTGGAGCGGGCCGGCTGGACCGGCGCCGTGCGCGGCCTGGAGGTGCCCGACGGTAACGACTGGCCCGCCAACGGCGAGCACGGCGTCCATGTCTCTGAGTGGGCGCCCCGCCTGGGGATGCTGGTCATGGGCGACGGCAGCGCCCGCCGCAGCCTGAAGGCGCCGGGCTATCTCGACGACCGGGCGGAGGCGCTCGACGCCGAGATCGCCGCGGCTCTCGCGAACAACGACTCCGACGGCTTCTTCCCGGATCTCGATGCGACCACTGCCCGCGAGCTGATGGTGTCGGGCCGATCGCCCTGGCAGGTTCTGTGCGGAGCCGCACGGGAGGACTTCCGGTGCCGACTGCTCTACGAGGACGCCCCGTACGGAGTCGGCTACTTCGTCGCCACCTGGTCGGGGCAGTAGCAGTAGCAGGGGCGGAGCAGGGGCAGTAGTCGGCAGGGCGACGGCGGACGGCCGCAGAACAGAGTGTTCCGCGGCCGTCCGCCGTGATCTCAGGAAGCCGGCGGCGCAGTGCCGTCGTCCTTGTGGGCGACGCGGTCCAGGGCCTGCTTGGCCCTGCCGGTGCCAGACTCGATCTTGCTGCTGTACTTGCCCTTGGTCTTTGTGTCGACCGTCTTCGCGGCTTTGTCCAGACCGTGCTCGATCTTCTCGCCATGCTGCTGTGCGAGGTCAGAGACCTTTTCCTTGGCCGGGGCGAGCTTGGCCTTCAATGTGTCCATGAAGCCCATGGGTCACCTTCCCTCGTACGGCACTACTTCCGGGCGCCCTCGCCGGCCTCGTTGTCCGCCGCTTCGTCGGCCGACTGCTGCTTCGGAATCTCCACGCCTTCGGCCGCAGCAGCCTCGCCCGCCTCGGCCCCTTCGGCTTCGGTGACCTCGGCCGCCGCTTCCTTCGACGCCTCGGACTCCGACCCCGACTCCGACCCCGACTCAGAATCAACCGGGGACTCGGCCGTCAGAGTGCTGCCGGTCGCCTCCTCGGTTGACGCCTCGGCAGTCGCCTTGGACTTGCGACGAAACCGTGCAAAAACGCCCATATCTACTCCATAGCCTACTCGTGTGGGCGAAGTCCCGCGCCGCCCGGAGCGTCCCATTGCGCCGCCCGCGGGCCCCGGTCCACAACCGGCGCTCGAAACCTCGCAACAGCCAACGAACCCGCCCCTGTGCCGTTACCTCGCTCGTTCGGGGACGCGTCCTGAGGTTTGCGAGACTGGGGCAGTGAGAACAGCAGCTCCCGCACCGCGGGTCATCGCCGTCGTCGGTCCCACCGCAGCCGGAAAGTCCGATCTGGGGGTCTTCCTTGCCCAGCGGTTGGGTGGTGAAGTCGTCAACGCCGACTCCATGCAGCTCTACCGGGGGATGGATATCGGCACCGCCAAACTGACGGCCGACGAACGCGGCGGTATCGCGCACCAGCTGCTCGACATCTGGGACGTCACCGAGACCGCGAGCGTTGCCGAGTACCAGAAGCTGGCCAGGGCGGAGATCGACCGGTTGCTGGCCGAAGGTCGTACACCCGTCCTCGTCGGGGGCTCCGGGCTCTATGTGCGCGGCGCCATCGACGCCCTCGAATTTCCCGGCACCGACCCCGAGGTGCGTGCCCGGCTCGAGGAGGAGCTGACGGCAGACGGCTCCGGAGCCCTGCATACCCGGCTCGCCGCCGCGGACCCGGAGGCCGGGAAGGCCATCCTCCCCAGCAACGGCCGGCGCATCGTCCGGGCGCTCGAGGTCATCGAGATCACCGGCAAGCCCTTCACCGCAAACCTCCCCGGTCATGACGCCGTGTACGACACCGTCCAGATCGGTGTCGATGTCGCCCGTCCCGAGCTTGACGAGCGCATTGCGCTGCGCGTGGACCGGATGTGGGGAGCGGGCCTCGTCGACGAGGTGCGCGCACTGGAGGCGCAGGGCCTGCGCGAGGGGCGCACGGCCTCGCGCGCGCTCGGGTACCAGCAGGTGCTCACGGCGCTCGCGGGGGAGTGCAGCGACCAAGAGGCGCGCGAGGAGACCGTGCGCGCCACCAAGCGCTTCGCGCGCCGCCAGGACTCCTGGTTCCGGCGCGACCCGCGGGTGCACTGGCTGAGTGGAGCGGCTGAGCACCGGGGGGAACTTCCGCACCTGGCGCTGGCGTTGGTCGAACGAGCGGTCACAGCCTGATCACGTGATGGCATCGGGACGCCCTGGCCGTCATTCCGGCACCCGGGAGCGTGCCATCATCGAGCATCGATCGACCAGTGGAGTCCGAATTGGGAGGGCGCGTGGCGATGGAGGCCGGCCCTCGCGACAGAGAACAGGACAGAAGGGACGCAGCGGAGAGCGCGTCCCGGCTGAGTCCGGACGGTCCTGACGACCAGGACCTGACCGCGGACGAGGTGGAGGTCGAACTGCGCCCGCAGCGACGGCTGCGGATCTGGCAGCTCGCCCCCATCGTGGGACTGGCCGCGGTCGGCTCCCTGATGTTCGCTTTCCCCCTCGCCTTCGGCACCGGCGACGGCGGAGCGGTCGTCGCCATGCTGGGGCTGCTGATCAGCTGCTGCGCCGCGGGCTGGGGTGTGATGGCCGCCCGACGCGTCGGCCACACCTGGCCCGGCCTGCCGCCCCGCGGCTCCGGAGAGCGGCCCGACTGGCGCGTCATCGCCCTGTACGTCGGCGTGGGCGCGTTGCTGGTCGGGCTCGCCGTCTGGCGAGTGGCCCGCCTCCGCTGAACCCTGGCTCCCGGCTCCGTCCCGTCGGCGCCCGCTTTCGCCCATCCCGTTCTTCTCCGGCGCCCGCCTCCGCAGACTGTCGGACCGTCCTCGTACGATGGACGACGTGAGCACCTCGCAGACCGCCCAGACCGCACCGCACACCGCGCCGATCGCCTTCCTCAAGGGTCACGGGACCGAGAACGACTTCGTGATCGTCCCCGACCCGGACAACGCCGTCGAGCTGCCCGCCTCCACTGTCGCCCGGCTCTGCGACCGCCGGGCCGGCATCGGCGGTGACGGTCTGCTGCACGTCGTACGGTCCGCGGCGCACCCCGAGGCGCAGCTCATGGCGGACGAGGCCGAGTGGTTCATGGACTACCGCAACGCCGACGGCTCGATCGTCGAGATGTGCGGCAACGGCGTACGCGTCTTCGCCCGCTACCTCCAGCGCGTCGGCCATGTCGAGGCCGGAGACCTCACCGTGGCGACCCGCGGTGGTGTCAAGAAGGTGCACATCGCCAAGGACTCGAACGGAGACATCACGGTCTCCATGGGCCGGGCGCTGCTCCCCGAGGCCGGTGTCACGGTCGCCGTCGACGGCCGCAGCTGGCCTGCCAGGAACGTGAACATGGGCAATCCGCACGCGGTCGCCTTCGTCGAGGACCTGGACCACGCGGGTGACCTGTTCACGATGCCGCCGTTCACCCCGGCCTCGGTCTACCCGGACGGGGTGAACGTCGAATTCGTCGTCGACCGCGGCGAGCGGCATGTCGCGATGCGCGTGCACGAGCGTGGCTCCGGCGAGACCCGCTCCTGCGGCACGGGCGCGTGCGCCGTCGCCGTCGCAGCGGCCCGCAGGGACGGCGACGACCCCTCGGTCACCGGCGTCCCTGTCACCTACACCGTGGATCTTCCCGGCGGGCGTCTGCTGATCACGGAGCGGCCGGACGGTGAGATCGAGATGACAGGACCGGCCGTCATCGTCGCCGAGGGGTACATCGATCCCGCTCTCCTCGTACAGCCCGAAACCGTGATCGCATAGAGCTTCGCTCGAATGGGTGATCCGGTTCACGCTGAGCGAGAGCCGGACTGCGCCACGTGGTGGGCTCGGTAGCATCAAGCACCGGCCCGGAGGGCATGCCTGCCCTTCCACCGCCGGTCGAAGCTGCCGGAGGTGCCCCATGAGTGCAGAGGCCACCAACCCAGGTGCCCACAGCCGCAGGCGCGGCCGTCCCAGGATCGACCTCCGCAGGCTGGGCCGCGCCGCACTGATGGGCCCCGCGGCCCGGGACCGGCTGCCCGACGCGATCGGCCATGTCGCCGAGGCGCATCGCGCGCACCACCCCGACGCCGACCTCACCATCCTCCACAAGGCCTACGTCCTGGCAGAGTCCTCCCACCGCGGACAGTCCCGCAAGAGCGGCGAGCCGTACATCACGCATCCGCTCGCCGTCACCCTGATCCTCGCCGAACTGGGCGCGGAAACGACCACGTTGACCGCCTCTCTCCTCCACGACACCGTCGAGGACACGGAGGTGACACTTGATCAGGTCCGGAGGGAGTTCGGCGCCGAGGTCTGTTATCTGGTCGACGGCGTCACCAAGCTGGAGAAGGTCGACTACGGCGCGGCCGCCGAGCCCGAGACCTTCCGCAAAATGCTCGTCGCCACCGGCAACGACGTCCGGGTGATGTCGATCAAACTCGCCGACCGGCTGCACAACATGCGCACCCTCGGCGTGATGCGGCCCGAGAAACAGGCCAGGATCGCCAAGGTCACCCGCGACGTACTCATTCCGCTCGCCGAACGGCTCGGCGTACAGGCGCTCAAGTCCGAACTGGAGGATCTGGTCTTCGCGATCCTGCACCCGGAGGAGTACGAGCGCACCCGCGCGGTCATCGCAGAGAACGCCACCGCCTGCGACGCGCTCGCCGCCATCGCGGTGGACTTCAGGGCGGTCCTGCGGGATGCCGGCATCGCGGCCGAAGTCCTCATCAGACCCCGGCATTTCGTCTCCGTGCACCGCGCCCGGCTCAAACGCGGCGAGCTGCGCGGCACGGACTTCGGAAGGCTGCTCGTGCTGGTCGGCGAGGACGCCGACTGCTACGGCGTCCTCGGCGAACTGCACACCTGCTTCACCCCGGTGATCTCCGAGTTCAAGGACTTCATCGCGGCCCCCAAGTTCAACCTGTACCAGTCGTTGCACACCGCCGTCGCAGGACCGGACGGCGCCGTCGCCGAAGTCCTCATCCGTACACACCAGATGCACAAGGTCGCCGAGGCCGGAGTGATCGCGCTCGGCAATCCGTACGCACCCGTGATGCCCGTCACCACCGCCGAAGGGGCGGAACCGGCCGACGGCGAGCGCGAGGACCCGACGCGGCCCGGCTGGCTCTCCCGCCTCCTGGAGTGGCAGCAGTCCACCCCCGACCCCGACACCTTCTGGATCTCCCTGCGCGCGGATCTGGCGCAGGACCGTGAGATCACCGTCTTCCGCGCCGACGGCGGCGCCCTCGGGCTGCCGGCCGGCGCGAGCTGTGTGGACGCCGCGTACGCGCAGTACGGCGATCAGGCGCACACCTGCATCGGCGCCCGCGTCAACGGCCGTCTGGCGACGCTGAGTACGGTGCTGCGCGACGGCGACACGGTGCACCTGCTGCTCGCCCAGGACACCACGTCCGGACCCTCCCCGGACTGGCTCGACCATGCCCGTACCCCCGCCGCGCGCATCGCCATCGCCGGCTGGCTCGAGGCGCACCCGGAGGGCGCGAAAGTCCCCGCGGCCGCCCCCCGCAGACCCGCCCCGTTCACCGTCGGCCGCCCGGCCGCCGCCAACGCCGTTGTCGACCTGCCGGACGCGACCGTGCGGCTCGCGGGCTGCTGTACGCCGGTGCCGCCCGACGCTGTCACCGGTTTCGCGGTACGCGGCGGCGCCGTGACCGTCCACCGCGAGGGATGCCCCGCCGTTGACCGGATGAAGGCCCTGGACCGCGAGCCCATCGCCGTGAGCTGGGGCGACGCCGCAGAGTGCCGGGTCTCCCTGGTCGCCGAGGCATTCGGCCGCCCGCGCCTGCTGGCCGACCTCACCGAGGCCATCGCCACTCAGGGGGCGGCCATCGTCTCGGCCACCGTCGAGCCGCCCAGCGAGCAGCGCGTACGGCACACGTACACCCTGCAACTCCCGGACGCCGCGGGTCTTCCCGCCCTGATGCGTGCCATGCGTGATGTGCCAGGGGTGTACGACGTGAGCCGCACCCAGCATCCGGCGGCCACCACCTGACCTCGTTCGGGTGGTGCGGGCGCGCGGCATCACGGCCCGCGCCGGGCGCGCTGATAGCCGTAGTGCATGCTCCACACCTCTCGGCGCCGCTTGCGTGCCGCCCTGCTGGCCGCCGCCTCGGCCACCCTCGTTGCCGCGGTCCTTCCCCCGCCCACACCGCTCGGCATCGGCGATGCCCTCTTCCCTCAGCTGGGCAATCCCGGCTACGACGTCCTCGCGTACGACATCGGCTTCACCTACCGCGGCAGCAACAGCAAGCCGCTGGACGCCGTCACAAGGATCGACGCACAGGCGACGCGGCGGCTGGACCGCGTCAATCTCGACTTCGCGCACGGCACTGTCCGTACGGTCGAGGTGAACGGCAGGCCCGCCGAGTTCGCGACCGCCGGAGAGGACCTGGTCATCGACCCGGCCGACGCCGTCCCGCAGAGCTCACGGATGCAGATCACGGTCACGCACACCAGTGACCCGACAGGCCGACCGAGCACAGGGGGATGGGTCCGTACCGGCGACGGACTGGTGATGGCGAACCAGGCCGACGCCGCGCACCGGGTATTCCCGTCCAACGACCACCCGGCCGACAAGGCGTACTTCACCTTCCGTGTCACCGCGCCCAAGGACTTGACGGTGGTGGCCAACGGGGTGCGGGTGGCGAAGGCCGCGGCCGGCACCGCCGCCACCTGGACCTACCGGACCGCCCACCCCATGGCCACCGAGCTGGCCCAGGTGTCGATCGGCCGCTCGGCCGTCATCAACCGCCAGGGACCGCACGGCCTGCCCCTACGCGATGTGGTGCCCGCCGCGGACCGCACGAAGCTCGAACCCTGGCTGAAGAGAACGCCCGGCCACCTGGAGTGGATGGAGCAGAAGGTCGGCCCCTATCCCTTCGAGACGTACGGAGTGCTGATCGCCGACGCCGAGACCGGCTACGAGCTGGAGACACAGACGCTCTCGCTCTTCGAGCGCGGGCTGTTCGCGAACGACGCCTACCCGGAGTGGTACATCGACTCGGTCATGGTGCACGAGCTCGCACACCACTGGTTCGGTAACAGCGTCACCCACCGCACCTGGTCGGATCTGTGGCTGAACGAAGGGCATGCCAGCTGGTACGAGGCGGTGTACGCGGAGGAGAAGGCGCAGCAGTCGCTGGAGGAGCGGATGCGTGCCGCGTACAGGCAGTCCGACCGGTGGCGGGCGGCGGGCGGACCGCCGGCGGCTCCTGCCCCGCCGGAGCAGGGCCAGAAGATCAGCCTCTTCCGGCCGGTGTTGTACGACGGCAGCTCGCTGGTTCTGTACGCGCTGCGACAGGAGATCGGAAAGAGCGCCTTCGAGCGGCTGGAGCGACAGTGGGTGCACCTGCACGCGGACGGGACGGCGAGCACCCAGGACTTCACCTCGCTCGCGGCGCGAATCGCGGGGCGTGACCTGACGGCGTTCTTCAAGGGATGGCTGTACGGGCAGCGGACACCGGCAATGCCCGGGCACCCCGAGTGGCGCAGGGCGGCTCCCACGGCCTCCACAGCCCCCTGAAACTGGGATGACGGCCCCAGCAGGGCCGTGCGACCATCAAGGGGTCGGCGACGCGGCCGGCGCCGGTGTCCCTCTCGGGAATCATCCGGTTCCATTACGCGTTGTGACTGGCGTACCGGATTTTCTCCGGCATTTTCTCATCGAGTTTCCCATCGACGTAAGGATCCAATGACCTCCTCTTCATCCCCTTCCCAGGACGAGCAGAGCTTCGCGGAGACGCGCACCGAGAGCCTTCGGGCCGATGCCCTGATGGAAGAGGACGTCGCCTGGAGCCACGAGATCGACGGAGAGCGGGACGGCGACCAGCTCGACCGCTCCGAGCGCGCCGCACTGCGGCGGGTGGCGGGTCTCTCCACCGAGCTCGAGGACGTCACCGAGGTCGAGTACCGCCAGCTGCGCCTGGAGCGTGTGGTGCTGGTCGGTGTATGGACCTCGGGGACAATGCAGGACGCGGAAAATTCCCTCGCAGAGCTTGCGGCGCTTGCCGAGACGGCCGGCGCGCTGGTGCTCGACGGCGTCTTCCAGCGTCGTGACAAGCCCGATTCCGCCACCTATATCGGCTCCGGCAAGGCGCAGGAGCTGCGTGACATCGTGCTCGAAACCGGGGCCGACACCGTCGTCTGCGACGGTGAGCTCAGCCCCGGCCAGCTGATCCATCTCGAGGACGTCGTCAAGGTCAAGGTCGTCGACCGCACGGCCCTGATCCTCGACATCTTCGCCCAGCACGCCAAGTCCCGAGAGGGCAAGGCACAGGTCGCCCTGGCACAGATGCAGTACATGCTGCCGAGGCTGCGCGGCTGGGGTCAGTCGCTGTCCCGGCAGATGGGCGGCGGCGGCGGTGGCGGCATGGCCACGCGTGGTCCCGGTGAGACCAAGATCGAGACGGACCGGCGCCGGATCCGCGAGAAGATGGCGAAGATGCGCCGGGAGATCGCGGAGATGAAGACCGGCCGCGAGATCAAGCGGCAGGAACGCCGGCGCAACAAGGTGCCCTCGGTCGCGATCGCCGGCTATACCAACGCCGGAAAGTCCTCACTGCTCAACCGCCTCACGGGCGCCGGCGTCCTGGTGGAGAACTCACTGTTCGCCACCCTGGATCCCACCGTCCGCAGGGCCGAAACGCCCAGTGGCCGGCTCTACACCCTCGCCGACACCGTCGGGTTCGTACGGCATCTGCCGCACCACCTCGTCGAGGCGTTTCGCTCCACGATGGAGGAGGTCGGCGACTCCGACCTGATCCTGCATGTGGTGGACGGATCGCACCCGGCGCCGGAGGAGCAGCTGGCCGCCGTGCGCGAGGTGATCCGCGATGTGGGCGCCCTGGACGTGCCCGAGATCGTGGTGATCAACAAGGCGGACGCGGCCGATCCGCTCGTCCTGCAGCGACTGCTGCGCCTCGAGCGGCACGCGATCGCGGTGTCGGCGCGGACCGGCAGGGGGATCGACGAGCTGCTCGCGCTGATCGATGCCGAACTGCCGCGGCCGAAGGTCGAGATCGAGGCGCTTGTGCCGTACACCCAGGGCGGTCTGGTCTCCCGGGTGCACGCCGAGGGCGAGGTGATCTCCGAGGAGCACACCACGGAGGGCACGCTGCTCAAGGCACGGGTGCATGAGGAGCTGGCCTCGGCGCTGGCTCCGTATGTACTGGTGGCCAGCTGACCACCGGTCGCTGAACCGAACACGGCGGAAGGCCCGCCCCCTCATCGAGAAGGGGCGGGCCTTCCGGCTGCGCGACGTCCCACGGGTCCAACAGGCTCAGCGGCCTGCGAACTTGTCGCTCATCATCGTGTAGATCTGCTGGGCGCCCGCGTCCAGGCGCGGACCCGCCAGCCAGCCCGAGGTGACCGGGCCGATGGAGGTGTTGGAGACCAGCGCCAGCTTGCCGTCCGGCTGCTCGGCGAACCAGCCGCCACCGGAGGAACCGCCGGTCATCGTGCAGCCGATGCGCCACATCGTCGGCGTACCGGGAGCGATCGACAGACGGCCGGGACGGTCGACGCACTTGTGCATGATCGCACCGTCGTACGGCGGGGCAGCCGGGTAGCCCCAGGCACCCATCGCGCTGATGTCCTTCGCCTCGGGAGCATCGAACTTGACGTCGAGGGCGACGCCCACCGTCTCCTCCAGAGACTTGGTGCCCTTCTCCGGCTTCACATGCATCACGGCATAGTCGTACGGAGCGCCCGTGCCGCCCGTCGGACCTCCCTGGCTGATCCACTCACCGGAGGTCGAGACCCAGTCGGCCCAGTAGAGGCCGTACGGAGCGACCTCCTGCGGCTGCGCGGTCTCCAGCGCAGCGGGGGACTTGCCCGTGTCGTTGTAGGCGGGGACGAAGGCGATGTTGCGGTACCAGCCGCCCGCCTTACCCGCGTGGACGCAGTGGCCCGCGGTCCACACCATGTTGGACTTGCCTGGGTTCTTGGGGTCCTTGATGACGGTGGCGGAGCAGACCATCGAGCCCTCGGGGGCGTCGAAGAAGACCTTTCCGACCGGCGCCGCGTTCTGGTGGTACGGCTTCTTCTCCGCCACGGCCTGGACCGGGCGGGGCTCCGGGTCGGTGACGTCCTGGTCGCCCGAGATGTCGCCGGCCGCGAGCGTCTTCGTCGGAGCCTTGGCCGTCGTCATCCGCTTCGGCTTCCACAGGCCGTCGATCACCGGGTTGACGAAGTCCTTGGCCTCACGCAGCCATTTGTCCTTGTCCCAGTTCTTCCACTCGCCGTTCTTCCACTTCTCCGGGTCGACACCGTGCTCCTTGAGCTTGTCGGCCAGATCGGCGGGAAGGCCGGCGCCACCGTTGTCCGCACCGCCGTTGTCCGCGGCAGGACTGGAAGAGGCGGCGTCGGCAGCCGCCTTGTCGTCGCTCGGGCCACAGGCCGTCGCCGTCAGCGCGAGGGCCGCGGCGACGCCGGTGGCAGCCAGCAACGGACGTATGGAACGCATGGAAACGATTCCCCCTGAAGTGCTGTGGATATGTGCCATGAACCGTCGTGCATCAGCGTGATGCCATACGCGTGAGGGCCATGAGCGCGATCTGCAGTGCGACCTGCACGGTGCAACTGCGGCGCAATTTGCCATGAGCGTGTCACGCGAAAGGGTGGCCTTCCGGGGCCGCCCCTTGCTGCGGCACCACTCTATGCGGGGCGCGGAGCTGTGCAGTTGAGAAGGGCTCTACCTGCACGGAGTCTCCACGAGGAAGGCGACAGGGGCCCTCGGCCGACCGGCCGCAGGCCCCTGTCCTTCCATCGGTGCGTGCTGTGACTACTGGCCCGCGAACTTCTTGCTGACCGCGTTGTAGACGCCCTTGGCCTCGTCGCCCAGACGCGGGCCGGCCAGCCAGCCGGCCGTCACCGGGCCGATGGAGGTGTTGGACACCAGGGCGGGCTTGCCGTCCTGGCCCTTGGCCACCCAGCCGCCGCCGGAGGAACCGCCGGTCATGGTGCAGCCGATGCGGTACATCGTCGGGTCACTGGCCTTGAGGGACAGCCGGCCCGGCTTGTCGGCGCACTGGAAGAGCTTCTGGCCGTCGAACGGCGGCGCCGCCGGGTAGCCGGTGGCGGTCATGTTGCCGATCTTCGGCACGGCCGGGGCGCTGAAGTCCACCGGAAGCGCCGAACCGACCGTCTCCTCGAGCGACTTGCCGGTCCCGCCCTTCTCGGGGGTCACGTGGATCACGGCGAAGTCGAAGGGAGCGCCCTGGCCGCCGGTCGCGGCACCCTGGGAGATCCACTGCTCGGAGGTCTGCGCCCAGTCGCCCCACCACACGCCGTACGGAGCGACCTGCTCCTTGGGCGCCTTCTCCAGCTCGGGGACGGACAGGGCGCTGTTGTTGTACGACGGCACGAAGGCGATGTTGCGGTACCAGCCGCCGCTCTTGCCGGCGTGCACACAGTGGCCCGCGGTCCACACCATGTTGGACTTGCCGGGGTTGGCCGGGTCCTTCACCACGGTCGCGGAGCAGACCATCGAACCCTGCGGGCCGTCGAAGAAGACCTTGCCGGCCTCGGCGGCGCTGGAGTGGTACGGAGCGTTCACGGCCTGCGCGTCGACGGGCGCGGGCGTCGGGTCGGTGACACCCTCGTCGCCCGAGATGTCGTTGTCGACAGGCTTCTCGGGGGGCTGCTCGGCCTCGCGCATCCGGTCCGGGTCCCAGAGGTCCTCGATGATCGGGTTGACGAAGTCCTTCGCCTCACGCAGCCACTTGTCCCTGTCCCAGTTCTTCCACTCGCCGTCCTTCCACTTGTCCAGGTCGATCCCGCGCTCCTTGAGCCGGTCCTTGAGATCGTCCGGGATGGTGATTTTGCCGTCGGTGGACTGGCTGGCGGGCGCGCTCGGCTTGTCACCCGCGTTGTCCTCGCTCGGACCGCAGGCGGTGGCAGCCAGCGCGAGCACGGCGGCGATGGAGGCCGCTGCCAGCGTCGGGCGAATGGGTCGCATGTCGTGATCCCCCTGGGACTTCAGTGCTTCGGAACCGTCGGAACTGCAGTACTCGTTACTCACCCCGGCCGTGGCGCTCGGAGCCGGGTGCGGCCCCCACTATGCCGGTGCCGATGGGGACGGCGCGCAGCAGGTCCGCGGTTCCGATGGCCGCAAGGATCTTCCGACTGCCCGTGATCCCCGGCTCCCGGCGTCGTTGGTACGTACGGGGGACACGCGGTCAGCCTTCAGCCCTGGCTGGTGGCGATACGAGCGCTGTGCCGATGTGAAACGCAACTGTTACAGCTGGAGGACCAACAGCCGTGGCCGTGACCGAACCTGCTCCGGTGGCGCTGCCCGCCGCGCACGAGGGGATTCTGCGTCGGCAGTCCCTGCGCGAGTCGGCAGCGCGTACGTATGCGCGCTCGCTGCCCATTGTTCCCGTACGGGCCCGAGGGCTGACGATCGAGGGGGCGGACGGGCGGCGGTACCTCGACTGCCTTTCCGGCGCGGGGACTCTGGCGCTCGGGCACAACCACCCCGTTGTCCTGGAAGCAATCAGGAAGGTCATCGACTCGGGTGCACCGCTGCATGTCCTCGACCTCGCGACACCTGTCAAGGACGCGTTCATCACCGAGCTGTTCTCCACGCTGCCGCGGGAGTTCGCCGACAACGCGCGCATCCAGTTCTGCGGACCCGCAGGCACCGACGCGGTCGAGGCGGCCCTCAAGCTCGTCCGCACCGCGACCGGCCGCAGTGGCCTGCTCGCCTTCACCGGCGCCTACCACGGGATGACGGCCGGTGCGCTCGACGCCTCCGGCGGTGCGACGGACGTACGGGTGACCCGGCTGCCCTTCCCCCACGACTACCGCTGCCCCTTCGGCATCGGCGGCGAGCGCGGTGCCGAACTCTCCGCGCGCTGGACCGAGAACCTCCTCGACGACCCCAAGAGCGGCGTTCCCGCACCGGCCGGGATGATCCTGGAACCGGTGCAGGGGGAGGGCGGAGTGATCCCGGCCCCCGACGGGTGGATGCGCAGGGTGCGTGAGATCACGGCGGCTCGCTCCATCCCGCTGATTGCCGACGAGGTGCAGACGGGAGTCGGGCGGACCGGCACTTTCTGGGCGGTCGAGCACAGTGGCGTCGTGCCCGATGTCATGGTGCTCTCCAAGGCGATCGGCGGCTCCCTTCCGCTGGCTGTGATCGTCTACCGGTCCGAACTCGACGCCTGGCAGCCCGGTGCCCATGCCGGCACCTTCCGCGGCAATCAGCTCGCCATGGCGGCGGGCGCCGCCACCCTCGCGTTCGTACGCGAGAACCGGCTCGCCGAACGCGCTGCGACTCTCGGCGCGCGCATGCTGGGACAGCTTCAGGGGCTGGCCGCGGCCCACCCCGGCATCGGAGACGTACGCGGCAGGGGCCTCATGATCGGCATCGAACTCGTCGATCCGGACGCCGCCGCCCCCGACGCCGTGGTCCCGCCGCCCGCACCCGCCTTCGCCGCCGCCGTCCAGCAGGAGTGCCTGAACCGCGGGCTCATCGTCGAACTCGGCGGACGCCAGGCCGGTGTCGTGCGGCTGCTCCCTCCTCTGACTCTCACCGATGAACAGGCGGCGGCTGTCCTCGACCGCTTCGCCGACGCCCTGGCCTCCGCCGAGCGCTCCACGCAACGCCGCACCGACAGCGGGCAGTCGTACTGACCGCGGACAACATCCCAAGGAAGCCCCTCCGTGAACCCCACCCCCGCACCCGATGCGCCCGAGGCCGACGGCCGTTCCACCCCCCACCACCGAGGAGGGTCCGGAACTCTTGGCCCCTTTGCGGTCGAGACGGCGACGGTGCCCCGCCAACAGACGGGGGGCCACGGTGAACAGCACGCCCCCACGGCAATCGGGCTCGCCGGCGCCAGAGCGGCCGAGCTCCTCGACCATCCCGACCCGCACCGCGCGGCGGACGCGGCGGCCGTCGAGAATCTTCTCCGCTGCTGGGTACGGGAGAACAACCTCTCCAGGCCCGACGGAAGTACCCTGCGCATCCCGTTGCACGCCAGCGGCACCGCGCTTCTCGTCCCCGTCCGGTACTGGTCGGCCACCGGATGGCACCGCTTCGGCCTGCCCGCACTGGAGGGAGCGCTGCGCGACGCACCGGGCGCCGATGCCGTCACCGTCGCCGCGCTCATCGGCAGAGAAGCCGGCCAGACCGATGGAGCCGACCTGGTCGGCCGGGTCGCCGACTCCGTACGGCGCACCGCCGGCTTCATCACCGACCGCCGCGAACGCCCCGCCCCGACGCCCGAGGCGGACCTCTTTCTCACCGCCGAGCAGTCACTCCTGCTCGGCCACCCGCTGCACCCGACGCCCAAGAGCCGCGAAGAGCTCTCGGATGCCGAAATCCGGCTTTTCTCCCCCGAGTTGCACGGCTCCTTCCCGCTGCACTGGATGGCCGTGGACCGGTCCGTCATGGCTGCCGAATCTGCGTGGACCGAACAGGGACGCGCCCTGCCCGCCGAACAGCTCACCGCCCGCCTCAGCGGGGACCTCCAGCTCCCCGACCACACAGTCCCTTTGCCGCTGCACCCCTGGCAGGCGCGCGAACTGAAGCACCGCCCTGCCGTCGCCGCCCTCCTCGATGCCGGTCTGCTGCACGACCTCGGTCCTCACGGGGACCCCTGGCACCCCACCTCCTCGGTCCGTACCGTGCACCGTCCCGGCGCACCGGCCATGCTCAAGCTGTCCCTCGGCCTACGCATCACCAACTCCCGTCGTGAGAACCTCCGCAAGGAACTCCACCGCGGCGTCGAGGTTCACCGCCTGCTCCGCACCGGCCTCGCCGAGCAGTGGCGAGCGGCTCACCCCGGCTTCGACATCGTGCGCGACCCCGCCTGGCTCGCCGTCGACACCGCCGACGGCGAACCACTGCCCGGCCTCGACGTCATGCTGCGCCACAATCCGTTCGGCCTCGGCGACGACGCCGTCTGCATCGCGGGACTGACCGCACCCCGTCCCTGGCCCGGTCGCACAGGGATGCATTCGCGTCTCGCCGACATCGTGGACCGACTCGCCGCGCGCACCGGCCGGCCCACCGGTGCGGTCGCAGCCGAGTGGTTCCTGCGCTACCTCGGCCATGTCGTACGCCCTGTGCTGTGGCTGGACGCCGCAGCGGGTATCGCTCTCGAAGCCCACCAGCAGAACACCCTGGTGATTCTCGACCCCGAGGGCTGGCCCGTCGGCGGCCGCTACCGCGACAACCAGGGCTATTACTTCCGCGAGTCCCGCCGCGCGGAACTCGACCGCCGCCTTCCCGGTATCGGCTCGATCAGCGACACCTTCGTGTCCGACGACGTCACCGACGAGCGCTTCGCCTACTACCTCGGCATCAACAACGTCCTCGGTCTGATCGGAGCCTTCGGAGCGCAGCGTCTCGCCGACGAGCGCGTACTCATCGCCGCTTTCCGGCAGTTCCTCACGGCGACTGCCGCCCTCGGCTCGCCACTGCCCGCGCAACTCCTCGAAGCGCCCACCCTGCGGACCAAGGCCAACCTCCTCACCCGGCTGCGCGGCCTCGACGAACTCGTCGGCCCGGTCGACACCCAGTCCGTCTACGTCACCATCACCAACCCCCTTCGTCCCTGAGAGAACACAAGCCGACAGAACTGCGAGAGGAGATCTCCACCGTGCCTCCCACCGATGCGAGCACCGGGACCGGCACCGACGCCGAGACTGGCGCCGGTCTCACCCCCGAGCCCGGCGGGGGCATTGAGGACACCCTGGACCTGAAGCTTCCCGACGAACTCCTCGCGCTGTTCGGGGAGGACGAGCCGGTCCTCGCCCCACAGGCGAACGACACCGTCGGCGGTCTGCTGGACAACCCCGCCTACTGGGGCCCCGTCACCACCCCGGTCGGGGCCTTCCAGCTCGTCCCCGTACGCATCGACCGCGATCTGGCACTGATCAGCCGCTGGATGAACGACCCTGCCGTGGCTGCCTTCTGGGAACTGGCGGGACCCGAGTCCGTCACCGCTGCCCATCTGCTCGCCCAGCTCGACGGCGACGGACGCAGCATCCCCTGTCTCGGGGCACTGAGCGGTGTCCCCATGAGTTACTTCGAGATCTACCGCGCCGACCTCGACCCACTGGCCAGGCACTATCCGGCCCGCCCTCACGACATTGGCCTCCACCTCCTGATCGGCGGCGTCACCGACCGCGGCAAGGGAACAGGATCGACCCTCCTCAAAGCCGTCGCCGACCTCGTTCTCGACAATCGGCCTCGGTGCGCCCGTGTCATCGCCGAACCCGATCTACGCAACACCCCCTCCGTATCAGCCTTCCTGAGCGCCGGCTTCCGCTACTCCGCCGAACTCGACCTCCCCGACAAGCAAGCCGCCCTCATGGTCCGCGACCGCGCCCTTCGCACCGTGTTGTGAACGACCCGCTGCCTTACTTACACCGCTCGACCCGCATCGGTTCCACACGAGGAGTCCCCGTGCCGAAGTCCCCTGTCACCCATGACTCCGCGCAGCCGCCCGCGGTCCCGTTCACCCCGCCCGGGCTGAACCCGCAGGTCTGGGACCGGGCGGCCGGCCGCCTCCTCGCCAAGATGCTCGGTGAGTTCGCGTACGAAGAGATCATCGAGCCGGTCCTCGTCCCGGCCCCCGGCGAACACGGCACCCTCGCGGGCGAACACTGCACTCCGGCGGGCGCCCACGGCACTCCCGCCGATGGCCACTACACCCTCGCGCTCGACGACGACGGCAGCCTGTCCTTCCGGGCCCGGCGCGGGGCGTACGGCAGCTGGCGCGTCGATCCGGACTCCCTCACCTGCCGCGGCCGTCCATTCTCCGACCCGCTGGCCTTCCTCGCCCGGGCGCGCCGTCTCCTCGCCCTCGACGGAGCCACCCTCGGCCATCTGCTGCGCGAGCTGACGATCACCCTCGCCTCCGACACCAGGCTCGATCACAAGGCGCTGACCGCGGCCGAGCTCGCCGACCTCGGCTACGCCGAACTCGAAGGCCATCAGACCGGACACCCCTGGCTCGTCCTCAACAAGGGCCGCATCGGCTTCTCCGCCATCGACACCGCACTCTGGTCACCCGAGGCCCGCAGAGCAGCCAGCCTCCCGTGGATCGCGGTCAGCACCACCCTCGCGGCCTATCGCGGAGTCGCCGGCCTTGCCGACCCCGAGGACCTGTACGCCCGCGAACTGGACGCTCCGGCACGCGAGTCCTTCGCCGCCGCGCTGCGCGCCAGGGGCCTCGACCCCGACACGTATCTCTTCCTCCCCGTTCACCCCTGGCAGTGGGACGAGGTGCTCCTGCCCCTGTTCGCCCCCGCCATCGCCCACGGGGACATCGTTCCCCTGCCCCCCGACGGCGACATGCGACTGCCTCAGCAGTCCATCCGTACGTTCGTGAATCTGGACCGCCCCGACCGGCACACCCTCAAGCTGCCGCTGTCCATCCTCAACACCCTGGTCTGGCGCGGCCTCCCCACCGAACGAACCCTCGCCGCCCCCGCCGTCACCGCCTGGGTGCACGGCCTGCGCGACGGGGATCCCTTTCTGCGCGACGAGTGCGGCGTGATCCTCCTCGGTGAGGTCGCCTCCGTCACCGTCGAGCACCCCCTCTACGACCACCTCCCCGAGGTGCCGTACCAGTACAGGGAACTCCTCGGCGCGATCTGGCGCGAGCCGCTGCAGCCCCGCCTCGCCCCCGGCGAGTGCGCCCGCACACTCGCTTCGCTCCTCCACACGGACCCGCAGGGCCGTGCCTTCACCGCAGAGCTGGTCGCCCGTTCCGGAGTCACCCCCACGGTCTGGCTCCAGCGGCTCTTCTCTGCCCTGCTGCCCCCGCTGCTGCACTACCTCTACCGCTACGGCACTGTCTTCTCCCCGCACGGCGAGAACGCCATCGTCGTGTACGACGACCAGGACGTTCCGGTTCGTCTCGCGATCAAGGACTTCGTCGACGATGTGAACGTCAGCGCCCAGCCCCTGCCCGAACACGACGCGATGCCCGACGACGTACGGGCGATCCTGCTCAGCGAGGAGCCCGCCTTTCTCACGCAGTTCATCCACTCGGGGCTCTTCGTGGGAGTGTTCCGTTTCCTCGCACCGCTCTGCGAGGAGCAACTGGGCGTACCGGAGGAACAGTTCTTCTCGCTCGTACGGGCGGAGATTCTGCGCCATCAGGCCCGTTTCCCGGAGCTCAAGGACCGCTTCGAGATGTTCGACCTGCTCACACCGCGTATCCAGCGCCTCTGTCTCAACCGCAACCGGCTCCATCTCGACGGCTACCGTGACCGTCCCGAGCGGCCCCACGCTGCCGTCCACGGCACCGTCCCCAACCCCCTGGGGCCCTCCTGATGAGCCGGTGTGTGGTCGCGTTGTCAGTGGTGCCCCGTAGGGTGGACGGGCTATGACGAAGCCATCCCTCCCCGAGCTCCTGCACGCCGCCGTGACCGCCGTCGGCGGTGTGGAGCGGCCCGGCCAGGTCACCATGGCCGAGGCCGTCGCCGAAGCCGTCGACGACAATTCCCATCTCCTGGTCCAGGCCGGTACCGGCACCGGAAAGTCTCTCGGCTATCTGGTCCCCGCCCTGGCGCACGGGGAGCGCGTCGTCGTGGCCACGGCCACCCTCGCCCTGCAGCGCCAGCTCGTGGAGCGTGATCTTCCGCGTACGGTCGACGCGCTGCATCCGCTGCTGCGCCGCAGGCCCGAATTCGCCATGCTCAAGGGGCGTTCCAACTACCTCTGTCTGCACCGCCTGCACGAGGGCGTTCCACAGGAAGAGGAGGACGGCCTCTTCGACCAGTTCGAGGCCGCCGCACCCACCAGTAAGCTCGGTCAGGATCTGCTGCGGATGCGCGACTGGTCCGACGACACCGAGACCGGGGACCGCGACGATCTGACCCCCGGGGTATCCGACCGGGCCTGGGCGCAGGTCTCCGTCTCCTCCCGTGAGTGTCTCGGCGCATCGAAATGCGCGTATGGCGCGGAATGCTTCGCCGAAGCCGCCCGCGAGCGTGCCAAGCTCGCCGATGTCGTTGTCACCAATCACGCACTTCTCGCGATCGACGCCATCGAGGGTGCCCCGGTGCTCCCGCAGCACGAGGTGCTGATCGTCGACGAGGCCCATGAGCTGGTCTCCCGGGTCACCGGCGTCGCCACCGGCGAGCTCACTGCCGGCCAGGTCAACCGTGCTGTGCGCCGCGCCGCCAAGCTGGTCAACGAGAAGGCCGCGGACTCACTGCAGACCGCTGCCGAGACCTTCGAGCGGCTGATGGAGCTTGCGCTCCCCGGCCGGCTCGAAGAGATCCCCGAGGATCTTGGGTATGCACTGATGGCGCTGCGCGATGCGGCCCGCACTGTCATCTCGGCCCTCGGCTCCACACGGGACAAGTCCGTCCAGGACGAGGACGCCGTACGCAAGCAGGCCGTCGCAGCCGTCGAGAACATTCATGATGTCGCCGAGCGCATCACGCAGGGCTCCGAGTACGACGTCGTCTGGTACGAGCGCCACGACCGTTTCGGTGCCTCCCTGCGAGTGGCTCCGCTCTCCGTCTCCGGGCTGCTGCGCGAGAAGCTCTTCGCCGAACGCTCGGTGGTGCTGACCTCCGCCACGCTCAAGCTCGGCGGCGACTTCAACGGGGTGGGCGCGTCGCTCGGCCTGGCCCCGGAAGGAACGGCCGACGAGGACGTCCCGCAGTGGAAGGGACTCGACGTCGGCTCGCCCTTCGACTATCCCAAGCAGGGCATCCTCTATGTCGCCCGCCACCTGGCGACGCCCGGCCGCGAAGGGTCCCGCGGCGACATGATGGATGAACTCGCCGATCTGGTGGAGGCGGCAGGGGGCCGCACGCTCGGCCTCTTCTCCTCCATGAGAGCCGCCCAGGCCGCGGCCGAGGAGCTGCGCGGCAGGCTCGACAAGCCGATCCTGCTCCAGGGTGAGGAGACCCTCGGCGAGCTGATCAAGACGTTCGCCGGTGACCAGGAGACCTGCCTGTTCGGCACGCTCTCCCTCTGGCAGGGCGTCGATGTGCCGGGAGCCAGCTGTCAGCTGGTGGTGATGGACCGGATCCCCTTCCCCCGCCCCGATGATCCGCTGATGAGTGCCCGCCAGAAGGCGGTGGAGGAGGCAGGCGGCAATGGCTTCATGGCCGTCGCCGCAACGCATGCGGCCCTGCTGATGGCCCAGGGCGCGGGCCGTCTCGTGCGGGCCACTGGCGACCGCGGGGTCGTCGCCGTACTCGACCCTCGGTTGGCCAATGCGCGGTACGGCAGCTATCTGCGGGCCTCGCTGCCCGACTTCTGGTACACAACGGACCGTAACCAGGTGCGGCGCTCGCTGTCTGCGATCGATGCTGCTGCCAAGGCGGACGGCAGGTAACTCACCCGGACCTATGGCCCTGTAACCCCAGCAGTCACCAGGCAGGGAGCGGCAGGCAGGGGGCATGGAGGCGACATGGCAGGGCCCCGGGACCGGCGCAGTGGGTCCCGGGGCCCGGCCAGAGCCGGCGGGTCTGTCACACCCGCCGCAGCACCGCCACCACCTTGCCGAGGATCGTCGCCTCGTCACCGGGAATGGGCTGGTACGCAGCGTTGTGCGGGAGCAGCCATACATGGCCGTTCTCCCGCTTGAAACGCTTGACCGTGGCCTCGCCGTCCAGCATGGCGGCCACGATGTCGCCGTTCTCCGCGACGGGCTGGCGGCGCACGGTCACCCAGTCCCCGTCGCAGATCGCGGCTTCGATCATTGAGTCGCCGACGACCTTCAGTACGAACAGCTCGCCGTCGCCGACCAGCTGGCGGGGGAGCGGGAACACATCCTCGACCGACTCCTCGGCGAGGATCGGACCGCCGGCCGCGATCCGGCCGACCAGCGGTACGTACGACGCGGCGGGCTTGCCGGTCGTGTCGGTCGGCTGAGTGCTGGGCTGGTCGGAGCCGCGCACTTCGTAGGCCCTGGGCCGGTGGGGGTCCCTGCGCAGGAAACCCTTGCGCTCCAGCGCCATCAGCTGATGGGCGACGGAGGACGTGCTGGACAGCCCGACCGCCTGACCGATCTCGCGCATCGACGGCGGGTATCCCCGACGCTGCACGGAGTCACGGATCACCTCAATGACACGCCGCTGCCGATCCGTGAGTCCGGAGCTGTCGGCCCGGATCCCTGGAGGTCGGCCGGGCAGCGAACGCGTGGGCTTGGGACCCTCGGGGGTCGTGGCTGCGTCATTCATGGCATGCACCGGCTCGAATCGGTTCTGGGAGCGGTCCTGGGCAGTGATGGTGGCACTGTCTGCGGTGGTGGTCACGTCGGCCCCTCTCGAATGGTCTCCCTAGCTGGACAACGGTAGTTGGTTTCGAAAGGTTGCGCCAAACACACGTTCGAGTGAAAAATCGCAGATTGCCTGACGTGGGCTTCTGGCTGGGTGTATGTGCGAACGATCGGATCGCAAGGCAATTCGGGCCATTACGGTAGCCTTCACTGCCGGGCTGCAGTGGGGCGGGGTGATTCCCAGTCTGGCATCCGGGGACCCCAAAGCTGCGGAGCCGCGCGACTCCGTACCCTCGTGGCCGGTCCGGCGCCGCTCGCGCACCGCGCCCGTACGGCCGTTGGGTCATCGGCCCCGCGCTCCCGCCACGCGACACGCGCTGAGAGCCCAAAGTGCGGCCAAACCCCCAGATCTAGTGGTTGGATTGTGTCCGCCGCCCACAAGTTGTGGTCCCCGGTCTTTCAAGGCCCCGGCCATCGCCTATGCTTGGGGCTGCTTCGAAGGGGCCTCGACCGGCCCGTCGAGGCTATTCAGTCGTGCTGTGAAGGAGGGTTGGGAGCCATGCACTGCCCCTTCTGCAGGCACCCCGACAGCCGCGTCGTCGACAGTCGCACCACCGACGACGGAACGTCGATCAGGCGTCGCCGGCAGTGCCCCGACTGCTCCCGTCGCTTCACGACGGTGGAAACCGCCTCGCTGATGGTGATCAAGCGCAGCGGAGTGACCGAACCCTTCAGCCGTACCAAGGTCATCTCCGGCGTGCGCAAGGCGTGCCAGGGGCGGCCGGTCACCGAGGACGCCCTCGCCAAGCTCGGCCAGCGGGTCGAGGAGGCGGTGCGCGCCACCGGCAGCGCCGAGCTGACCACCCATGACGTGGGTCTGGCCATACTCGGCCCCCTGCAGGAACTCGACCTCGTCGCCTACCTGCGCTTCGCGTCCGTGTACCGGGCGTTCGATTCACTCGAAGACTTCGAGGCCGCCATCGCGGAGCTCCGCGAGCAGCGGCCTCCCGCAGAGGAATGCGGGACCGGCGAGACCCATCAGGTCCCCGTTCCCGCCACCGCCGCCGACTGAGCGACACCGGCTGAGCGGATCGGGCCCGCCCCGTCGGCCCGCCGGTCGTCAGCAGGGCGGCAAAAGACCTGTCACGGGCGCTGTACGCGGCGCCCGGGCATCAGACACAGACTGTGCCACGGGAAGATCTGGGCACTTCAGGGCGTTTTTGCCCATGTATGGGAGGCGGCATGACCGAGACGACGAGCGGCCCGGCACGAGGTTCCCGCGCCAAGGGATCCAAGGCGAGCAAGGGCCTGCGTATCGAGCGAATCCACACGACCCCCGGCGTGCATCCGTACGACGAGGTGGTCTGGGAGCGCCGTGACGTCGTCATGACCAATTGGCGCGACGGCTCGGTCAACTTCGAGCAGCGTGGCGTCGAGTTCCCCGACTTCTGGTCGGTGAACGCGGTCAACATCGTCACCAGCAAGTACTTCCGCGGGGCCGTCGGCACCCCGCAGCGCGAGACCGGTCTCAAGCAGCTCATCGACCGGATTGTGAAGACGTACCGGAAGGCCGGTGAGGACTACAACTACTTCGCCTCGCCCGCCGACGCCGAGATCTTCGAGCACGAGCTGGCGTACGCCCTCCTGCACCAGATCTTCAGTTTCAACTCGCCGGTGTGGTTCAACGTGGGCACGCCCCAGCCGCAGCAGGTCTCCGCCTGCTTCATCCTGGCCGTCGACGACTCCATGGAGTCGATCCTCGACTGGTACAAGGAAGAGGGCATGATCTTCAAGGGCGGCTCCGGTGCCGGCCTGAACCTCTCCCGTATCCGCTCCTCCAAGGAGTTGCTCTCCTCCGGCGGCAACGCGTCGGGCCCGGTCTCCTTCATGCGCGGTGCCGACGCGTCTGCAGGAACGATCAAGTCGGGCGGCGCCACCCGCCGCGCGGCAAAGATGGTCATCCTCGACGTAGACCACCCCGACATCGAGAACTTCATCGAGACCAAGGTGAAGGAAGAGGAGAAGATCCGCGCCCTGCGTGACGCGGGCTTCGACATGGACCTGGGCGGCGACGACATCACGTCCGTCCAGTACCAGAACGCCAACAACTCGGTCCGGGTGAATGACGAGTTCATGAAGGCCGTCGAGTCCGGCGGCAAGTTCGGACTGCGCGCCCGGATGACCGGCGACGTCATCGAAGAGGTCGAGGCCAAGTCCCTCTTCCGCAAGATGGCCGAGGCCGCCTGGGCCTGCGCCGACCCCGGCATTCAGTACGACGACACCATCAACCACTGGCACACCTGCCCGGAGTCCGGCCGGATCAACGGCTCGAACCCGTGCAGCGAGTACATGCACCTGGACAACACCTCGTGCAACCTGGCCTCGCTGAACCTGATGAAGTTCCTCAAGGACGACAGCGAGGGCCACCAGTCCTTCGAGGTCGAGCGCTTCGCCAAGGTCGTCGAGCTGGTCATCACCGCGATGGACATCTCGATCTGTTTCGCGGACTTCCCGACCCAGAAGATCGGCGAGAACACCCGCGCCTACCGTCAGCTGGGCATCGGCTACGCCAACCTCGGCGCCCTGCTGATGGCCACAGGTCACGCCTACGACTCCGACGGCGGCCGCGCGCTCGCCGGCGCCATCACCTCCCTGATGACCGGCACGTCGTACCGGCGCTCCGCCGAGCTTGCCGCGGTTGTCGGTCCGTACGACGGCTACGCCCGCAACGCCGAGCCGCACCAGCGCGTGATGAAGCAGCACGCCGATGCCAACGCCGTGGCCGTCCACGTGGACGACCTGGACAGCCCGGTCTGGGCCGCCGCCACTGAGGCCTGGCAGGACGTCATCCGCCTCGGCGCCAAGAACGGCTTCCGCAACGCCCAGGCCTCGGTCATCGCGCCCACCGGCACCATCGGTCTCGCGATGTCCTGCGACACCACCGGCCTCGAGCCCGACCTTGCCCTGGTCAAGTTCAAGAAGCTGGTCGGCGGCGGCTCGATGCAGATCGTCAACGGCACCGTCCCGCAGGCCCTGCGCCGGCTGGGCTACCAGGAGGAGCAGATCGAGGCGATCGTCGCCCACATCGCCGACCACGGCAATGTGATCGACGCCCCCGGTCTGAAGACCGAGCACTACGAGGTCTTCGACTGCGCCATGGGTGAGCGCTCCATCTCCGCGATGGGCCACGTCCGCATGATGGCGGCCATTCAGCCGTGGATCTCCGGTGCGCTGTCCAAGACGGTGAACCTGCCGGAGACCGCCACCGTCGAGGACGTCGAGGAGGTCTACTTCAAGGCGTGGAAGATGGGTGTCAAGGCGCTCGCGATCTACCGCGACAACTGCAAGGTCGGCCAGCCCCTCTCCGCGAAGAAGAAGGAAGCGGAGAAGGCCGAGGTCACCGAGAAGGCCGAGGAGACGATCCGGGCCGCGGTCGAGAAGGTCGTCGAGTACCGTCCCGTCCGCAAGCGCCTCCCGAAGGGCCGTCCCGGCATCACCACCTCCTTCACCGTGGGCGGCGCCGAGGGCTACATGACCGCCAACTCGTACCCGGACGACGGTCTCGGCGAGGTCTTCCTGAAGATGTCGAAGCAGGGCTCCACCCTCGCGGGCATGATGGACGCCTTCTCCATCGCCGTATCGGTGGGTCTGCAGTACGGCGTCCCGCTGGAGACGTACGTCTCGAAGTTCACCAACATGCGCTTCGAGCCGGCCGGTATGACGGACGACCCGGACGTGCGGATGGCGCAGTCGATCGTCGACTACATCTTCCGCCGCCTGGCGCTGGACTTCCTGCCCTTCGAGACGCGCTCGGCGCTCGGCATTCACTCGGCCGAAGAGCGCCAGCGGCACCTGGAGACGGGTTCGTACGAGCCCTCCGACGACGAGATGGACGTCGAGGGCCTGGCCCAGTCTGCGCCTCGTCAGCAGGAGCCCCTGAAGGCCGTCGTCGCCCCCAAGGCGGAGGTTCCGGCTCCGAAGCAGGCGCACACCTCGGCGGAGCTTGTCGAGATGCAGCTGGGCATCAGCGCGGACGCTCCGCTGTGCTTCTCCTGCGGGACGAAGATGCAGCGGGCCGGCTCCTGCTACATCTGCGAAGGATGCGGCTCGACCAGCGGCTGCAGCTGAAACTGAGCGCCCCTTGGGCGTGAAGTAACTGCTCGGAGTGGGGAGTCGGCGAAACGCCGGCTCCCCACTCGGCAGCCATGGCTATCGGGGCTTCATGTCGCCCGGTTCCCCCAGCGTTCTGGCTATCAGGTCGGTATCGCAGTATTCGGTCAGTGCTTGCAGTTTTCCGTCTTTGATCTGGCAAACCCAGCAGTACGTGTTGTTGTAGGGCTTCCCGTCCACGGTTGTGGCGCGGCCGCTGCACTCAACCACCACGTAGTCGTCGGCGGCGATGAAGCGTTGTGGGGTGTTCGTGTATCTGTCTGTGAACTGGGCGAGCAGTGGACGAAAGAGCTCGTCGAGGACGGCCTGTTTGCCTTCGTAAGTTCCGGACCACTTCGTCGTGCCGATGATCGTCCAGCGAAAATCGTCGGCGAGACTCTCGGCGAGTGGGCGGCCGTCTCCCTTCACCAGCGCGGCGAAGATGCGCCGCATCAGTCGTGTGCCCTCGGTATCGCTCATGGCTGCTCCGTCGCTTCGCGCCTCAAGTCCGGCCTGCCATTCAACAGGCCGGGGTGCTGTCTCGGGCGGCGTTCGCTGCGACAGGCCGAGCAGAATGACCGAGCCGTAGGGCGAGGAATGGAGCACGTCCGGAACGAGTGCTCTCCGCCAGTAAACTGACCTCCCCTCGGGCGTGAAGCAGCGGTCGCGGCGGGGAGCCGGCGGAATGCCGGCTCCCCGTTCTGCTGTCGACTGCCGGCGCTTCGCGTCGCCGCGTTCCCCCAGCTTCCCGCGTGCTCAGTAAGTACTGCTGCCCATCACCGCGACGAAGGCCTGCGGGTCGGCGTCGAATCCGCGGACGATCTCACGGAATTCCCACTCGCCCGCCCCGCTCCGGGTGAACTCGCCGACGACCGCGGCGGTCGATCCGGAGACACTGGCGAAGTCGTACTGCGCCAGCTCCGTGTGCCCCTCAAGAACCCGCACGAGGGTGTTCCCTATGTCGCCGAACACTTTCCGGCCGTCCCGCTGTTGGATGACCACGCCCACGACGACCCGCCCGTAGGCGGTCGCCAGCCGGTCGAACTCCAAGGTCATGACCTCGTCGGAGCCGAAGCCCTGACCGGTACGGCTGTCCCTGGTCAGGATGATGGTGCCGTCGGGCGAACGGCTGTCGAAGTGCACGACGTACGAGGGCTCGCCCTGAGGGGCGTCCGCCTGGTACGTCGCGGCGACGATGTCGAGATCATGGGCCGACTCGCCCAGGGGGCTGGGATCCCACCTGAGTGTCACCTCGGCCTTCCGGACCCCCTTGTTGATACTGCTCACCGGATTCCCCTTCCCCGTACTGGCGCAACTGCCGGGTGTTTCAGGTTGGTTGCCCATGTTGCCACGTTCACACTTCCGCACCTCGGGATGTGGCGTCCGCTCAGTGCGGGATACGGCGCGGCGGCCGCTGCCGTACGACCTCGTCGCGAAAGGCCTCGATCGCGCTGCTGACCTGGCGGATCAGGTGTGTGTTCTCGATCCGGTCCAGATACAGGCAGCGGCGCGCCAGGCCCTCGAGTTCGAAGGCGAAGTAGATCGACATCAGCGGGTTGATGAAGAGCTCGCTGCCGCGGGTGCGGGAGGTGAACTGGACATCTCCGAAGGCACCCTGGACCGCGGCGGCTATGGAGCCGTTCACGATGCTGGGATGGTCAGGGGTGTGCGCCTGGGCGTGTGCCACCGCGTCGAGGAACAGGGCGCCCTCCCGCGTCGTACGCGGCACGGAGAAGGCACCGAGATATGCGCCGTCGGCCTCGAGCGCGGCGATGTTCTCCAGGACGAGGCCGTGGCTCACTCCGTGGTGGGCGTCGACCCCGAAGCCGAGGGAGAGGACCAGGCGCTGCGACATGTCGATCCCATGGAGCGCGGCCACGCTGGTCATGTCCTCCTCAGGTGTGCCCAGCCCGGATTCGTCGCCCCGCATGAGGATGTCCGTGCCGCCGTCCACGAGGACGACGGCATCGATCTCGTACCGCTCGAGCAGCGCCCGATAGGCGGCGCGCAGCGGCTGTACGCCGACACGCGCGAAGGCGTGGACGGTGCTCGGGTAGCCATGGAGGGCGAGCCACTGGGCCAGGGTGCGCTCGGGGAAGTACGTCTGGTGGGGCGCCGATTCGGGGGTGATCGCGGCGACGTCGGGCGCGAGCCATGCCTCCAGGGGCAGCCCTTCGACCGCGCTGAACGAGAGGTTGGCAAGGTGGACTTCCTTGCCCTGGTGGAGGAGGGAGAGGGCCAGAGGCAGTCCCGCGTACACATCGAACCCGCCCCCCGCGCCGGCGACGAGAATGCGCTCGGCGTTCTCCAGGCGGGCGAAAACAGGGTTGGCGTGCAGCGCGGTCATGACGATCATTGTGCAGGGCCGGGGCCGCGGGCGCCGTCGGCATGTCAGGGGTGGGGACAATGACGTGGAACGGCGCGGAGCTGGATCTGGACGCCTACTTGTCACGGATCGAGTACGACGGGGAGATCGCGGCGGACGTGGAGACGCTGCGCGCGCTGCAACGGGCGCATGTTGCCGCGATACCTTTCGAGAACCTTGAAGTGGCACTCGGGCGTGAGGTGCCGCTGGATCTGAAGAGCGTGCAGGCGAAGCTGGTCGGGCGGCGGCGCGGTGGCTATTGCTACGAGCAGAACTCCCTGTTCGCCGCCGCGCTGGAACGGATCGGATTCACGGTGGCGGCGCGAGGGGCCCGCAACCGTGCGAGCGGCCGTGGAGTGCGACCGGTGACTCATGCAGCCCTTGTGGTCACGGTCGACGGCCAACCCTGGCTCGCGGACACGGGGTTCGGTGCACTCGGAATCCTGGAGCCGATGCCGTTGCGGGACGGCGTCGAGGTGAGGCAGGGCGCGTGGACCTATGGGATCGCGCTCGAGGACGAAGGGATTCACGTACTGCGGACGCTCGGTGAGGAAGGGTGGGCCGATCTGTACGCATTCGCTCCCCAAACACTCTTTCCCGGAGATTTCACGGTCATGAACCACTACAGCTCTTCCCATCCGCAATCGAAGTTCGTCGGGCAGGTCGTGGTGCAGCGACCGGGCCCCGAGGTGCGTCGCACCCTCGTACGGAGCGAACTCACCGTGTCGCGCGCGGACGGTACGAACGAGCACCGCACGGTCTCGGCGGGTGAGTTGGCAGAGGTGTTGGAAGGCGTCTTCGGCATCGAACTGGATGCCGCGGATTCCGCGGCGCTGGTACGGATGCACTCCGCCGGAGAGTGACCCGGGCCACTCTCCTGGCCGTACGATGGCGCGGTGCTGGTCAAGTGGATTCGCTGCACCGTGGTGGACCGTCGAGGGTTCGAGCGGGGACAGCGGAAGTGGGCGGGGCTGCTGGGTGAGCCGGGATTTCGGGGACAGGGCGGTGGGTGGAGCAGGGGGCGGCCGCATGTCGCCCACATCTTCGCGTTCTGGGAGAGCCGGGCTTTCTACGACTCGTTCATGGCGCGCTCCCACGCCCGGCTGGCAGCCGGGCAGTCGGGGACATACAAGGATATTCAGGCCAAGTTGTTCGACTATCGCTTCGATGTGAAGACGGGGTTCGAGCCACGGTTCACGGACGCGGATGTCGTGCGGGTCGCGCACTGCAGGGTGCACGAGGACCGCGTAGAGCACTACGCGCTGATGCAGGAGAAGGTGTGGAACCCGGCGATGGCCGGGTCGCCCGGAATGCTGCGCGGGGTGTTCGGAGAGGCGCCGGGGAGCGAATTCCTGGTGATGTCGATGTGGCGGTCGGCGGCGGAGCACGGGAAGTACCGCAGGGAGCGCGTGGAGCGGCTGCTGCTCCGCGCGCAGACCGAGGCGGATGTCGCGGCGCTGGCCGGTGACGTCGTGGAGCTGGAACCGTCGTGGACGGTCTGACCGGGCAGGGGTCCTTGGTGGGCCTCGGTGGCGTCCGTGGCGTCGGTCTTGACCATGTGACCGAGATGATCGGACGGCGACCGGGATACCGGATGGCCTCGGGCCGACTGCTCGGCCGAGTCCGGACCGATCTACTGTCGTGATATGGCACGACCGCGACGCATCGTCCTCGTCCGGCACGGAGAATCGGCGGGAAACGCTGATGACACGGTGTACGAACGCGAGCCCGACCATGCGCTGCACCTGACCGCGACCGGCTGGTCCCAGGCAGAGGAGACGGGGGCGCGGTTGCGTGAGCTGTTCGGACGTGAGCGCGTCAGCGTCTATGTCTCGCCCTACCGTCGCACTCATCAGACTCTCCGTGCGTTCGCGCTCGATCCGCAGCTGGTCAGGGTCAGGGAGGAGCCGCGGCTGCGCGAGCAGGACTGGGGAAACTGGCAGGACAGGGACGACGTAAGGCTGCAGAAGGCCTACCGCGACGCCTACGGTCACTTCTTCTACCGCTTCGCCCAGGGCGAGTCGGGGGCAGATGTGTATGACCGGGTCGGCGCGTTCCTGGAGAGCCTGTACCGGAGCTTCGAGGCCCCCGATCACCCGCCGAACGTATTGCTGGTCACGCACGGACTGACGATGCGGTTGTTCTGCATGCGCTGGTTCCACTGGTCGGTGGCGGATGTCGAGTCCCTGTCCAACCCCGGCAACGCCGAGACCCGGATACTTCAGCTGGGGGAGGACGGGCGCTACACACTGGACCGTCCGTTCGAACGGTGGTGTACCCCTGAGTCGTACGGCGTCACCGGATAGAGTGGCAGGAAGATGACCGCTGACTCCTCTCGCGACCGGCGCTTCGAACGCGCCCTGGACAGCCTGCGCGGACTGTCCGTGGGAGACGCCCTGGGCTCCCAGTTCTTCGTACCCTCGAACTATCCACTGCTGAAGCGGCGCGAGCTGCCGCCCAGCCCCTGGCAGTGGACCGACGACACCGAGATGGCCTGCTCGGTGGTGGCCGTGCTCGCCGGCCTCGGCCGCGTGGACCAGGACGCACTCGCGCGCTCCTTCGCCGAGCACCACGACTTCGACCGGGGCTACGGCCCCGCAGTCAACCGGATGCTCCGGCTGATCAGGGAGGGCGGCGACTGGCGCGAGCTGGCCGCCGGGCTCTTCAAGGGCCAGGGCTCGTGGGGCAACGGCTCGGCGATGCGTATCGCGCCTCTCGGCGCCTGGTACGCCGACGACCCTGAGCAGGCCACCCACCAGGCCGAAATCTCCTCGTACACCACGCATCAGCACCGCGAAGCCGTCGTCGGCGCGATGGCGGTGGCGGCGGCTGCCTCTCTCACGGCGGCTCCGGGTGGACCGCCGACGCCCACGGACCTGCTCGACGGTGTGATCGCGCTCGTGCCGCGCAGCGCGGTCGGGGCCGGCCTGCGCCGGGCGCGGGACATGCTCGACTACAACGACGCCGGGACAGTCGCCGCCGTGCTCGGCAGCGGCCGGCGCACCAGTGCGCATGACACCGTGCCGTTCGCCCTGTGGTCGGCCGCTCGCGCGCTCGGCGACTTCGAGCGGGTCTTCTGGACGACGGCCCAGGTGGGCGGGGATGTCGACACCACCTGCGCCATCGCGTGCGGAGTGGTCGCCGCGGGCAAGGGCGGACAGCCGCCCACCCACTGGCTGGAACAGACCGAGGCTCTCCCGGACTGGATTCCCGCCCCGGCCGGCTGAGCCGCGGTTGCGGTCGGCGGACCGTCGACCGACTCGTGTCCCGCCCGGGGGGCCGACTCAGGTCTCCTGGGCGGTCCGGGGGTGCGCGGTACCCGGCCGAGAGGGGCCCGTGTCACCGGCCGGGGCCTTCCTCGCCATCGCCATCGCCGTCGCCGCGACGCCGGCGCCGCTCGCCCTGCCCGGGGCCGCACCTGGCCGGGCGTACTCCTCGGCTCGCTGTGCCCGTGGACTCGGTCGGCAGGCCCTGCCGGGGCCGGCAGGGCCTGCGTCGCGAGCAGACGGGGATGGAGCTGTGACTCGGCCCGGCGATCGTCCTGATCATGATGGCGGGGTCTTGGCCCGACGCGGCTGCCGCGTGCTGCGTGCCGCTGCCGAGAGCGGCGTCGCCGCTGTCCACGTTTTCGGTGTTTTCGGTGTCTTCGGTCTGCTCTCCCCGGGCGGGACGGTCGCCGAGCGGAATTACGGCGCTGCCGCCGCACCGGAAAGATTCGACGTCGGCTGCTTCCAGGAGCTGTCCGCCGATGCCGTACCCACTCTCGAAAGGCTGCCGGAGCCTCCGCGCTCCTGAGTGCCGGACACCTTCTCTGAGGGCTGGGTACGGGCCGTCCCCCCCCGCATACGGCCCGTACCCCGGCACCTAGGCGGCGGGCCCGCCCGGGCCTGCCGCTCCGCTGAGCGCCTCCAGGTCGCTCTTGCGCACCCGGATGACTGCCACCGCGGTGAGCACGGCGAGTCCCACCAGGCCCACCCCGGCCCAGAACGACGTCGCGATGCCTTCGGCGAGCACCTGGTGGCCCCACGGAGGCGGCAGCTCGTGCGTCTTCGAGAAGGCTTCTTTCTGTGCCGGTGTCGACTTCGCGAGGAACGAAGGCAGTTGGCGTTCGGCCTCGTTGCGGCTGGCGGTGCTGAAGACGGTCATCAGAATCGACAGTCCCAGGGAACCTCCCACCATCTGTGTGGCGTTGAGCAGACTGGAGGCCGCTCCCGATTCCTGCTGTGCCACGCCCGAGACCGCCGTGAGTGTCGCCGTCACGAACACCAAACCCATGCCGAATCCGAAGAGCAGCATCGGACCGAGCACCCCGCCCAGGTAGGAGCTGCCGGGGTCGAGCGCGGTGAGCCATGCCATCCCGGCCCCGCTGAATACCGCACCCGCGGCGAGGAACGGCTTGGGGCCGAGGACCGGCAGCAGCTTCGAGGAGAGTCCGGCCGCGGCCACGATCATCACCGTGACCGGCAGGAACGCGAGACCGGAGGTGATGGGGCTGTAACCCAGCACGTTCTGTACGAAGAGAACGATGAAGAAGAACATGCCGAACATCGCGGCGGAGAGACTCGTCATGATCAGATACGTGCCGGAGCGGTTGCGGTCGGCGAACATCCGCAGTGGAGTGATTGGTTCCCGGGCCCGCCGCTCGATCAGTACGAACGCGGTCAGCAGGACGATCGCCGCCGCGAACGCGGCCAGGGTGAGCCCGTCGCTCCAGCCGTCCTCGGAAGCCCGGATGAAGCCGTAGACCAGGGACGCCATGCCCACGGTCGAGGTGAGCGCGCCCGCGATGTCGAACCGGCCGGACTGCCGCTCGGATTCATTGATGAACACCGGTGCCAGGATGGCGATCAGGATGCCGATCGGCAGGTTCACATAGAACACCCAGCGCCAGTCCAGCCACTCGGTGAGCATGCCGCCGGCGAGCAGACCGATGGCCGCGCCGCTGGCCGAGACCGCCGCGAAGATACCGAACGCGCGGTTGCGCTCGGGGCCTTCGCGAAAGGTGGTGGTGATGAGGGCGAGCGCGGTGGGCGAGGCGATCGCTCCGCCGACGCCCTGGAGCGCGCGGGCCGCGAGCATCTGCCACGGTTCCTGCGCGATGCCGCACAGGAGTGAGGCAAAGGTGAAGAGCAGTACGCCGAAGACGAACACGCGCCGACGGCCGAGGATGTCGCCCGCACGGCCTCCGAGCAGCAACAGCCCGCCGAAGGTGAGGGTGTAGGCGTTGACGACCCACGACAACTGGGTGGTGGTGAACTCGAGAGCCCCTTGGATGTGCGGGAGGGCGATATTCACAATCGTGGTGTCGAGGACCACCATGAGCTGCAGGGCGGCGATGACGGCCAGGGCGATCCCGGGGCGTCCCTGCCTGCGGGCCGTCCCCGGACTGCTTGGAGATGTTAACTGAGTGGTTGTCACTGTGGGTCCCCCGCAAGTGAATTAGTGAACGCATCCGTTCACTGTCCCGCCAACCGTAAGAGTCCCCATCAGTGAACGCAAGCGTTCACTGGACCTCTTGTCCCCAATGGAGAGATGCACATGGCCACTTCGCGCTGGACCGCCGCCGCTGAGACGCCCCCGGTCTCACTGCGCCGTCGGGGAGCCGTGCTGGAGCGCGCGATCCTGGACGCCGCGCTGGATCAGTTGAGTACGGTCGGCTGGAGCGGGCTCACCATGGAGGGGGTGGCCGCCGGGGCGCAGACGGGGAAGGCCGCCGTCTACCGCCGCTGGCCGTCGAAGGAGGACCTCGTCGCGGACGCGCTGCAGGCCGGACTGCCCACGCTCGACGAGACCGCCGACCACGGCAGCATCCGTGAAGACCTCCTTCAGCTCTGCCGGCGCGTGCGGGACGCGATGTACTCCAGGTCGGGCTTTGCGCTGCGTTCGGTGCTTCACGAGTGCGACTCGGCAGCCGCTGAACGGTTCCACGGGGTGATCGTCCGGCAGTTGATCGAGCCGTCCACCCGGCTCTTCCGTGAGGTGGTCCGCCGTGGTGTCGCGCGTGGCGACGTCCGTCCGGATGCCACCTGTGACCTGGTGTTCGACGTGATTCCAGGCCTGATGATGTACCGCTCCAAAGTGTGCGGCAGCGAATGGCCGGACGAGGACATTGCCGAGATGATCGACCACGTCATGGTGCCGCTGCTCGCTCCGCGGACCGGCTGACCGCCGCTGTGGAGCCCATGACCAGAATCCGGTTGTCGCGGGCGGGGTCCGGCGGCGTACGCTTGCTGGCGCCATGCCGTACGAACCACCCACACACACAGTCGAGCGCTCGATCAGAGCCATCACCGGCGCCAAGATCGTCGCTGGTGTCGACGAAGTCGGACGCGGAGCGTGGGCCGGTCCCGTCACGGTGTGCGCGGCGGTCACCGGACTGCGCAGACCGCCTGCTGGACTCACCGACTCCAAGTTGATCAGTCCGAAGCGCCGTACGGAGCTGGCCGGGCTGCTGGAGCAGTGGGTCACGTCGTACGCCCTGGGGGACGCGTCACCCAGGGAGATCGATGAACTGGGGATGACCGCGGCGCTGCGGCTGGCCGCAGTCCGGGCACTGGAGGCGCTTCCGGTACGTCCGGACGCCGTCATCCTCGACGGCAAGCACAACTATCTGGGACTGCCCTGGCAGGTCCGTACAGTGATCAAGGGGGACCAGTCCTGTGTCGCGGTCGCGGCCGCCTCGGTGATCGCCAAGGTGCGCAGGGACGCGATGATGGCAGAACTGCAGGGGGAGTTCGCCGACTTCGGCTTCGAGGCCAACGCCGGCTACCCCTCGCCCGTGCACAAGGCGGCGCTCAAGGAACGGGGGCCCACGCCATACCACCGGCTCTCGTGGTCCTATCTCGATGGGCTGCCCCAGTGGCGGCACCTCAAGAAGGTCCGCGTCTCCGCGGAGGCGGCCGCACTGGAAAACGGGGGCCAGCTCGGCTTCGAATTCTGAACCTGCCCTCCCCACAGTACGGTCGCACCTTTGTGCCCCACCCGCCGATGCGTTCGTCACCGGCGTTTGATAGACATCCACTCATGCCTCTCACTCCCGAGGAGCCTCAGATTCACGAGAGCGCCCAGGGTCCCCGCGCTACTCCGGCCGCAGGCCGCACCGCGCCGACCCCTCGTCCCGTACCCGGTCCGCGTTCCGCGGCCTCGCCGCGTCCCGGACATCCGGGCCCCGCTACGGCCAGGCCCGCGCCGCCGGCACAGCGCGCACACACTCCTTCCGGACAGCCCCAGGCGCCCCGGTCGGAGAAGCCGTCCGTGCCGCAGATCCAGCTGATCCCCGCCCCGGCCGACGGCGCGCTCGACGCCGCCGACGAGGCGGTCGACCTGCTGCTCGACTCCGGCCGAGCACCGGGCGACGTCCTGGTGCTCACCACCGGTGAACAGCACCCGTGGGCAGCGCACGAACTCACCTTCGGCGAGGACGCCTACTGGGCCCAGCACGCCGCCGGTGACGACGTCTTCTACGCGGATGCCGCTGCTGCGGGGCGGGCTTCTGCCCGGCCCGTGGTGGTCGTCGCGGTCAACGGAGGCGCCGACGATGCCGCCGCCCGCGCGCTGCCGGCGGCCATGCAGAAGGCGGCTGCGCTGCTGATCGTGTGCGGCGACCCCAAGCGGATCAACACCGTGCTCGGCGCGGGCATCTGATCCGTACCCTCCGCGCGGCGTCCATGGATCGCACGGTCCGGCCGTAACCCGGCTGCCCAGCCTTGTGGGCAGCCGGAGGGCGGCACGGCTCAGCGAGCCGCCGTGCGCCGAAGGGCTTCCACCGCGCCGCTTGCGGTCCGCAGGTGCAGCGGGTCGGCTTCCCTTGCGACGTCGGCGAGATCACCCGGTGACGAGGTGGAACTGGGCCGACGGCCGCCCCGGCCTTCGCCCAGCACCTGCCAGCCGCCGTGCGTCAGCGTGATGTACGCCCCGCAGCGCAGCCCGTGCAACGTGCACGCGTCCCGCAGCCCCCACATCCACGCCCCGTCCTCCTCCGTCCAACGCTCGTCGCCCTCGCGGCAGTAGAGCAGCACCGCCGTACGCACGGGTGCGCGGCGGCGCAGATCGTGCGGGATGACCCGGCGCAGATGTGCCAGCAGTACGTTGCGGAACTCCCAGCCGTCCGCCGGAGTGGGGCGGCGGGAGAACGAGGCACTGGCAGCGAGCCGTTCCTCGTGATCGAGCACAGCAACGACGGCTGTCGCCGGTGCCGGCAGGTGCCGGGTGTGCAGTCCGCTGACCACCTCGCGCGGGTTGCGCAGCAGCGGGATTCCGGCTGCTGCCCACTCGGCTGGCTCGAGCATCCTGGCAAGTCGGCTGGCGGAGTTGGCCGATGTGGTGAGCGAAGTGGCTGCGGACGATGCGAATCCGAAGGTCACGGTCCTCCCTTCGCATACGCGCCCACAGTGCGGGCAGGGTCGGGTGAGGGCGCACCGCGGCACAGCCCTTCCGGACCGCGAACGAGCCGTGCGGGGGAGCGTTCCAATTCTTGCTGGCGCGTGAGGATGCGGCAACGAGCAATTTGGCGCCACCGATGGGAATCGGCGGGTATTCGACGGGTATGACGCTCATATCCTTGCCCAGTCGCGCCGCAAGTGATCCCTCGTGTCACGCCTGAACAGCAAGGACCAGCGGAAACACTCCCTCCGCGCCTGCCCTGCGCAGCAGCCGCGCCGCCACCGCGAGGGTCCAGCCACTCTCGGAGAGATCATCGACCAGCAGCACGGGCCCGCCGGCCGCGGCCAGCACCCGGGCCAGCTCCGGTGGCACGGTGAACGCCTCGTGCAGCGCCCGCACCCGCTGCGCGCTGTTGGTACGTGGGATGCGTGCCTCGACTGCCTCCGGCGCATACTCGACAGAGCCCAGCAACGGCATCCGCCCGACCTCGGCGATCCGTTCGCCGAGGGACCCGACCAACCGGGGCCTGCTGCGCGAGGCAACGGTGACGACACCGACCGGCCGGGGCGGGGCGTCGGCCTCGCCGGACGCCCAGCCGCCAGGACCTCTGGCCCAGTCGGCGAGCACGGTGACCACGGCGTTCACCACATCGTCCGGAACTGGACCGTCCTGTGCCTGCGGGGCGAGCATCGGCCGGAGCCGGTTGCCCCAGCCGATGTCGGAGAGCCGCCCCAGTGCCCGCCCGGTGAGGGACTGCTCCCCTTCTGGGATACGGCCCTTGAGGTTGATGCCGACCGCCGCAAGACCGGTCGGCCACATCTTGCGGGTCTCCACCTCCACCCCTGGCCTGCCCAACTCGCCGCGTGCGGCGTCCAGGGCCGCTGCCGACACCTTGTCGCTGAAGCGGGCTCCCGAGCAGTTGTCACAGCGACCGCACGGCGCGGCCTCCTCGTCGTCCAGCTGCCGCCGCAGGAACTCCATCCGGCACTCCGTCGACCTTGCGTAGTCGCGCATCGCCTGCTGCTCGGAGGCCCGCTGACGCGCGACCCAGGCATATCGCTCGGAGTCGTACGACCAGGGCTGTCCCGTCGTCGTCCAGCCGCCCTTCACCCGGCGCACTGCACCGTCCACGTCGAGCACTTTGAGCATGGTTTCCAGCCGTGTGCGCCGCAGCTCGACGAGCGGCTCCAGCGCGGGCAGTGAGAGCGGCTTGTCCGTCTGCGCCAACACCTCCAGCGTGCGCCGCACAAGCTGCTCGGGCGGGAAGGCGACCGAGGCGAAGTACTGCCAGATCGCCTCGTCCTCCTTGCCCGGGAGCAGCAGCACCTCCGCATGCTTTACACCACGGCCTGCACGGCCCACCTGCTGGTAGTAGGCGATGGGGGAGGACGGCGAGCCCATGTGCACGACGAAACCGAGGTCGGGCTTGTCGAAGCCCATGCCCAACGCGGATGTGGCGACCAGCGCCTTGACGCGGTTGGCGAGCAGGTCCTCCTCGGCCTGCTGCCGGTCGGCGTTCTCCGTCCGACCGGTGTACGAGGCAACTGTGTGCCCGCATTGGCGCAGGTAGGCGGTGACCTCCTCGGCCGCCGCGACTGTGAGGGTGTAGATGATCCCGGAGCCCGGCAGCTCGCCGAGATGGTCGGCGAGCCAAGCCAGCCTGTTCGCCGCGTCGGGGAGCCGGAGGACGCTCAGACTGAGGCTCTCCCGGTCCAGCGCGCCCCGCAGCACGAGCGCGTCGGTGCCCGCCCCTGTGCCCAGCTGCTCGGCGACGTCCGCGGTCACGCGCGCATTGGCCGTGGCGGTGGTGGCGAGCACCGGAACCCCGGCCGGCAGGTCCGCCAGCATCGTGCGCAGCCTGCGGTAGTCAGGCCGGAAGTCATGGCCCCAGTCGGAGATGCAGTGGGCCTCGTCCACCACCAGCAGCCCGGTCGCGGCGGACAGTTTGGGGAGCACCTGGTCCCGGAAGTCAGGGTTGTTCAGCCGCTCGGGGCTGACCAGCAGCACATCCACCTCGCCCGCGGCGACCTCGGCCTGGACGGTGTCCCACTCTTCCGTGTTGGAGGAATTGATCGTCCGGGCGCGGATACCGGCCCGCGCCGCGGCCTCCACCTGGTTACGCATGAGCGCGAGCAGCGGAGAGACGATCACGGTCGGGCCGCTGCCGCGCTCGCGCAGCAGCGAGGTCGCGACGAAATACACCGCGGACTTGCCCCAGCCGGTCCGCTGCACGACCAGAGCCCGGCGCTTGTCGGCGACGAGGGCCTCGATCGCCCGCCACTGGTCCTCACGCAGCCGGGCCGTGCCCGTGGTGTCCGAGACGAGGCGGGCGAGAACGGAGTCGGCCGAGGTCCTGAGGTCTGCGCGGTCTGCGTTGGTCATGCCCCCATGCAACCTGATGACGCCGACAATGCGCGAACGAGGACGCGAGCCTGTGGATAAAGTTATCCACAGGGGTCGCGGAGTCGAGGCCGTCGCGAGACGGTCATGCCATGAACAAGCACCACGAACCCACCGGACCGGCCGCCGACGAGCAGATCACCCTGCGTGGCCCTGCCGAACTGGCCGACGCCCTCCCGTACATGATGGGCTTCCACCCCAACGATTCGATCGTGCTCGTCGCGCTGCACGGCAGCCGCGGCCGCTTCGGCGGGCGACTGAGGCTCGGCATTCCACGCTCGTCGCACGAGTGGCCGCCCGTGGCCGAGCAGCTCGCGGAGTGTCTGGTCGAAGGCAGCGAGCGGCGGGGCTCCCGACCCGACGGCATTGTCGTCTTCCTCTGCCAGGACCCTGCCGAGGGTGAGACGAGCCGCCGGGTCATGGAGCGCCTGCGCCCCCTTGCGCAACGGCTGCGTACTGCCTGCGGCACCCTGGAGGTGCCCGTGTACGAGGCGCTCTGCATCTCGGACGGCCGCTATTGGTCCTACTGCTGCCCCGACGCGCGCTGCTGTCCGCCCGAAGGGAGTGCGCTTGCTCTGCCCGGCACCTCGGTGATGGCCGCGGCCGCCGCCTACGCAGGGATCCAGGTGCGTGGATCGCTGCGGGAGATGGAGGGTCGGCTGGCACCCTGGACGACCCCTGCCGCCTCCGACCAGGAGGAGGCGCTGGACGCTGCGGGTGCCGCTCTGGTGCCCAGGATCCTGGCCGAAGAGGGGCGTGAGCAGGTCGCCACGGAAACCCTTGAGCTGGCCAGCCGACTGATGAAGCGCATTGCGGAGACACCGCGGGCAGTGGGCTGGTCCGAGGCGGATTTTGCGGACGACCGGCTCATCACGCACGACGAAGCCGCCGCCGTGATCCTCGGTCTGCAGGACCGGGACACCCGGGACCGGGCGGCGCACTGGATGGAGGGGCCGGCCGCGGATCCGGCGCTGCGGCTCTGGCGGGCGCTGGCCCGCAGGTGCGTCGGCTCCTACTCCGAGCACGCCGCCGCACCACTCACGCTCGCCGGCTGGGTCTGCTGGTCCACCGGCGACGAACCGGGCGCGCGGGTCGCCCTAGGACGTGCTCTGTGCGTCGACCCCGAGTACGTCTTTGCCCGGCTGCTGCACCAGGCCTGCAACGAGGGTCTCGATCCGGAGGCGTTGCGCAGCTGTCTGCGAGAGGAGAGCGGCGCGCGAGCCGCCTCCGAGACCCCCGGGCCCAGCGGGCGTCGGCATCGGCCACGTTCCCGCAGGATCCGGCCGGCCGCCGGCAGGAAGGATCTCCGGCCCGCGCGGAGGCGTCCCGGCACCGCGGCGGCCGGGAACCGCACCCGTGCGAGCAGGCGCAGCGGGCAGCGCGGCACCAGGAGCGGACGGTGACGGCCGTGACCCAGCCGCCCGTGGCACCGTTCATCGTCGTGGCGGAGTCGTACGACCCGTGCCGTCGTATTCGTAGCGGCTGTCCGGAGAGCACGGAAGGCACAGCAGACCCACCATGGCCCCCACCGCTCCTCGTCGGCCCCTCGTACCGCAGACCGGACAGAACCACGGGCGGAGCTCCGGACAGAACTCCAGGCCGGGTTCCGGGCAGAACCCCGGGCCGGGCCCCGCACCGCCGGGAGCCGGACGGCGGGGCGATCTTCCGCCGGTGCACTCCTCGCTCATGTGTGTGGCACTGCCGAACCTGGCAGTCTCCCCCGAGCACGGGCAGCTCACCGGCCAGGGGCTCGAAGGTGTCTACCAGTCGGGCCGACGGCTGCTCTCGCGCTGCCAGTTGCGGGTGGCGGGGCGCGAACCGGTCGCAGTGCAGGGCAGATTGGTCTCCGCCGACAGTGCCAGATTCGTCGCCGTGGTGCGCACCCCCACCGACACCGGTCCCGACCCGGAGGTCGGCGTGGAGCGGTCGCGCGACGCCTACGGCACGGAACGGATCACCCTGCGCAGCTCGGCTGCCAGACCCCTCAGGTTCCCGGTCGAGATCGCGATCGGCACCGATCTCGCGGATCTCGGCGCGGTGGCGGCCGGCCGGCCCGGTCCCGAACTGCCCGCCAGCGTCCATGCCTCAGGCATGCGCTGGTCGGCAGGGGGAGGCACCCACGCGGTCGTCACGGCCGAGCCGCCCCCGAACGACGCCCTGGCTTCGGCAGGACTGCTGCGCTGGGAGGTGGAGTTGCTGCCCGGCGGCTCCCGCACCATCGAGCTGCGTGTCCGCTCCGATCGCCCCTCCCGGCTGTCGGCCCGGACTCGCAGCGGGACGCTTCCCGAGGCGCGGGCCGAAGGGGACGATGCCCGCATCGAGCCACTCCTCAGGACCAGCCTGGGCGATCTCAGGGCGCTGCTGCTGCGGGACCCCGGCCACCCGGCGGACGTATCCCTGGCAGCGGGAGTGCCGTGGCGCTGCGGTCCGGCCCCCGCCGAGGCCCTGTGGGCCGCGCGGATGGCGCTCCCGCTCTCCACCAGGCTGGCCGCGGCCACCCTGCGCACGCTCGCCCGTACCCAGCATTCCGGTCCGGGAGCGGACTTCGGACGCATCCCCGGTCCCCTCAGGGACGCGGGCCCGCATCTGCCGCCGAGTTGTACCGGCGTCGAGGCGACCCTCGCCTTCCCGGCGGTCCTTGCGGAGGCATGGCGCTGGGGAATGCCCGAGCAGGAGCTGACGGAGCTGCTCCCGGCGGCCGAGCGCTGTCTGCACTGGCTGCGGCAGGCCGCGGGTGAGGACGGGTTGCTGCCCGAGCCCGGTCCGTTCGGAGCCCGGCGCGCCGAGACTCAGGCCCACGCCCATCGGGCGGCACTGCTCGGGGCCGATCTGCTGGAGGCTCGTGGCCGTCCGGGCGCCGAAGGCTGGCGCGAGTGGGCGAGAGCGCTGCGCCACCGTTTCCGGGAGCGCTTCTGGATCGACGACAGAGCGGGCGGCCGTCCGGCGGCGGCCCGGATGTCCGACGGTCGGCCGGTGCCGCACCTGAGCGGCGGCGCCGCGCACCTCCTGGACGCCGGCCTGCTCGGCGGCGGGCAGCTCGCCCCCGGCCTGCTGGACAAGGTGCAGACCGAGCAACTGGCCAGACTGCTCGGCAGCCCGGCGATGGACTCCGGCTGGGGGTTGCGCAGCTTGGGGACGAAGGAGCCGGGGCACAACCCGTTCGGGCATCGCGCAGGCGCCGTACGGGTGCATGAGACGGCAGTTGCGGCAGGGGGCCTGGCGGCCGCCGGATACGAGAAGGAGGCGGTCTCTCTGCTTCGTGGCCTCTTCGACGCAGCAGAGGCCTTCGGGCACCGGCTGCCCGAGATGTACGCGGGGGAGCAGCGCACGGGGGACAGTGCGCCGGTGCCGCACCCAGCCGCGTGCCGCCCCGCGGCGCTCGCCGCGGCCGCCGGGATTCAGCTCCTCGCCACCACCCTCGCCGGCATCCGTCCCGACGCTCCGGCCCGGACGGTTGCGCTGCACCCGGTCCGCTGCGCTCCGCTCGGCGCCGTACAGATCGCCGGCCTGTGCGTCGCGGGTGAGCCGTTCGCCGTACGGGTCAGCAGGCTCGGGCTCGGGATGGTCGAGGAGGCCGCAGACGGACTCCAGTTGGGAGTGTGAGCCGGGTGGGTGCGCGGCACGGATATGGACCAAGAAACAGTCGCCGCAGGAGGCGAAGGGAGTGTTTATCGTCAGGCAGACGACTATGATCGCGGCATGTCGCCCTACGACCCGTCGGCCTATCCGCCCTTCGCTGTCACCGTCGACCTGGTCGTGCTCACCGTGCGCCGCCATGCGCTCTGCGCACTGGTCGTACGCCGCGGAGAGCAGCCGTTCCAGGGACGGTGGGCGCTGCCCGGAGGGTTCGTCAGAGGCGACGAGGATCTGGCAGCGGCGGCGGCCCGCGAGCTCGCCGAGGAGACCGGCCTGTGTGCGCACGACCCGGCGTCTCCCGCACCCGGGAACGGCGCCCATCTCGAGCAGCTCGCGACCTACGGCGACCCCAAGCGGGACCCCCGGATGCGGGTCGTCAGCGTCGCCCATCTGGTGCTTGCCCCAGACCTTCCCGCGCCCCGCGCGGGCGGTGACGCGAACAGCGCGCGCTGGGCTCCCGTGGAGGACCTCCTCGGCCAGGAGAGCGGGTTCGGCCGCGAGGCCGAGCAGCCTGCCGCACTCGCTTTCGATCATGCGCGAATCCTGGCGGACGGGGTGGAACGGGCCCGTTCCAAGATCGAGTACTCCTCGCTGGCCACTGCCTTCTGTCCGCCGGAGTTCACGGTCGGCGAGCTGCGCCGGGTGTACGAAGCCGTGTGGGGGGTCGCTCTCGATCCCAGGAACTTCCACCGGAAGGTGACCGGTACGCCAGGGTTCCTGGTCCCGGCCGGCGGTACCACCACCCGCCAGGGTGGCCGCCCCGCCCAGCTTTTCCGGGCAGGCGGCGCCACCGTCCTGAACCCGCCGATGCTGCGTCCCGAGGTCTGACGGAGTTCGGTCAAACGTCTGACACCCGGTGCTCTGCCAGCTGCGCCAAAAGTCCGAAATGTCGCGTTATCTTGCTGCGGTACCCACCTGCCGCCGAGCGGTTCTCACCTTCCGCGAGAGAAGCGATGCTCCAGGCCATCGGACTCACCAGTACCCACCGCCGAGACCACCCCTCCGCAGTCGACGACCTCACCTTCGAGGCCGGGCCGGGCCGTGTCACGGCGCTGCTCGGCGCGCCGGGCTCCGGAAAGACAACGGCACTACGGCTGATGCTCGAACTCGAGTCCGGCCGCGGTGTGACGTATTTCCGCGGCAACCCCCTCCACCGCATCGCCCACCCCGCCCGCGAGGTCGGGGTGCTCCTGGGTGACGTACCGGGTAATCCCGTACGGACCACCCGGGGTCAGCTCCGCATGCTCTGCGCCGCCGCCGGAGTGCCCGCCGGGCGCGCCGACGAGATGCTCGAAGCGGTCGGCCTCGCGGGCCTCGGCAACCAGCGTCTCGGCACGCTCTCCGTCGGTATGGACCGCAGACTCGGGCTCGCATCCGCACTGCTGGGCGACCCGCAGACGCTCATCCTCGACGAGCCCTCCAAAGGGCTCTCGCCACGCGAGAGCAGCTGGCTCTTCGGGCTGCTGCGTGCCCATGCCGCACAGGGCGGAACCGTCCTGTGCACCACCAGTGACCCCAAGGAGGCAGCCCGCAACGCCGACCGCGTCGTCACTATCGACGAAGGCCGCCTTGTCGCCGACCAGAACGCCGCCGCCTTCTCGCGCACCAGGCTCCGCCCCCGCGTCGCGGTCCGTACCCCGCACGCCGCCCGCCTCGCCCACGTCGTCAACCGGGAAGCACGTGCCGCCCAGCGCTCTGTCGAGGTGGTCGCCGAGGAAGGCAGTCTCCTCTCCGTCTACGGCAGCAGCTGCGCCGAGATCGGCGAAACCGCCTTCCGGCACGGAGTGCTCGTCCACCGGCTCTCGGACGAGGTCGGCGACGCAGGCCCCGCAGCGGGGGCGGTGCCCGCCCCCACACGCGCCACCGACGCCGAGAATCGGCCCGTCCCGGCCGCGCCGCAGCCACCCGGCCCCAACCTGCCCCCGACGCCTCCGAGCCCCGCACGCAGCCCCCTGCGGCCCCTGCGCTACGAACTCCGCCGTCTCCTCGGCGTCCGCACCGCCCCGTTGATCGCGGCTGCCGTGCTCGTCGCTTCCCTCGCCCTGTGCATCCTGCTCGCGCGCACCGGCAGTACCCCGCTGCCGAGCCTGCTCGTTGCCTGGCCCGAGGTGCTGCCGCTGCCGCCCGCGGCCTTCGGGGCGGGCCTGATCGGGGCGCTCTCCTTCGGCGAGGAGTACCGCTACCCCGCGCTCGCCGCCGCCCGCGGCACCGTCCCTCGCCGCCTTGGCCTCCTCCTCGCCAAGCTGGCCGTGACCGCCACGGTCGCCCTGCTGCTCGCGCTTCTCGTCGTGCTGGCCGACGCCCAGGCCCTCCGTCTCGTCTACGGGACGGATGTGACACCGGCAGCCCGGAACTGGCCGGTCATGGCAGCCGGTTGGGGCGGACTCACGGTCGGCTGCGCCTGGGCCGGGCTGCTCGCCGCCGGTGTCTTCAAGGTCACGGCCGCCGGAGTGGCCGCGGTACTCGCCGTACCGGTCCTCATCGCCCCTCTCGTACAGAAGGCGCTTGTCGTTCCGGCAGCCCGTTCCATCGCCGGACTCCCGGGCCGGCTGCGCGAGCTGGCCTGGGTCGAGTTGCCGCAGCGGGCCGACAGCTGGCTGATGACCGGGGTGCGCCTCGTCGCCCAACCTGTCGGCGCCGCACTGACGTTGTCGCTGTCGGCCCTGATCTGCGCATATCTGTTCACTGGACTTCGCCGCAGAGCCCGTTGGTGATCAAGGTCGACCGAGACTCGGCGAAGTGTTCACAACTCCCTTGAGGTCGCCCGTTTCTTTCCGATAAGGCGTCAATTGTGAGGCGAGCGCCGATCACCCTTTCGTGTGCTTTTCACCAAAGACCTCAAGGGCCGCCGGAGCCACGCCGACAAAGGATGCGTGAGTACCCTTGCGCACACCATGATGACCGCCGCCCGCCCCGTCGAGTCCTCCCTCGCCGGCCCGGGTGAACTCGACCGATACCCCTACGCGGAGTCGCCCGGCGCCGACCGCGTCGGCCCTCCCTCCTGGGGCGGTGCCGACGTGGAGTTGGGCCGGGTCGGCCGCCGTGCGGCAGGCAGCCGGGGCCGCGGACTGCACGGTCAACTCGTCCAGCAGCTTGGCCAGATGATCGTCTCCGGCGACCTCGGCGCCGACCGTCCGCTCGTTCCCGAGGAGATCGGGCAGCGCTTCGAGGTCTCCCGCACTGTCGTCCGGGAGTCCCTGCGCGTCCTCGAGGCCAAGGGCCTGGTCAGCGCCCGTCCCAACGTCGGCACCCGGGTCCGTCCGGTCAGTGACTGGAACCTGCTGGATCCCGACATCATCGAGTGGCGTGCCTTCGGCCCGCAGCGTGACGATCAGCGCCGGGAGCTGAGCGAGCTGCGGTGGACCATCGAGCCGCTCGCCGCGCGGCTCGCCGCCGGGCACGGCCGCGAGGACGTCCAGCAGCGCCTCACCGACATGATCGAGATCATGGGCCACGCCCTCGCTCAGGGTGACGGGATCACGTTCTCCCGGGCTGACGCGGAGTTCCACTCCCTGCTCATCCAGCTCGCCGGCAATCGCATGCTCGAGCACCTCTCCGGGATCGTCTCCGCAGCCCTCCAGGTCTCCGGCGGCCCGGTCACCGGCTGTGACCGCCCCACCGATGCCTCTCTGGCTCACCACGCGCGCATCGCCGACGCCCTCGCTTCCGGTGACCCGCACGCCGCGGAATCGGCCATGCGCCAACTGCTCACCGTGCACCCGGAGGTGGAGCGGGTCGTGCCCGCACCCCGCGAGCACTGATCGCAGGGCGCGGTCGGGGAGTATGAAGGCGTACGCATCGTGTGTCGCCGGATTCCACGGGGGTCCGGCGGCACGATTGTGTGGTAAACGCCCCATCTGGCCGGTTCGTCGTAGATGAGGTGTGACTCGGGCCACGTGGATTGGGCGTAACACTCCTCGAAACCGTGCGATGACCTAAGAGGTGACCGCCGAGGAGGGAATACAGCAGCCATTCAGGGCGCTGTGTCAGCTCCGAGGTCCACTCCGCGCCACCGGCACATCCGCAGCCTGGTGGTCGTCGGCTCCGGCCCGATCATGGGCGGGGCCGGAAGCCGTTTCCATCGTTCCGAGAGGTTGTTCGTGTCGGCCAGCACATCCCGTACGCTCCCGCCGGAGATCGCCGAGTCCGAGTCTGTGATGGCGCTCATCGAGCGGGGAAAGGCTGATGGGCAGATCGCCGGCGATGACGTGCGTCGGGCCTTCGAGGCTGACCAGATTCCGCCAACCCAGTGGAAGAATGTTCTGCGCAGCCTCAACCAGATCCTCGAGGAAGAGGGTGTGACGCTGATGGTCAGTGCCGCGGAGTCGCCGAAGCGCGCCCGCAAGAGCGTCGCAGCGAAGAGCCCGGCAAAGCGCACCGCCACCAAGACCGTCGCGGCCAAGACCGCCACGGCGAAGACCGTCGCGGCCTCCGCGGCGCCGACGGCCGATTCCGTCGACGTCCCGGCCGACGAGGCATCGGCGACAGCGACTGCCAAGAAGACGGCCGCCAAGAAGACGGCGGCCAAGAAGACGGCGGCGAAGAAGACCGTCGCAAAGAAGACTGTGGCCAAGAAGACCGCGGGCAAGAAGGACTCCGACGAGGCCGCCGAGGGCGAAGAGCTGCTCGATGAGGTCCAGCCCGGTGGCAAGGGCGAGGAGGAAGAGGCCGAGGGCGAGAACAAGGGCTTCGTCCTCTCAGACGACGACGAGGACGACGCGCCTGCGCAGCAGGTTGCCGTCGCCGGTGCCACCGCCGACCCGGTCAAGGACTACCTCAAGCAGATCGGCAAGGTCCCGCTCCTCAACGCCGAGCAGGAGGTCGAGCTCGCCAAGCGCATCGAGGCGGGCCTGTTCGCCGAGGACAAGCTGGCGAACTCCGACAAGCTCGCACCGAAGCTCAAGCGCGAGCTGGAGATCATCGCCGAGGACGGCCGCCGCGCCAAGAACCACCTGCTGGAGGCCAACCTCCGCCTGGTGGTCTCGCTGGCCAAGCGCTACACGGGCCGCGGCATGCTCTTCCTGGACCTGATCCAGGAGGGCAACCTCGGTCTGATCCGCGCGGTCGAGAAGTTCGACTACACCAAGGGCTACAAGTTCTCCACGTACGCCACCTGGTGGATCCGTCAGGCGATCACCCGCGCCATGGCCGACCAGGCCCGCACCATCCGTATCCCGGTGCACATGGTCGAGGTCATCAACAAGCTCGCGCGTGTGCAGCGCCAGATGCTCCAGGACCTGGGCCGCGAGCCCACCCCGGAGGAGCTGGCCAAGGAACTGGACATGACCCCCGAGAAGGTCATCGAGGTCCAGAAGTACGGCCGAGAGCCGATCTCCCTCCACACTCCCCTGGGTGAGGACGGCGACAGCGAGTTCGGAGACCTCATCGAGGACTCCGAGGCGGTCGTGCCGGCCGACGCGGTCAGCTTCACGCTCCTCCAGGAGCAGCTGCACTCGGTACTCGACACCCTGTCCGAGCGTGAGGCGGGCGTGGTCTCCATGCGCTTCGGTCTCACGGACGGCCAGCCGAAGACTCTGGACGAGATCGGCAAGGTCTACGGCGTGACGCGTGAACGCATCCGTCAGATCGAGTCCAAGACCATGTCGAAGCTGCGTCACCCGTCGCGTTCGCAGGTTCTGCGCGACTACCTCGACTAGGTCGCCTCAGCAGTACGCCGCCGAGGGCCCGGATCCCGCCAGGGAGCCGGGCCCTCGGCGTGTCCGGGTGCATGCAGCGGCGGACTGGATGACTCTGAGTGGACTGAATTTACTCAGAGTCAGGAGTCCATATGCCTCGTCCCATCGCCCGAGCATTGACGGGTGCGCTGGCCCTGACCGCCGTAGTGGCCCTGGCACCGCTCGCCTCGCCTCTGCCTGCCGTCGCCGACAGCGTGGTCGTCGGCGGCTATCCAGTGGAGGTCGACGACAGCCCCTGGGTCGTGGCGCTGTCCAGCCGTGACCGGTTCGGAGGAACCCGAGCGGGTCAGTTCTGCGGCGGAGTCCTGGTGGCGCCCACGAAGGTGATGACGGCCGCCCACTGCCTGAGCCGGGTGGTCCTCGGTCAGGAGGTGAGCGAGGTACGCGATCTGAAGGTCATCTCGGGACGCTCGCAGCTGCTCGGAGCCGGGGGCCAGGAGATCCCGGTGAGCGGCACCTGGGTCAATCCGGAGTACAACCCGCTGACGAACAGTGGGGACATGGCCGTGCTGACGCTGTCCGAGGCCCTTCCCGCATCCAGCGCGATCGGCCTGGCGGGCGTCGGTGACCCGGCCTACGTGGCGGGCACGAGCGCAACCGTCTACGGCTGGGGCGATACGAGGGGGAACGGCAGCTACGCGTCCTCGCTGCGCGCCGCGCCCGTGACGGTGCTGTCGGACGCGGAGTGCGGGCAGGCGTATCCCGGCGGCGTGGGCGGGAGGTACCTGGAGTCCACGATGCTCTGTGCGGGAGACCCACGGGGCGGGCACGACGCCTGTCAGGGCGACAGCGGAGGGCCGCTGGTGGCGCAAGGCCGACTCATCGGCCTGGTGTCCTGGGGCAGCGGCTGCGGCTTGGCGCAGAACCCCGGGGTGTACACCCGTGTCTCCGCTGTGGCTCTGCCGTAGTCCGGCTTGGCGCCGAACGCTCGGAGGATCCTGGCTTCGCGGTTACGGTATGCGAGCGGGCGACTGCCCCTGGTATTCAGGGGCAGTCGCCCGTCGGCCGGTCCTGGATCGGCCCTTGGCTCGTCGTGGATGCGAGGTGTCTGCGTGTCAGCGGTCCTCTTCACCAACGCTGGCCGGCACGGCCGTCAGTCGGTCGGTCTCATCCTGTATTTCCGCGGCGATCTTCTTGAGTTCCGGCTCGAACTTGCGCCCGTGGTGGGCACAGAAGAGCAGCTCACCACCGCTGGTCAGGACGACGCGCAGATAAGCCTGGGCGCCGCAGCGGTCGCAGCGGTCAGCGGCCGTCAGCGGGCTCGCGGGGGTCAGAACAGTAGTCACGTCGCCTCTTCTCTAGCTCGACGAGCTGTCGTACCAGGGTCAACATCCAACCAGGCCGAAAACGTTCCCGCTCGTGGCTTTTCCTCGAAACTTCTTCCCAAGGTGGCTGTCTGTTGCCGGTTGGCGGCGAATGAGCCGTATTGCTTCGCTCTACGGGTTTCGCGTTGCTTGTCTCGTTTGGCCCTCCCGGCTGGGTTGCCGGTTGTTGATGAGGACGTGCCCGGAGCCTAAATGGTTCATGCCTGGAAGGGAACGTGATGTGCACGTCACTCCATCGAGGGATCGAACACGTATGCGACGCTGGACTAGCATGAGAAATCACGAGGGTGGCGTTACATCGGCTCTACCAGGCCTCGGTACCCTCTGACGGGCGACCGACGCCGGGCCTTTACCCCACTGGGCCACATTTGAAATTCAGCGAGGAGCGAACCGCGTGACCGCCGAAACGTCCGTGCCGTCCACAGCGCTGCTGACTGCAGACCGTGACGGTTCCAACTACACCGCGCGGCACCTGCTCGTACTCGAGGGGCTCGAGGCGGTCCGCAAGCGCCCGGGCATGTACATCGGGTCCACCGACAGCCGCGGCCTGATGCACTGCCTCTGGGAGATCATCGACAACTCCGTCGACGAAGCCCTCGGCGGCCACTGCGACCACATCGAGGTGATCCTCCACGAGGACGGGTCCGTCGAGGTCAAGGACAACGGCCGGGGCATCCCCGTCGATGTCGAACCCAAGACCGGCCTTTCCGGCGTCGAGGTCGTGATGACCAAGCTGCACGCCGGCGGAAAGTTCGGCGGCGGCTCGTACGCCGCGTCGGGCGGTCTGCACGGCGTGGGTGCCTCCGTCGTCAACGCCCTTTCCGCCCGCCTCGACGTCGAGGTGGACCGCAGCGGAGCGACCCACCTGATCAGCTTCCGCCGCGGTGTCCCCGGAATGTTCACCGAGTCCGGGCCGGACGCGCCCTTCGACCCGGCGAACGGGCTGCTCAAGGGCAAGCGGGTGCCCAGGACCCGTACCGGCACGCGCGTGCGGTACTGGGCCGACCGGCAGATCTTCCTCAAGGACGCCAAGCTCTCCCTGGAGCACCTCCACCAGCGCGCCCGCCAGACCGCCTTCCTCGTGCCCGGGCTGACCCTCGTCGTCCGCGACCAGCGGGACCTGGACGGCGAGGGCAAGAGCGAGGAGATCTTCCGCTTCGACGGAGGTATCAGCGAGTTCTGCGAATACCTCGCGCAGGACAAGGCCGTCTGCGACGTGCTGCGGCTGACCGGACAGGGCACCTTCAAGGAGACCGTCCCGGTCCTCGACGACCGCGGTCATATGACCCCCACCGAGGTCACCCGCGAGCTCGGCGTCGACATCGCCATGCGCTGGGGCACCGGATACGACACCGGCGTCAAGTCCTTCGTCAACATCATCGCCACCCCCAAGGGCGGCACCCATGTGAGCGGCTTCGAGCGCTCCGTCACCAAGACGATGAACGAGGTGCTGCGCTCGGCCAAGCTGCTGCGCGTCGCCGAGGACGACATCGTCAAGGACGACGCCCTGGAGGGCCTCACCGCGGTCGTCACCGTCCGGCTTGCGGAGCCGCAGTTCGAGGGCCAGACCAAGGAGGTGCTGGGCACCTCGGCGGCGAACAGGATCGTCGCCAATGTCGTGGCCAAGGAGCTCAAGGCCTTCCTGACCTCCGCCAAGCGCGACGAAAAGGCGCAGGCCCGTGCGGTGATGGAGAAGGCCGTTGCCGCCGCCCGTACGCGTATCGCTGCCCGCCAGCACAAGGACGCACAGCGCCGGAAGACCGCCCTGGAGACCTCCTCGCTGCCGGCCAAGCTCGCCGACTGCCGCAGCGACGACGTGGAGCGCAGCGAGCTCTTCATCGTGGAGGGGGACTCCGCGCTCGGCACCGCCAAGCTCGCGCGGAACAGTGAGTTCCAGGCGCTTCTGCCGATCCGCGGAAAGATCCTGAACGTACAGAAGTCGTCCATCTCGGACATGCTCAAGAACGCCGAGTGCGGCGCGATCATCCAGGTCATAGGAGCGGGATCGGGCCGGACGTTCGACATCGACGCCGCCCGCTACGGCAAGATCGTTCTGCTGGTCGACGCCGATGTCGACGGCGCCCACATCCGCTGTCTGCTGCTGACGCTCTTCCAGCGCTATATGCGGCCCATGGTGGAGGCGGGCCGTGTGTTCGCCGCCGTACCGCCGCTGCACCGGATCGAGCTGATCCAGCCCAAAAAGGGCCAGGACAAGTACGTGTACACGTACTCCGACAGTGAGCTGCGCCAGACGCTGCTGGAGTACCAGCGCAAGGGGGTCCGCTTCAAGGACTCCATCCAGCGCTACAAGGGTCTGGGCGAGATGGACGCCGACCAGCTCGCGGAGACCACGATGGATCCCCGCCACCGCACCCTGCGCCGGATCAACATCGGGGATCTCGAGTCCTCCGAGCAGGTGTTCGACCTGCTGATGGGCAATGAGGTCGCGCCCCGCAAGGAGTTCATCACCAGCTCCGCGGCGACACTCGACCGCTCGCGCATCGACGCCTGAGACCGCCCCGTCCACCCAGGGGTGGAGCCGTGAGCTCCACCCCTGACCCGATCCCGGGCCGGGCTCCTCCTCCGTAGCATCGTGGGCGATGGAGGAGGACCCAAGGTGCCCAGCAGCAAGTGGACCGAATGGCCCACGCGGGAAGCGCTGTCCCGCCTCGGCGTACCGCGCGTCCGTATCGCCCTCGACATCGTTCTGCTTGCCGCGCTGGCGGCATTTGCGGTGTACAGCGCGTACCGCTCGGACGCATTCCACGGCTGGCGGGCGGTGCTCCCACCCATGGCTCTGCTCTGCTGCACCGCGGCCTTCCTCACCTACCACCACACGACCCTGGGCAACAGACTGCTGCCTTCTCTCGGGCTGCTTGCCGGCGTCGCCGCCTGCGGAGCAGGGTCGTACGCCGCCGGGGCCGCGATCCCGGCAGCGGTGCTGTGGGTCAGCATCTCCGTCATGGCGTTGGAGCGACTTCCGCTCGGTGCTGCCCTGGGGGCCGTCACGGTGATGGTGACCGGCTTCCTGCTGACCGATGACAGCGGTGCCCTGGGAGCAGGATTCACGACGGCCGCGGTGCTGCTCGCCGGCTATTCGCTCCGCCTCGATGCCCAGGCCCGTGGCGCCGGATTCCGGCTGCTCGCCCAGGAACGTGCCGCCCGTGAGGCGGAGGCCACCTCCGCCGCCCTCGGTGAACGGGCGCGTATCGCACGCGAGATCCACGATGTCCTCGCGCACAGCCTCTCCGCGCAGCTGGTGCATCTGGAGGCGGCCCGGCTGCAGATCGAGCGCGGCCCGGAAGGGCCGTTCCGCGAACAGATCCTGGAGCGGGTGGTGGCGGCACGCGGCATGGCCCGCGAAGGTCTCGCCGAGACTCGGCAGGCACTCTCCGCCCTGCGCGGCGAGATGGTCCCCGTCGAGGACTATCTGAGGGAGCTGGCCGTCATGGACGGGGCCCAGAACGAAGTGGCGGGGGAGCGGCGGCAGTTGCCCGCCGAGGCCTCGCAGGCCGTACGGAGAGTGGCGCAGGAGGCCCTGACGAACGTGCGCAAGCACGCGCCGGGGGCCAAGGTGCGCATGCTGCTCGTGTACGAGGAGGGTGAAGTGGTCCTGGAGGTACGGGACTCGGGCACCACAGCGAAGGCCGGTGAACTCAGGACTGCCGGCTGCGGGTACGGTCTGCTGGGGATGCGTGAGCGGGCTGAACTGCTCGGTGGCTCCCTGGAGGCGGGACCGGAGGGAGAGGGCTTCGTGGTGCGGCTGCGAGTGCCGGCATGACCGCGCAGATCGCCAGGGTGGTCGTCGCCGACGATCAGGCGGTGGTGCGCGAGGGCATTGTGATGCTGCTGGGACTGCTGCCCGGCATCGAGGTCGTCGGCTCGGCGAAGGACGGTGAGGAGGCGGTCGCCCTTGTCGCCGCACTCGCCCCCGACGTCGTGCTGATGGACCTGCGGATGCCCCGCTGCGACGGTGTGGAGGCGACCCGCCGTATCCGCGGCGAACACCCCGCCACCCAGGTCGTCGTGCTCACCACCTACGCGGACGACGACTCGCTCTTCCCCGCGCTGCGGGCGGGAGCGCGGGGCTACCTCACCAAGGACGCCGACGGCGACGAGATCGTACGGGCCATCCAGGACGTACTCGCCGGGCGGGCCGGGCTCTCACCGGTCGTACAGCGACGGCTGCTCGAGCAGATCACCGCGCAGCCCGAACCGACCGGACCGAAGCTGCCCGACGGCCTGACCGCCCGCGAGGGCGAGGTGCTGATCCTGATCGCGGAGGGCCTCGCCAACACGGACATCGCGCGCCGTCTGCACATCTCCACAGCCACCGTGAAGACCCACATCAACAACCTCTTCTCGAAGGCCGGCATCCATGACCGCGCCCAGGCGGTGCGGTACGCCTATCGGGAGGGCCTCGCGCAGCCACCCGGGACGAGCGTCACCTGATGGGGTGAAGAGCGGCGGGAGAAGAGTCCGGGATCTCCCTGATCTGTCCATTCTTGGTCAGCGAGCCGAAACGGTTCGCTGACAAGGAGAGTTGATCGGTGGAGAAGCAGGAAGGGCAGCACGCCACAGCGGTGCGGCTCGACGACCCGTGGTACGACGCGCTGGCCTCGGGCTGGGGCGAGCTGGACGGCACGGGTGCCCCCGCTCCCGTCGTGGCTCCCGCGCCGACGGACCGTGGGAGCGCCGGACCCTGCGCGGCCGACATCTACCTGGAAGTGCATCGCAGCGCCGCCTTCCAGGAGGTGCGCAGCCGCTACCGAAGGTTCGTCGTGCCCGCCGCCCTCGCCTTCCTCGCCTGGTACTTGGCGTATGTCGTCGCCGCGACCGCCACGCCCGGGCTGATGGCCAGGCCGGTGGCGGGAGCGGTGAATGTGGCGATGGTTGCGGGGCTCGGGCAGTTCCTCACCACCTTTCTGCTGACCTGGGCGTACGCGCGCCATGCGCGGCTGCGCCGGGACCGTGCGGCCCTCGAGCTGCGCTGGACCGTGTTCGATCAGACGAGGGCACAGGAAACGAGAGCACAGGAAACGAGAGCACAGGAGACCGGGGTACAGGAGACCGCGGTACCGGAGATGACGCGGGGGGCCGGGCGTTGAGCGGCGACCACCAGACCCTGGCACTGCTGCTGTTCAGTGCGTTCATTGCCGCCACCCTCGCCATCACGACCTGGGTGAGCCGCAACCGGCGTGGCTCCGCGGAGGAGTTCTACGCAGGCGGACGGCTCTTCTCGCCCATGGAGAACGGTTTCGCCATCGCCGGCGACTACATGTCCGCCGCCTCCTTCCTCGGAATCTCCGGACTCATCGCCCTCTACGGCTACGACGGAATGCTCTACTCCGTCGGTTTCCTGGTCGCCTGGCTGGTCGTGCTGCTCCTCGTCGCCGAACTCGTGCGCAACTGCGGCCGGTTCACCCTCGCCGACGTCGTCGCGTCGAGAATGAGCGAGCGACCTGTCCGTATCGCCGCGGGAACTTCTTCGGTCGCCGTGTCCGTTCTCTATCTGGTGGCGCAGATGGTGGGAGCCGGAAGCCTGGTCGCGCTGCTCCTCGGTGGTACGAGCGAGGCCGCGCGCTCGTGGACCGTGATCGGCGTGGGTGCCCTGATGGTGATCTATGTGTCGTTGGGAGGGATGCGAGCCACCACCTGGATCCAGATCGTGAAAGCCGTGCTGCTGATGGCGGGCGCGATCGCGATGACCGTGCTCGTACTGACCCGCTTCCACGGCGACTTCAACCAGCTGCTCATCTCCGCCGCCGAACGCAGTGGCCATGGCAAGGACTTCCTCTCGCCCGGCCTCAAGTACGGCGGGAGCTGGACCGCGCGCCTCGACTTCATCAGCCTCGGCCTGGCACTGGTGCTCGGTACGGCGGGACTGCCGCACATCCTGTCCCGCTTCTACACCGTGCCGACCGCGCGGGCCGCCCGCCGCTCGGTCGTCTGGTCGATCGGTCTCATCGGCAGCTTCTATCTGATGACGATCGTGCTCGGCTTCGGTGCGGCCGCCGTGCTCGGCACCGACGAGGTGCGGCAGTCGAACGCCGCCGGGAACACCGCGGTTCCGCTGCTCGCACTGGACCTCGGCGGTGGAGCGGGCTCCACCGGAGGAACGGTTCTCTTTGCCGTCGTCGCGGCGGTGGCCTTTGCGACCATCCTCGCTGTCGTCGCCGGGATCACCCTCGCCTCCTCCGCCTCGGTGGCCCACGATCTGTACGCCTCGCTCCGGTGGCGCCATGCCAAACAGCACAGCGAGGTCGCGGTGGCCAGGGTCGCCGCGGCCGGCATCGGGGTGGCCGCGATCGCGCTCGGCCTGCTCGCCCGGGACCTGAACGTCGCGTTCCTGGTGGGCCTGGCCTTCGCGGTCGCTGCCTCCGCCAACCTGCCCGTGCTGCTCTACTCGCTGTTCTGGCGGAACTTCACCACGCGCGGCGCGGTCTGGTCGGTGTACGGCGGTCTGATTCCGGCGGTGGTCCTGGTGGTGCTCTCACCAGTCGTCTCGGGGAGCCCTGAGGCACTCTTCCCGGGGATGGACTTCCATGTCTTCCCGCTGCAGAACCCGGGCCTGGTCTCCATCCCGCTGGGCTTCCTGGCGGGATGGATCGGCACCGTCACCTCGACGGAGCCGCCGGACGCGGCCAAGCACGCGGAGACGGAGGTACGTGCGCTGACGGGTGCTGGTGCGGTGTGAGTCAGACGCTCGCCGACCAGAGGTAGCGGTGTTCCGGGCGGCCCGTCTCGCCGTACCTCAGGCTCAGCCGCACCCGACTCGCCCGCTCCAGCAGCTTCAGATAGCGCTGCGCGGTCTGCCGGCTCACCCCTGCGCGTTCGGCGATCTCCTGGGTGGAGAGCGGCCCCTCGGCGGTCAGCAGCACCTGGCGTACCAGCTCCGCCGTGGTCGGTGAGTGGCCCTTGGGCAGTTCGGGGGCGACCGAGCCCGCCGACAGGGCCCCGAAGATCCGGTCCACCTCGGCCTGTTCCGCCTCGCCGCCGCCGTCCAGGGTGCGGCGCAGCCCTGCGTACGCCTCCAGCTTGGAACGCAGCCCGGCGAAGGTGAACGGCTTCACCAGGTACTGGAGCGCACCGTGGCGCATCGCCGCCTGGACGGTGGCAACATCCCGCGCCGCCGTCACCATGATCACGTCAGTCTGGTGGCCGAGCCTGCGCAGCTCCCGTACGACCGCAAGACCGTTCCCGTCCGGCAGATAGTGGTCGAGGAGGATCAGGTCCACCGGGCACTCGGCGATCCGCTCCAGGGCCCCGGCAGCCGAGTGCGCCTTCGCGCAGACCCGGAAGCCGGGCACCTTGGACACATAGGCCGCGTTGATCTCCGCGACCCGGACATCGTCGTCCACCACCAGGACGTCAATCAGTTGGCCGGTTGCCTCGGCGCCCCTGTCCGTCATCGCGCCTCCACGGCAGTGGCCAGCCCCGGTTCGGCCAGCGCCTCCGGGAGTACGACGGTGAATTCGGCGCCGCCGCCCGCCGGCTCGCGCACCCGCGCGCTGCCGCCCTGCCGCTCCGCGAGCCTGCGCACCAGCGCCAGCCCGAGACCGCGCTTGCCGTGCGCCGGAAGCTCCTTCGTGGACCAGCCCTCCGTGAAGATCAGCTCCCGCTGGCCGGGTGCGACTCCGGGGCCGCTGTCCGCGATCCGCAGCACCGCCGTACGGCCCTGCGCATACAGCTCGACCTCGATCTGCGGGTCCTGGGAGCCGGCGGCCGCGTCCAGGGCGTTGTCCACGAGATTGCCGACGACCGTCACCAGACCGCGCGGGTCCACCAGCCGGTCGGGCAGCAGTGTCCCTGGCGCGATGCGCAGCGAGACGCCGCGCTCCGCCGCCACCGTCGCCTTGCCCACCAGCAGCGCGGCCAGCAGCGGGTCATGGATCTTCTCGGTGACCTGCTCGGCGGTGGCCCGGTGCACCCCGACCACCTCGGTGACGAATTCCACCGCCTCCTCGTGCATCTCCAGTTCCAGAAGACCGAGCAGCGTGTGCAGCCGGTTGGCGTGCTCATGATCCTGTGCGCGCAGGGCGTCGATCAGTCCGCGGGTGGAGTCCAGCTCGCGGCCCAGCTGCTCCAGCTCGGTGCGGTCGCGCAGCGTGGCGACGGCGCCGCCGTCGTCGGTCGGCATCCGGTTGGCGACCAGTACCCGGCTTCCCCGTACGGTCAGCAGATCCTCGCCGGTGACCTGCCCCGCCAGTACATCGGTCGTACGGCCCTGACCCAGCACCTCGTCGAGCGGCTGCCCCATCACCTCGGGACCCAGGCCGAGCAGCCGCTGCGCCTCGTCGTTCATCAGCCGTATTCGCCCGGACGCGTCGAGGGCCACGACGCCCTCCCGGATGCCGTGCAGCATCGCCTCGCGCTCGGCCAGCAGCGCGGAGATGTCGGAGAAGGCCAGGTCGTGGGTCTGACGCTGGAGCCTGCGGGAGATCAGATACGCGGCCAGGGCCCCGACGGCCAGCGCTCCGCCCGCGTACGCGAGCAGCCCCGGGATCGCCGCGAGCAGCCGGGCGCGCACGCTGTCGTACTCGATGCCGACCGATACCGCGCCCACGATCTCACCGCCCTCGTCGCGCAGCGGCACCTTCCCCCGCGCGGAACGGCCGAGCGTCCCGCTGTCGATCTCCATCACCTCCCGGCCCGCGAGGACCTCGCTCGGATCGGTGGAGACGACACGCCCGATCTGGTCGCGCGAGGTGTGGGACCACCGCACCCCGAGCTCGTCCATGACCACGACGTACTCGGCGCCGGTGGCCTGTCTGATCCGCTCGGCCTCGGCCTGCACAGGTCCGTCGGCCGTCGGCCGCGAGCCGATCAGCTCGTCGGCGACCTCGGGGGACGCAGTGGTCTCGGCGATGGCGAGCGCCCGGCGCATCGCCTGGTCGTCGAGCTGGGCGCTGAGGGGCGCGAGAAAGAGACCGGTGGCCAGCACGGTCACACCGGTGGCGATGGCCAGCTGCATCAGCAGGACCTGCGAGAAGACCCGCTGCGGCCAGCCGAACCGCCGTCGCCGGGCGGGGGCGGTCGGTACGGGATTCATGCCTACGAACGGTAAGGGCCAGATGGCCCTTTCTGAAATCTCCGGCACAACGCAAGCGCATCCAGGAACCGACACACCTCCGCTCCGAGGGCGTGGCCCCCGGTCCTGACGGCTGCCGGGTTGCCGCTGCCCCGGACTGCGGCTGCGCCGTACTCAGGATTCGTCTCGGGTGCTCCGCCGTGGCCGCCGCAGCCCGCCGGCTCGGCCGCGTACGCCGCCGGCCGCCCAGGCCGCTGACCCTTCCTCGATGCTGAGCCTCTACCGAAAAGCTGTGCGTCTGCGCCGCACCGAACTCGCGGTTTCGGGGACGGCCCGCTGCACCGGCTGCGATCGCGAGCCGGTGTTCTGGCCTTCGCCCGCACATACCGTCCGACCTGCGTCGGCAACCTCGTGGATGACCCCGCCGAGCTCCCCGCCCCTATCCTGGGAGGCCGCCCCAGCCGCCGAGACCACGGTCGAGAACCCCCAGAGGTGCCACGTTGAGCATGCCGCAGATCCCCGTCGTCGTCCTCGCGGGCTTTCTGGGATCCGGCAAGACCACTCTGCTCAACCATCTGCTCCGCCGGAACGGAGGCAACCGGATCGGCGTGATCGTCAATGACTTCGGCTCCATCGAGATCGACGCCATGACCGTCGCAGGGCAGGTCGGCTCCACCGTCTCCCTCGGGAACGGCTGTCTGTGCTGCGCCGTGGACGCGAGCGAGCTGGACGACTATCTGGTCAGACTCACCCGGCCCGCCGCGCGGATCGATGTCATCGTCATCGAGGCGAGCGGACTTGCCGAGCCGCAGGAACTCGTACGGATGATTCTCGCCAGCGACAATCCGCGCATTGTGTACGGGGGACTGGTCGAGGTCGTCGATGCGGCCGAGTTCGAGGCCACCCGGGAGCGGCACCCCGAGATCGACCGTCATCTCGCGATCGCCGACCTGGTCGTCCTGAACAAGACGGACCGGGTGGGGCAGGCCGCGCTGGACGGCGTGCTCGGGACGCTCGGCGAGCTCAGCGGGGGCACGCCGGTGATTCCCGCGGAGTACGGGCGGGTCGATCCCGAGCTGCTCTTCGACCCCGCCGCGCGGCCGGAGCGGGAGGAGAAGGTCCGGCAGCTGTCCTTCGAGGACCTGTACACGGACGAGCACGAGTACGGGCACGACCACGGGCATGGGCACGGGCGCGCGGGTCATCTGCACGCCGCGTACGAGAGCGTCTCCGTAGCGTCGGAGGTGCCCATGCACCCCCGGCGGCTCATGGGCTTCCTGGACTCCCGGCCCGAGGGGCTCTACCGGATCAAGGGATTCGTCGACTTCGGGGCGGCCGATCCGGGCAACCGGTACGCCGTGCATGCGGTCGGCCGGTTTCTGCGGTTCTACCCCCAGCCGTGGGCGCGCGGCGGCGAGCGCCTGACCCAGCTCGTGCTGATCGGGTCGGGCATCGATGCCGACGCGCTGCGCAAGGAGCTGGAGTCCTGCGGACAGACCGGTCCGCAGGACGCCCCCGACGAGCGGAGCATGTGGGGCGTCCTGCGGTACGTACCTGCGGCAGCGGACGAGACGGCGGAGGCCGACTAGCTCGCCGGGCCCGCCAGCACGGCGATTGCCGAGGTCAGCGGCGTGCCCGAGCCGTCGCGGCGCGGGTCCGGCTCCGGGAGCTCGGCCGGGGTGCCGTTCTTCTGGGCGGCCCGGACCGGGACCGCGCCCGCCCAGGCCAGCACCAGCACGTCCTCGCCCTTGAGGAAGCGCTGGCAGCGCACGCCACCCGTGGCCCGCCCCTTGCGGGGGTACTGGTCGAAGGGCGTGAGCTTCGATGTCATGACCGAGTCGTCCAGCGTGCCGTGCGAACCCGCGATCGTGAACACCACCGCGTCCACGGCCGGGTCCACCGCCGTGAAGGAGATCACCTCGGCGCCCTCCGCCAGCTTGATACCGGCCATGCCGCCCGCGGCCCGGCCCTGCGGCCGTACCTGCGAGGCCTGGTAGCGCAGCAACTGGGCGTCGGAGGTGATGAAGACCAGGTCCTCCTCGCCCGTACGCAGCTCGGCCGCGCCGACGATCCGGTCCCCGTCCTTGAGGGTGATGACCTCCAACTCCTCCTTGTTGGAGGGGTAGTCGGGCACGACCCGCTTGACGACACCCTGCAGCGTGCCGAGCGCGAGGCCCGGTGAGGACTCGTCGAGTGTGGTCAGACAGACGAGCGTCTCGTCCGCCTCCAGGGAGAGGAACTCCGAAAGCGGCGCCCCGCCCGAGAGGTTGGGCGCGGACGCCGTGTCCGGCAGCTGCGGCAGATCGATCACCGAGACCCGCAGCAGCCGCCCGGTCGACGTCACCGCCCCCACATCACCGCGCTGCGTGGCCGGCACAGCGGAGACGATCACGTCGTGCTTGGTGCGCTTTCCGGCCTCGTCCGTCAGGGGCCGGCCATTGGCCGTACGCGCCAGTAGTCCGGTCGAGGAGAGCAGCACCCGGCACGGGTCGTCCGCGACCTCGAGCGACGCCGCCGCCACGGGCGTGCCCGCCGACTCCAGGAGGACCGTGCGCCGCTCGGTGCCGAACTTCTTGGCCACCGCGGCCAGTTCGGTCGAGACCAGCTTGCGCAGCTCGGTGTCCGAGTCCAGGATCCCGGTCAGCTCGTCGATCTCGCCGGTCAGGCGGTCGCGCTCGCTCTCCAGCTCGATCCGGTCGAACCTGGTCAGCCGGCGCAGGGGAGTGTCCAGAATGTACTGCGTCTGGATTTCGCTGAGCGAGAAGTGCTCGATCAGCCGCTCCTTGGCCTGCGCGGAATTGTCACTCGACCGGATGAGACGGATGACCTCGTCGATGTCGAGCAGCGCGACGAGCAGGCCCTCGACCAGGTGCAGCCGGTCGCGCCGCTTGGTGCGCCGGAACTCGCTGCGCCGGCGCACGACCTCGAAGCGGTGGTCGAGATAGACCTCCAGCAGCTCCTTGAGTCCGAGGGTGAGCGGCTGGCCGTCCACGAGCGCCACGTTGTTGATACCGAAGGACTCCTCCATCGGCGTCAGCTTGTAGAGCTGCTCCAGCACGGCCTCCGGAATGAAGCCGTTCTTGACCTCGATGACCAGACGCAGACCGTGCGCACGGTCGGTGAGGTCCTTGACATCCGCGATGCCCTGGAGCTTCTTCGAGGAGACCAGATCCTTGATCTTCGCGATCACCTTCTCCGGCCCGACGGCGAAGGGCAGTTCGGTGACGACCAGACCCTTGCGGCGCGCCGTGACGTTCTCCACGGAGACCGTCGCGCGGATCTTGAAGGTGCCGCGGCCGGATTCGTACGCGTCCTTGATGCCGGTCAGACCCACGATCCGGCCGCCGGTCGGCAGGTCGGGCCCGGGGACGAAACGCATCAGCGTCTCGAGGTCCGCGCCCGGGTGCTTGATCAGATGGCGGGCGGCGGCGATGACCTCGCCCAGATTGTGCGGCGGCATGTTCGTCGCCATGCCGACCGCAATCCCCGACGCGCCGTTGACCAGCAGGTTCGGATACGCGGCGGGGAGCGCCACGGGCTCCCGCTCCTGGCCGTCGTAGTTCGACTGGAAATCGACGGTGTCCTCGTCGATCGACTCCGTCATCAGGCTGGTGGCATCCGCCATCCGGCACTCGGTGTACCGCATCGCGGCCGGCGGGTCGTCGTTGCCGAGGGAGCCGAAGTTGCCATGGCCGTCGACCAGCGGCAGGCGCATCGAGAACGGCTGTGCCATCCGCACGAGGGCGTCGTAGATCGACGCGTCTCCGTGCGGGTGCAGCTTACCCATGACCTCGCCGACGACGCGGGCACACTTCACATAGCCGCGGTCGGGGCGCAGGCCCATTTCGTTCATCTGGTACACGATCCGGCGGTGCACCGGCTTCATTCCGTCACGTGCGTCCGGCAGGGCCCGGGAGTAGATCACCGAGTACGCGTACTCGAGGAAGGAGCCCTGCATTTCGTCCACGACGTCGATGTCGAGGATCTTCTCCTCGAAATCGTCCGGCGGCGGGGTCTTCGTGCTGCGGCGGGCCATCGCGGCTGCTGCTCCTTCGCGTACCAGGTCTGAACTGACGCCGACCATTGTGGACCGTCCCACTGACAACGCCGACCGCGACCCGGGAACTTCGCCAGGTGTCACTGCGCTTGCATACAGTGGCAGGACTTCTCCGTATCGCGATCGAAGGGACGTACATGCCCATGGGTCACACGGCCACAGCGCAGGCCGGTTCCGGCGGCCTGACAGCGACTGAGCACCGGCTGGACAACGGCTTGCGCGTGGTGCTCTCCGAGGACCACCTGACCCCGGTCGCCGCGGTCTGCCTCTGGTACGACGTCGGTTCGCGCCATGAGGTCAAGGACCGTACCGGCCTCGCTCACCTCTTCGAGCACCTGATGTTCCAGGGCTCCGGCCAGGTCAAGGGGAACGGCCACTTCGAGCTGGTGCAGGGGGCCGGCGGCTCGCTGAACGGCACCACCAGCTTCGAGCGCACCAACTACTTCGAGACCATGCCCACGCACCAGCTCGAGCTGGCGCTCTGGCTGGAAGCCGACCGCATGGGCTCGCTGCTCGTCGCGCTCGACGACGAGTCGATGGAGAACCAGCGCGACGTCGTCAAGAACGAGCGCCGCCAGCGGTACGACAACGTTCCGTACGGCACGGCCTTCGAGAAGCTGACCGCCCTCGCCTACCCGGAGGGCCACCCGTACCACCACACCCCGATCGGCTCGATGGCCGACCTGGACGCGGCGACCCTCGAGGACGCGCGCGCCTTCTTCCGTACGTACTACGCGCCGAACAACGCCGTGCTGTCGGTCGTCGGGGACATCGACCCGGTGCAGACGCTCGCCTGGATCGAGAAGTACTTCGGCTCCATCCCCTCCCACGACGGCAAGCAGCCGCCGCGCGACGGCTCGCTCCCGGAGAACATCGGTGAGCAACTGCGCGAGGAGATCCACGAGGAGGTACCGGCCCGGGCGCTGATGGCCGCCTACCGGCTGCCGCACGACGGAACGCGCGAGTGCGACGCCGCCGACCTGGCGCTCACCGTCCTGGGCGGCGGCGAGTCCTCGCGGCTGCACAACCGCCTGGTGCGCCGTGACCAGACGGCCGTCGCGGCCGGTTTCGGCCTGCTGCGGCTGGCCGGCGCGCCTTCGCTGGGCTGGCTGGACGTCAAGACGTCCGGCGGTGTCGAGGTGCCGCAGATCGAGGCAGCGGTCGACGAGGAGCTGGCGCGGTTCGCCGCCGAGGGGCCCACGGCCGAGGAGATGGAGCGCGCGCAGGCCCAGTTGGAGCGCGAGTGGCTCGACCGGCTGGGCACGGTCGCCGGCCGCGCCGACGAACTGTGCCGGTATGCCGTGCTGTTCGGCGACCCGCAGCTGGCGCTGACCGCCGTCCAGCGGGTGCTGGACGTCACCGCCGAGGAGGTGCAGGCGGTCGCCAAGGCCCGGCTGCGCCCGGACAACAGGGCGGTGCTGGTCTACGAGCCCCTCTCTGCCGACGACAGCGACGAGAACGCCGAGAACGACGAGCACGAGGGGGCGGACCAGTGACCGACGCTGCCGTGACCATGGACTTCCATCCGCAGCCGACGGCCGGTACTGCCCGGCCCTGGGCGTTCCCGGCCCCCGAGCGCGGCGCGCTGGACAACGCGCTGACCGTGCTGCGCTGCCACCGCCCCGGCCAGCAGGTGGTGGCCGTCGAGATCTCCCTCGACGCCCCGCTCGATGCCGAGCCCGAGGACCTCGACGGCGTTGCCACGATCATGGCGCGCGCTCTGTCGGAGGGAACGGACAAGCACACGGCGGAGGAGTTCGCCGCCGAGCTGGAGCGCTGCGGCGCCACTCTCGACGCGCACGCCGACCACCCCGGTGTCCGTGTGTCGCTGGAGGTCCCGGTCTCCAGGCTGCCCAAGGCGCTCGGTCTGCTCGCCGAGGCACTGCGTGCGCCCGCCTTCGCCGACAACGAGATCGAGCGGCTCGTACGCAACCGGCTGGACGAGATCCCGCACGAGAGTGCCAACCCGGCCCGCCGGGCCGCCAAGCAGCTGTCCAAGGAGCTCTTCCCGGCCTCCCTGCGCATGTCGCGCCCCCGCCAAGGTTCGGAGGAGACCGTGGCGCGGATCGACGCCCCGGCCGTACGGGCCTTCTACGAGGCGCATGTCCGGCCCGCCACCGCCACCGCGGTGATCGTCGGCGATCTCACCGGCGTCGACCTGGACGCCGTGCTCGCCGACACCCTCGGCACCTGGACCGGCAACACCGCGGCGCCCCGCCCCGTACCGCCGATCACCGCCGACGACACCGGCCGTGTGGTGATCGTGGACCGGCCCGGCGCCGTACAGACGCAGCTGCTCATCGGCCGCACCGGCCCGGACCGCCACGACCGCGTCTGGCCGGCGCTGGTGCTGGGCACGTACTGCCTCGGCGGCACCCTCACCTCTCGGCTGGACCGCGTCCTGCGCGAGGAGAAGGGCTACACCTACGGCGTACGGGCCTTCGGCCAGGTGCTGCGTTCCGCCCCCGACGGGACGGGTGCCTCGATGCTCGCCATCAGCGGCTCCGTGGACACCCCCAACACCGGACCGGCACTGGACGACCTCTGGAAGGTGCTGCGCACCCTCGCGGCCGGGGGGCTCACCGACGCCGAGCGCGATGTCGCCGTGCAGAACCTGGTGGGCGTCGCCCCGCTGAAGTACGAGACGGCGGCATCCGTCGCGGCCACGCTCGCCGACCAGGTCGAGCAGTACCTCCCGGACGACTTCCAGGCCCAGATGTATGCACGCCTGGCAGAGACCGGCACGGTCGAGGCGACGGCCGCGGCCATCAGTGCCTTCCCGGTGGACCGTCTGGTGACGGTGCTCGTCGGCGACGCGTCGCAGATCGAGGAGCCGGTCAGGGCGCTGGGCATCGGCGAAGTGACCGTTGTCACAGGATGATTGATCGCCCCGGCGGTCGGCCGAAGCGGCGAACAACCTGAAGAAGCAAGCGGAACCCCGGCGTCAGGTGCGATGTCGGGGTTCCGTCTTATGTCCGCTTTGCGGGAGAGGTTGCCTGTCTGCCCTGTGGCGTGCGCTACAAAACGGCCTGTCTGTTTGGCGATTGAAAGACGGCCCGCCTAGCGTCGGTCCGGCTGTCCGCCAGTAGCCCGCCGCATCCGCGGCATCGGGCAGCCATCGCCGAGTCCCCGTCAGGCGCGAGCCTGGGGAGCCGGGGACCCATTCAGTCCCTGGGGTGAATCGGACGCCTTCGCACCCGTGCGGAGGGGCCCGTAGGAGACCTTCCTGCTCCGAACCCGTCAGCTAACCCGGTAGGCGAGAAGGAAGGAAAGGATCAGCCACTTCATGGCGTTCACCCGTGCCACCGGGAAGCACCGTGCCCCGAGCCGGATGTCGCGCAGGAGCGCGAACATCGCCGGCGTCGCGGCCCTCGCCACCACCGGCGTCATCGGAACCCTCGCTTCCCCGGCGCTGGCCGCCGACTCCGACGCCACCGGCGTCGAGGACACCGGCCTGACCCAGGTCGTGGCCGCCGACTCCCTCGCCGACCAGATAGCCGACCAGGCCGAGGCCCAGGAGCGGGAGGCCGCGCAGGCCGCCGCCAAGGCGAAGGCCGAGGCTGAGGCGAAGCGCAAGGCCGAGGCCCGCGCCAAGGAGGCCCGCGAGGCCAAGGAGCGCGCCGCCCGCGAGGCCGAGCGCAAGCGTCTGAACTCCTTCCAGCTCCCCGTCTCCGGTTCGCAGGTCACCACCGGCTACCAGGCCGGCGGCTCGCTCTGGTCCTCCGGCAGCCACTCCGGCGTGGACTTCCGTGCCCCGTCCGGCAGTTCGGTCGTGGCGGTCGGCTCCGGCACCGTCGTCGAGGCCGGCTGGGGCGGCTCGTACGGCAACAACATCGTGATCAAGATGAACGACGGCTCCTACACGCAGTACGGCCACCTCGCGTCCATCGGCGTCTCGGTCGGCCAGAGCGTCACCCCGGGCCAGCAGATCGGCGTCTCCGGCTCGACCGGCAACTCCACGGGCCCGCACCTCCACTTCGAGGCCAGGACCACCGCCGAGTACGGCTCCGACATCAACCCGGTCGCGTACCTGCGCGCGCACGGCGTCAGCGTCTGACCCGCTCCTGCCTGATGCGGAACCCGCGTGGTGCTGCACCCGCCTGATCCGCGCTCCGTGTGATCCTGCGTTCCGACCGAAGGCCCCGGCTCACCGCCGGGGCCTTCGGCGTGTGCGGCCCGCGGGCATCGGTGCTCCCGGCGCAGTCCTGGCCTGAAGATATCCGTGGATTCCGGTCTGCCATCGGAAAATCTGCCTCACTGCAATAGAGTTACCGAACAGGCATCAATGGGCTGCGTTTCGCGCGGATTAAAGCGGAGGTTCGGTCATGCGCATTCCCGCGCACTCGGTATGCACGGCGATTCGCGACGACATCGTCTCCGGTGTATTCGACCGCGGCAGTCGGCTCGCCGAGGAGCAGCTGGCCCGTCGCTACGGCGTCTCCCGGGTCCCCGTGCGTGAAGCCCTGCGCACCCTGGAGTCCGAGGGGTTCGTCACCACGCGCCGCCATGCCGGTGCCTGCGTCGCCGAACCCACCGAACAGGAGGCCGCCGACCTCCTGGAGATCCGGATGCTGCTGGAGCCGCTGGGAGCGGCCCGCGCCGCCCAGCGCCGTACCGAGGCGCATCTCAAAGTCCTGCGCGGCCTGGTCAGACTGGGGCAGGAACGCGCTCGCCGCGGTCAGGGCGAGGATCTGCGCTCCCTGGGTGCCTGGTTCCACGAGACGCTCGCCCAGGCCTCCGGCAGCCCCGGGCTGACCGCCCTGCTCACCCAGCTGCGGCACAAGATCGCCTGGATGTACGCCGTGGAGCAGCCCGCCCACCCGGTCGAGTCGTGGGCCGAGCACGGCGCGATCGTGGACGCCGTGGCGCGCGGCGACGGGGAACGGGCCCGGGCGCTGACGGCCCTGCATGCCGAACGGGCCGCCGCCGCCCACCGGCTGCGCCGCCAGGAGCGGGTGAGGACTTCGCAACATGCCGTACACACGGCGAGCGTCCGGCATTAACAGCCGCGCCGTATACAAAAGGGGAGATATTCGCGGGAGCTCTATTCTGCTGCCCGAATTCATTTGACAAGGCCATGGGCCGAGACTTCCCGGCCGTGGATTGGGACCCGGAAAAGAACAGAGCCGTGGTGCCCCGAATTCGGGACACCACGGCTCTGCCGGGGCTTAATCAATGAGCCGGATCAGACGGTCTCGGGAAGCTCGTCGAGCCCCTCGGCGACCAGCTTTGCCAGACGGTCCAGGGCGGCGTCGGCGCCGTCCCCGTCGGAGGCGAGCACGATCTCCTCGCCGCCCTGCGCGCCCAGGCCGAGCACCGCGAGCATGGAGGCGGCATTGACAGGGTTGCCGTCAGCCTTGGCGATCGTCACGGGGACGCCGGCGGCCGTGGCGGCACGGACGAAGATGGAGGCGGGGCGGGCGTGAAGGCCCTCGGCCCAGCCGACATTGACGCGGCGCTCAGCCATGGTGTTGCCCTTCAAGTCTTGGCACGTACTAGCGGTTGTCTAGACCAGTCTCTCATGTGGTGCGGCGTGCTCCATGCCGACCTCGGAGCCGCAGCTGTCCGGCCGTCGGCCCTCCTCAGAGTGCCCCGCACCAACGGCCCCCGCGACCGGTGACTCGGCCGTAGGCTTTCTCCCATGCAGCCTCCGCCGGAGCAGGATCAGCACCACGCCTACCCCGATCACTGGGAGGCGGACGTGGTGCTGCGCGACGGCGGCACCGCGCGCATCAGGCCCATCACCACCGAGGACGCGGAGCGGCTGGTCAGCTTCTACGAGCAGGTCTCGGACGAGTCCAAGTACTACCGGTTCTTCGCGCCCTACCCCCGGCTCTCCGCCAAGGACGTCCACCGCTTCACCCATCACGACTACGTGGACCGGGTGGGTCTTGCGGTCATGGTGGGCGGCGAGTTCATCGCCACCGTCCGCTACGACCGGATCAACGCACAGGGCCGGCCCGCCAGTGCCCCCGCCGACGAGGCCGAGGTCGCCTTCCTGGTCCAGGACGCCCACCAGGGGCGCGGCGTCGCCTCCACCCTGCTCGAGCACATCGCCGAGGTCGCCCGCGAGCGCGGCATCCGGCGCTTCGCCGCCGAGGTGCTGCCCGCCAACAACAAGATGATCAAGGTGTTCCGGGATGCGGGCTACACCCAGAAGCGCAGCTTCGAGGATGGCTCCGTCCATCTGACCCTCGATCTCGAACCGACCGCCGAGTCCCTCGCGGTCCAGCGCGGCCGCGAGCAGCGCGCGGAGGCCCGCTCCGTGCAGCGCCTCCTCGCTCCGGGTTCGGTCGCCGTCGTCGGCGTCGGCCGCGCACCCGGTGGCGTGGGCCGCACCGCGCTGCGCAACCTTCTCGAGGCAGGGTTCACCGGCCGTACGTACGCCGTGAACCGCGCCTTCGCCGAGGACCAGGGCGAGGTGGACGGCGTCCCGGCCTTCCGCTCGGTCGGGGAGATCGGGGAGGCGGTCGACCTCGCGGTCGTCGCCGTCCCGGCCGACCGGGTGCCGGAAGCGGTGGCCGACTGCGGCGAGCACGGCGTCCAGGGCCTGGTCGTCCTCACCGCCGGATACGCCGAGAGCGGCGCCGCGGGCCGGGAACGCCAGCGCGACCTGGTGCGGCAGGCACGCTCGTACGGGATGCGGATCATCGGACCGAACTCCTTCGGCATCATCAGCACCTCGGACACCGTCCGCCTCAACGCATCCCTCGCCCCCGAGTCCCCGGCACGCGGCCGCATCGGTCTGTTCACCCAGTCCGGCGCGATCGGCATCGCCCTGCTGTCGGGCCTGCACCGGCGTGGCGCCGGCCTGTCGTCCTTCATCTCGTCGGGTAACCGCGCGGATGTGTCCGGCAATGACTTCCTGCAGTACTGGTACGAGGACCCGGACACCGATGTTGTCCTGCTGTACCTCGAATCGATCGGCAATCCACGCAAGTTCACCCGCCTCGCCCGGCGTACGGCGGCGGTGAAGCCGGTCGTCGTGGTGAAGGGGGCCCGGCACAGCGGCAGCACGCCTCCCGGGCACGCGGTGCCGGTGACCCGTATCCCCGACGCCACGGTCGGGGCCCTGCTCCGCCAGGCGGGCGTGATCCGGGTCGACACCGTCACCGAACTCGTCGACGTGGGCCTGCTGCTGGCCGGCCAGCCCCTGCCCGCAGGCCCGCGCGTGGCGATCCTCGGCAACTCCGAGTCCCTCGGCCTCCTCACATACGACGCCTGTCTCGCGGAGGGCCTGCGTCCGCGGCCGCCCCGCGACCTCACGACGGCCGCGACGCCCGCGGACTTCCGCGCCGCCCTCGCCGATGCCCTGCGGGACGACGGCTGCGACGCGGTGGTGGTGACGGCGATCCCGTGGGTCGGCGAGAACGGCGTCACGGAATCAGGTGACGGCGAGGTGCTGGCGGCGTCCCTGCACGAGGCGGCCATGGCGTCCCCCGCCAAGCCGGTGGCGGTGGTCCATGTGGAGATCGGGGGGCTGGCCGAAGCCCTGGCGGCAGCGTCGAGCACGGTGACGCGGACCACCGAGGACGGAGGCACACGGGCCACCGCGCACGCGGTCGCTGCGGCCCCCCACACCGTCGCCGGGACCTCGGCCCCCCACACCGTCGCCGGGGCCGGGGCCCCGCACACCGCCACGCCGCTTCCGACCGCCCCCACCCGTCGCCCGCCGGCTCCGACCGCATCCCCCGTTTCGGCAGCCGACCGCTACGCGGCCCCGGCCCCCGCGACGGGTCCCCACCCGGCCCGTATCCCTGCCTACCCCGCCGCCGAGCGTGCCGTCCGCGCTCTGTCCGAAGCCGTGAAGTACGCCCAGTGGCGCCGGCAGGCCGCCGAGCCCGGAAAGGTCCCCGAGTACGAGAACATCGACGAGACCGGGGCCGCCGCCCAGATCGACGCCCTCATCGCCGAGGTCACCGACCCCCGAGGCATCACCCTCGACCCCGCCGCCGCCCACGAGCTCCTGGGCCGGTACGGCATCTCCGTACGGCCTGCCCTGCCCGCGCCCGGCCCCGACGCCGCCGTGGAAGCCGCCGACCGCCTCGGCTACCCCGTCGCCCTCAAGACCACCGCCCCGCATCTGCGCCACCGCGCCGACCTCGGCGGCGTACGGCTGGATCTGGCCAACGAGCCCCAACTGCGTCAGGCGTACCGGGAGTTGACCGATGTCCTCGGCAAGCCCGAGGAGCTCCAGCCCGTCGTCCAGGCGATGGCCCCGCGCGGCGTGGACACCGTCGTACGCGCCGCCATCGATCCCGCTGTCGGCGCCGTGCTCTCCTTCGGGCTGGCCGGCGCGGCCTCCGAGCTGCTCGGCGACACCGCGCACCGCCTCGTCCCCGCCACCGACCGTGATGCCGCCGAGCTGATCAGGTCCATCCGGACAGCGCCGCTGCTCTTCGGCTGGCGAGGCTCCGCGCCCGTCGACACCCCGGCCCTCGAAGAGCTGCTGCTGCGCGTGTCACGATTGGTCGACGACCATCCGGAAGTGGTCGCGATCAGCCTCGAACCGGTCGTTGTCGCTCAGTCCGGCCTCTCCGTACTCGGCGCATCCGTGCGGCTCGCGCCCCCGCCCGCCCGCACCGACCTGGGACCCCGCAGACTCCCCAGCTACTGAGCGCTCGCCACGCCCGAGGCCCCGTAGGATGGACCGCATGGCGAAGACCGGTACGACGACCCAGGGGCTGCGCGCGGCGATCGAGCGCAGCGGCTACTACCCGGCCCTCGTGGCCGAAGCGGTGGAGGCCGCTGTCGGAGGCGAGCAGATCGCGTCGTACCTGGTGCACCAGGAGACCACCTTCGACGCGAACGAGGTGCGCCGCCATGTCACCGTCCTCGTTCTGACGGTCAACCGCTTCATCGTCAGCCACACCGACGAGCAGGCCGCCGACTCCAGCTCCCCGACGCCGTACGCCACCACCTCCACGGAATCGGTCAAGCTTGGCCGGATCTCCTCGGTCGTGGTCAGCCGCGTGGTCGCCAACCCGGAGTCGTACACCCCCGGCACCCTGCCCCGCGAGGTCGTCCTGACCATCGGCTGGGGTGCCGTCTCCCGCCTCGACCTGGAGCCCGCCGCCTGCGGCGACCCGAACTGCGAGGCGGACCACGGCTACACCGGCAACTCCACCGCCGACGATCTGAGCCTGCGCGTCAGCGAGGCCGGTGACGGCCCGGACACGGTCCGCCAGACCCTCACCTTCGCCCAGGCGCTCTCCGAAGCCACGGCAGCCACGCGCTGATGGCCCAGCCTGCAATCTGGCCGGACGACCCCGTTCCGCTCGCCCTCGACACCGCGCCCGTCCCCGAGTACGGCACGGGATCGCTCGCCGATCTGCTACCGACGCTCGCCGCCGGCCAGGGCGTACCGGGGCTCACGCAGAGCATCCCCGAGCTGACCCCCGCCGACCGGAACTGCGTCTTCCTGATCGACGGCCTCGGCTGGGAGCAGATCAAGGCCCACCCGGACGAGGCCCCGTACCTCACCTCGCTGCTGGCCACCTCGCGCGGCGGCACGGGACGGCCCATCACCGCGGGCTTCCCCGCCACCACCGCCACCTCGCTGGCCTCCGTCGGCACCGGTATGCCGCCCGGCGCACACGGCCTGCCCGGCTACACCGCGCGCAATCCGGAGACCGGCGAGCTGATGAACCAGCTGCGCTGGAAGCCGTGGACCTCCCCGCGGGTGTGGCAGCCGTACCCCACGGTCTTCCAGCTCGCCGACGAAGCGGGTGTGCACACCGCGCAGGTGTCCTCGCCGACCTTCGAGCACACCCCGCTCACCAAGATCGCACTCAGCGGCGGCAGTTTCCTGGGCCGGCTCTCCGGCGAGGAGCGCATGGATCTGGCCGCCGAGCAACTGGCCGCGGGGGACCGGTCGCTGGTCTACACGTACTACAGCGACGTCGACGGCAAGGGCCACCGCTTCGGTGTGGACTCCGACGCCTGGCGCGGCCAGCTGATGTACGTCGACCGGCTGGCGCAGCGGCTCGCCGAGCAACTTCCGCCCCGCGCCGCCCTGTACGTCACCGCGGACCACGGAATGATCGACATTCCCTTCGACGAGCAGTCGCGCATCGACTTCGACGAGGACTGGGAGCTGCGCGCCGGAGTCGCCCTGCTGGGCGGCGAGGGCCGGGCCCGCCACGTCTATGCCGTCCCCGGCGCGGAGGCCGATGTGCTCACCGTCTGGCGCGAGGTGCTGGGTGAGCAGTTCTGGGTGGCGAGCCGGGACGAGGCGATCGCGGCCGGCTGGTTCGGCGCCCGGGTGGACGAGCGGGTGTACGCACGGATCGGCGATGTCGTCGCCGCCGCCTGTGACGACGTCGTGATCACCGCATCCGTCAACGAGCCGCACGAGTCGGTGATGGTCGGGATGCACGGCTCCATGACTCCTGTGGAGCAGCTCGTCCCGCTCCTCGAAGTACGCTCGTAACCTCTCCCCACGCTGATCCGAAAGGCCGTCACTTCCTCATGCCCGAGCTGGTGTTCTTCTCCGGAACGATGGACTGCGGAAAGAGCACCCTGGCGCTCCAGATCGGGCACAACCGGTCGGCGAGGGGCCTGCAGGGTGTGATCTTCACGCGCGACGACCGGGCGGGGGAGGGAAAGCTTTCCTCACGCCTCGGTCTGGTGACCGAGGCGGTCGAGGCGGCTCCCGGTATGGATCTGTACGGGTACCTGGTGGACCAGATGTCGCAGGGCTCCAAGGTCGACTACGTGATCGTCGACGAGGCGCAGTTCCTCGCGCACGAGCAGATCGATCAGCTGGCGCGCATCGTGGACGACCTGGACCTGGACGTCTTCGCCTTCGGCATCACCACGGACTTCCGCACCAAGCTCTTCCCGGGCTCGCAGCGGCTGATCGAGCTGGCGGACCGGGTCGAGACGCTCCAGGTGGAGGCGATGTGCTGGTGCGGCGCCCGAGCCACTCACAACGCGCGCACGGCGGGTGGCGTGATGGTCGTGGAGGGCGAGCAGGTCGTCGTCGGTGACGTGGACCGTCCGGCCGAGGAGGTCGGGTATGAGGTGCTGTGCCGACGGCATCACCGGAGACGGATGACGAGTGCGGCGGCTCAGGCGGGGGCGTTGTCGCCTGATGTGCTGCCGGTCGCCTCCGCCTGACGTCCGCCTGCGACGAAGGCGAGTTCCGATGTGATGGGTGGACCTTGCGGGCCACTTGATGGCGATCGACTGCCGTCTGCTGGATCTTGCTGATGGTCGGTGAGATGCTCGCCCATGGCCGACTTGGCGAATCCAAGTCTGTGGTGCTGAACCCGAGCCGTCTCGCGCTTGTGGCATTCATTGCGTGGAGGGTTTCGCCCCCGAGTCCTTCACCGGCGGAGCGGCGGCTACGCACAGCTTCCGATCATCCAGCCCCCGACACCCTCACATGAGCAGCGGTGTCACGGTCTCCTCAGCTGGGACGAGGGCGCTCAGTCTCTGGTCAGGGAGATCCTCCCCGCGTGCAAACGTTCGTCTCCGCCGTCGAAGTAGGCGCGGTCGCCGGAGACGGTGAGGAGCGGGTCCGTGCCGGTGGTCAGGGGGGCGTCTCCCAGGGATGTGCCGGTGCGGGGGTCCAGGGCCTGCAGGGTACCGGCGTCGCTGAAGTGGACCGCGCCGCCGGTGAGTACAGGTGGCGAGGCTGCGCCAGTCGTTCCGTGTTCCCACAGCCGTTTGCCGGAGTTGGCGGTGAACGCGTACACGCGGCCAGGGTTTTCGTCGGAGTCGAATCGGTCCTTGACGCTGGCGTAGACGACGCCGTCGGAGACGAGGGGCGGGTCGGTCCATTCCGCGTCTTCGGATTCCGACCGGTACTTCCAGCGCACTTCGCCGTTTGTTGCGTCTGCGGCGTAGAACGTGCCCTCCTCACTGCCGAAGTAGACGGTGCTCCCGGCGACCGAGAGGGAGGTCACTTTGCCTCTGTTGCTGCCGCCGGTCTTGATCCGCCACAGCTGGTCGCCGGTGTCCGCATCCAGGGCGTAGAGGTAGTTCTCGTAGTCTTTCCCTCCGAGGCCGCAGTAGATGACTCCGTCTGCCACGGTGAGCGCGGTCGACAGGCCGCGGTCGACAGGGTGATTCCACAGCTCCTTGCCGGTCCCGGCGTCCAGCGCGTACAGGGCAGGCCGACCCGTCGGCCAGGGGTTGGTGAGTAGGTAGACAGTTCCCTTGGCAACAGCGACATTGGTGAACAGGTAGTCGGTTCCCTTGGGAGCAGCGCCGGTTGAGGCGTCGTCGATCTTGAAACTCCACCGTCTGTCACCGGTGTCCGCGTCCACGGAGTGCAGCGCGCCTGAGTTGCCGCTGAAGGCATAGACAACCCCGTCGGCAATGGTGACGGGTCGTGCCCCCTTCAGCCCGCCGTACTTCCACACCGGGGTGCCGCTGTCGGTGTCGAGGGCGTGCAGCGTGCCGCCATGGTCGCCGAAGTAGACCTTCCCGTCGACGATCACTGGTGGGCCGGCGGGGTCTTTCTCGTAGGACCACAGCTCTTCGAACGCCAGCTCCGTTGCCGGAGCAGCAGATCCCTTGTTCTGGGTATTGCGCCGGTCCCCGTCGAGGAGGCCGTCGGGCAGGAGCAGCGTGGCGGCGAGGACCGCCAGGACCGCGGCGACGGCGAGGCCGATCAGGGCGTGGCGCCGGGGCAGGCCCAGCAGTCGGCCGACGGAAACCGGCTGAGGAGGCGACGCGGGGAGCCCGGCAGTTGGGGCGGCCCCGACTACCGCGGTGGCGATGGCGGTTCGGGGCACGGCACCGGCTGGGGACTGATCAGTGGCGGCGGGTGGGGCGTCGGCAGGGGGCGCTTTGAGGGGTACGGTGCCGGTGGCCGTCTCCGGCAGCGGCGCCGCCTGAATGCGGGTGATGTCGATGGCCACCGATGCGGGAAGCCAGCCCGAACCGCTGAACACACCTGCCGTCGGGCAGGCCGCCGACAACTGGCCCAGTTCCTCGACCAGTCCCGGCACCGACGGGCGTTGCTGTGGATCCTTGGCGAGGCACTGGGCCACGACGTCCGCGAGTCGGGCCGGCACGCGGCTGAGGTCGGGTTCCTCGTGGACGACCCGGTAGTTCACGCCGTGCGCGGAGCCGCCTGCGAACGGCCCGGTCCCGGTCACCGCGTACGCCAGGACCGCGCCGAGGGCGAACACGTCGCCGGCGGGCCCGACGTCTTTGCCCACGAGTTGCTCGGGCGGCATGTAGCCGGGGGTGCCGACGGCGGTGCCGGTGAGGGTGAGTTTGGTGTCGTCGGCGGCCACCGAGATCCCGAAATCGATCACCCGTGGGCCGTCGGCGGCGAGCAGCACGTTCGAGGGTTTCAGGTCGCGGTGCACCACCTCGGCGCTGTGGATGGCCTCCAGTGCCTCGGCCAGCGCGGTGCCCAGTGCCAACACCGGTTGCTCCGGCCAGGCGCCACGTGCGGCGACCGCTTCGCTCAGGGACAGGCCGGGCACGTAGGCGGTGGCGAGCCACGGCGGGTCGGCCTCCGGGGCGGCGTCGAGCACGGCGGCGGTGAAGAAGCCCGTGACGCGCCGTGCGGCTTGGACCTCGCGGGCGAACCGTCGCCGGAACGTGGGGTCGTCCGCGAGCTCCTCGCGGATGATTTTCACCGCGACCGTCCGTCCACCCGGCGACCGGGCCAGGTACACCCGGCCCATGCCACCCGAGCCGAGCCTGCCGACGATCCCGTACGGGCCGGCCTGACTGGGGTCTCCTGCCTCCAGCGGTGCGAACGCCGCCACCCGTCACTCCCCTCACTGTCCCGTGCACGGCACGGGATCGACGTGTCCGATTTCCCTGCTACGCCCACGACTTGGCGTCGGCCTCGCAGGTGCGCGCTCCGACCGGTGTCAGATCACCGGGTACGTCGCTCCGCAGCACCCTCGCTCCTTGAGGGCTAGTTCACCAGCGAGACGGCGCGCAGTCGGTCGCCGTCCTCGAAGTAGACGATCCCATCGGCCACGACCGGGGTGTCCGCCCCGCTCGCGATCCGGGGGTTCCACAGCTTCCCGTCGAAGCCGCGCCGCCACACCTCCTTGCCGGTCCGGGCGTCGACGGCGTACAGGGTGCCGTCCCGGCCACCGCAGTAGACCGTGCTGCCTGCCACGGCCGGAGTCGTGATCAGGGCGCTGTCGGCCTCGAACGTCCACTGCTTCTTGCCGGTGCCGGTGTTCACGGCGTACAGCTCCTGGTCGCCATGGGCGTAGGCCCTGCTGCCGGCAACGGCGAATTCCCCCTCTCTTGCCCCCTCGCCGAGGTCGTACGTCCACAGGATCTTGCCGGTGCCGAGGTCCTGGGCCATCAGGTAGCTCAGGATGACGGAGTACGCCGCGTCGTCGAGGGTGGCAGGGACGGTCAGGATGCTTTTGGCCTTCCAGCGTGTCTCGCCGCTGTCCGCGTCCGCGGCGTACAGGGAACGGTCGCTGATGTAGTAGAGCGTCCCACCGGAGGCAGAGGTGACATTCGTGTCGTTCCCTTCCGCTTGCCTCTGCCACAGCCGGCTGCCGTCCCTGGCGTCCAGGGCCCGCAGGGTGCCTCCGGCATCGCTGCTGAGGTAGACCGCGCCGTCCGCCACAGCACCCAGTGTCAGCCCGCCGTCCAACGGGCGGGACCACAGCTGTTTCACCTTCGGGGCGCTGCGAGGCTTCTCGTCCTCGCCGGGCCCGAAGCCGTTCAGGAGTGCTGTCGTCGTGACGATGGCGAGGGCCGCGGTGACGGCGAGGCCCACCAGAACGCGGCGCCGGGTCAGACGATTCCGGCCGCTGGGGGCAGGTGGTGCAACGGCAGATTCGTCAGAGGGCTCCGCCGCGGGCGGGGTGGCCGCAGGAGCGGGCTCGGGGGTGGCCCTCTCCTCCTGGGCGGGCGCAGCGGCGTCCGGCAGCGGGGCGGCCTGGATACGGACGATCGCATCGGCCACTGGTCCGGGTAGCCAGTCGACCTCCGTGAACTGGCCGTCCGGCCGGTTGCCCGGGACCTGCGCCAGCTCTTTCAGCAGCTCTGGTATTGCGGGCCGATTGTCCGGGTTCTTTGCCAGGCACCGGGCCGTCACCTCGGCGAGCCCGGACGGCAGGCCGCCCAGCTCGGGCTCCTCGTGCATGACCCGGTAGTTCACCGCATGTCCCGCGCCGCTACCGAACGGGCCGGTGCCTGCCGCGGTGTACGCCAGCACCGCACCCAGAGCGAATACGTCAGCGGCCGGGCCGGTCTTCTCGCCACGCAGCTGCTCGGGCGGGATGAACCCGGGGGTGCCGATCACCACGCCCGTCTCTGTGAGCAGGGTGTCCTCGGCCGCCACCGAGATCCCGAAGTCGATCACCCGGGGTCCGTCCGCCGCCAGCAGTACGTTCGACGGTTTGAGATCCCGGTGCACCACGCCTGCGCGGTGGATGGCTTCCAGCGCCTCGGCCAGCGCAGCCCCCAGCTGTCGTACCGAGCGCTCCGGCCAGGCCCCGTGCTCGGCCAGCGCGTCTGCCAGGGACAGCCCGGGGACGTACTCGGTGGCCAGCCATGCCGGGCGGCCCTCCGGGGCGGCGTCGACGACTGCGGCGGTGAAGAAGCCCGTTACCCGGCGCGCCGCTGCCACTTCCCGAACGAACCGCCGCCGGAACCCCGGGTCGTCCGCCAAGACGGCCCGCACAACCTTCACCGCGACCATGCGTCCGCTCGGCGACCGGGCCAGGTACACCCGGCCCATGCCTCCCTGGCCCAGCCGCCCCGCCAGCCGGTAGCGGCCGACCTGTTCCGGGTCCCCCGAAGCCAACGGGGCAAACGCCGCCACCACACCACTCCTGCCATCTTGCCCGTGTGAGGGTCCATCTGCCGTGCACAACAAAGGACTTGAGCAACACGACCATGGTTCCGTACGCGAGCACCCAGCACACCGGACCTCGGGAAACAGGTACCGGAACCTCATTACCTCAAGAGCCGCCAGTTCCGCCTCGCCCGTCAACGACCAACTTCTCCACAGCAGCGGCTGACTCGGGAGTAGCGCGGTTCGCCGGCAACGAAGTTACGCACGGACCTGGCGGAGCTCCCGTTCGACGAGGGCGAAGCCAGAGACGTCCTTGCCCTGATGGACATGGTTCGGTCGGTGGGGTGATGGTCGTCGACCTGGGCGCCGGACGAGATCGGCTACGAGGTGCTGTGCCGGCGTCACCACCGGCGGCGGATGACGGCCGCCACCGCCCGCGCGGCGGCCCTCTCTCCGGACGTCCTGCCGGTGGAGGACCCCGAGGACCTCGAGGTCTCCGAGGTCCCCGGGATCAGCGAGCGGCCGACCGTACGATCGTGAACACCGCGCCCTCCGGGTCCGCGACGGTCGCCAGCCGCCCCCGTGAGCTCTCCCTGGGCGTCTGCAGCACATGCCCGCCGAGCGCCACCACCCGGCGCGCGGCCTCGTCGGTGTCCTCGACCTCGAAGGAGGTCATCCAGTGCGAGCCCCGGTCGCGCGGCAGCGCGTTGCCCACGCCGCGGAGGGCGGCCACCGGGCGGCCCTCCAGGCACAGCGTCAGATGGTCGAAGTCGGCCGAGACGGCCGTCTCCAGCTCGTAACCGAAGACCGCCTCGTAGAACTTGCCGACGGACGAGGTGTCCCGCGTCAGCAGCTCATTCCAGGCGGGGGTGCCATGGGTGCCGTACACCGCGGTGCCGCGGTGCGCGGCGGGCTGCCAGACACCGAAGACCGCGCCTGCCGGATCGGACCCTACGAGCAGCCGGCCCGCCTCTCCCGCGTCCAGCGGGCCGACCGCTACCGTGCCGCAGGCACTCCTGATCGCCTCGGCCGTCACATCCGCGTCGTTGGTCGCCATGTACGGCGTCCAGGCGATCGGCAGATGCCGGTCGGCCGGGAGCCGGCCGATGCCGGCGACCTCCTTGCCGTCGAGCAGCGCGCGGACGTACGGGCCCAGCTGTTGAGGGCCGGGCGAGAACTCCCAGCCGAACAGCGCTCCGTAGAAGTCCTGCGTCGCGTCAAGGCCGTGCACCATCAAGCTCACCCAGCAGGGTGTGCCGGGTGTGTGCCGAGTCGCCTCGGTCATCGTCACTCTCTCCTCGGACCATCGTGGTGGCCGTGCGGGGGGACCGGATGCGCGCCGTCGTGAGGAACGCTCCGTGCAGATGCTTGCACCACCTGGCCTCCGACGCGCCCCGGCCGCGCCGGATTTGGCGTGTTCCCGCGTGAGGATGCCCGTTTTGGTGTTTCCCGGCCATTTGGGAGGCGTTAACCGGCCAGTGGGTACCTGCGCGAGGATGGCTCACATGAAGCCCATCATCACTGCCGCCGAACTCGCGAGCGCGCTGGCCGGACCCCGTCCTCCGGTCCTTCTTGACATCCGCTGGCAGCTCGGCGGGCCACACGGACGGCCCGCGTACGAGGCCGGTCACCTCCCCGGAGCGGTCTTTGTCGACCTGGACGCGGAACTGGCGTCTCCGCCCGGCGCCGGCGGCCGGCACCCCCTGCCCGAGCCGGAGGCGTTCGGCGCGGTGATGCGCCGAGCCGGGGTGTCCGCCGATTCCTCCGTGGTGGTGTACGACGGCGGCCAGGGCTGGGCCGCGGCCCGCGCCTGGTGGCTGTTGCGCTGGACAGGCCATGCGGACGTACGGGTTCTGGACGGCGGCCTCGCGGCATGGACCGGTCCTCTGGAGAGCGAGATCCCCGTGCCCGCCGAGGGCACGTTCGCTCCCGCGCCGGGCGCGCTGCCGCTGCTGGACGCGGACGGGGCGGCCGCACAGGCCCGCGCGGGCCTGCTGCTGGACGCGCGGGCGGCGGAGCGCTACCGCGGCGACGTGGAACCGATCGACCGGGTGGCCGGCCACATCCCGGGCGCGGTCTCGGCGCCGACCACGGAGAACGTGGACAAGGAAGGCCGCTTCCTGCCGGCCGAGGCTCTCGCCGCACGCTTCTTCGAGCGGGGGGCCTCAGAGGCCACCGAGACGGTGGGCGTCTACTGCGGCTCGGGCGTCTCCGCGGCCCACGAGGCCCTGGCCCTGGAGATCGCCGGTTTCACCCCGGCGCTGTACGCGGGCTCCTGGTCGCAGTGGTCGTCGACCGACTCCCGCCCGGTGGCGACAGGTTCACAGCCGGGCTGACGCACGCCGGTTCGTCCGGGTGCGGCGTGGAGGAGCCGTTCTCGGACGAACTCCCCGCACGCAGCCCGCGGCGCAAGGGGCCCAGCACCGTCATCGGTGCCGGGCCCCTTGCGCCGCGGGTCGCGCCCGCTACTCCTGCTTCTTGCGGCGCGTGCCGAAGACGATCTCGTCCCAGCTCGGTACCGCCGCGCGGCGGCCGGGGCGGACGCCGTCCGCTTCGGCCTGCCGGTCCGTCGTGCCCGTCAGCCGGTCGCGGTGACCGGCCACCGACCGCGGCATCAGCACATCCGCGTACGCCGACCCGGCGCCCGCCGAGGCCGCCGGGGCAACCGGCTCCTCCGCCTCGGGCTCCTGCACCGGTTCGGTGGACGGCGGTTCCGTGGGCGTCGGCCGCTCGGGCACGACCATGTCGCCCCGGAAGCTCGGCACCGCCTCCAGCAGGCTGGTCAGGGAGTCCCGCTCGCTGCTGTTCTCCTCCGGCTCGGCCGGGGGCGTCGGTGCGGTCGGGCGCTCCAACTGGCGGTCCAGGGCCCGGTCCAGCGGCCGGTCCCTGGGCAGCCGTGCGATGCGCGGTACGAACGGGAAGCTCGGCTCCTGCGTCGCGATCGTGTCGTCGGTCTCGCCGATGAGCGCACGCGCCTCGTCGTCGACGGCCTGGACGAGCCGCCGCGGCGGGTCGTACGTCCAGCTCGCCGAGTGCGGTTCGCCCGCCACCCGGTAGACCAGCAGCACCTCCCAGGTGCCGTCGTCACGGCGCCAGGAGTCCCACTGCACGGTGTCCTTCTCGGCGCCGCGCAGCGTCAGCCGCTCCTGTACCGCCTCGCCGAGCTGCGGTCCGGTGTTCTCGCCGGGACGGCGTACGGGAGTCTTGCGGGCCCGCTCCGCCATGAAGGCGCGCTCCGCGAGCACAGGGCCCTCGAATCGGCGCACGCGGTCGACCGGGATCCCGGCCATCTGCGCGACCTCTTCCGCGGAGGCTCCGGCACGTATACGGGCCTGGATGTCGCGGGGGCGGAGGTGGCTCTCCACCTCGATCTCGATCTGTCCGAGGCGGGCGCGGTCATTGCGAACGGCAGCGCGCAGCCGTTCATCGATCGGAAGCGTGTACTCCGTGCTGTCCGCAGCCTTGAGCACCAGTCGTGTGCCGTCGTTGGAGACGGCCACGACACGCAGTTCGGGCATGGGGACCTCCCGGGTGGTGCCTGCCGACGTCACGTGCGTCGCTGCTTCCGCTAGTCGAGTGTGGCCTGCCCGGGTGCAGCCTGCCACAACCTTGCCGAGTTCCCCGGCGTGTCGGGCACAGGGCCCTGGATCGCCGTTATGGCACGGTTACCTGTTTGCGGCTCTGCGTGACCGACGGTCACCCTCCGCATCGGATACCCGTGCGGTACCGCGGCGCCGCCGGATCGAGCGCCGCTTTCGGCCCCCTACCTGGGGTCCGGACATCCGAGAGGGAGGCCGGGCCCAGGGCTCGCCACAGTACTCCATTCGGGCCATGAGGGTGGACCGCCGCGCCGCCGAACTTCTCCAGGGGGAGGGGAGTTGAGGCCTCGTCGCAGGTGACCGGGTGTTCTGCTTCACAGAACCGACAGAATCGGAACTATTGGCTTCGCTCACATGTCCCTACCTGGTGCACAGTGGGACAGATGGGTAAGCAGGGGCTGGAGATGCATCAGAAGCCGGACGGCACTACAAAACTGCAGGAACCGGAGAAGAAGCGGCTGGATCTCAGCCTTCCGCAGGTCGCGGGAAGTGCGCTGGCGGCCATCGCGGCGGCGGTGCTCGCCTCCAGACTCGGTGTCTACGGGACCATCATCGGCGCCGGCGTCGTCAGCGTGGTGGCCACCTGCGGCGGTTCGGTGTTCCAGCACTTCTTCCGCCGTACGGGCGAGCAGATACGCGACGTCACGGTCCAGGCGAAGCCGAAACCGAAGGGCCGGCAGGTCCAGGTCCAGGTGCCGATGGCCGGTGCCGGCCAGGAGTTCGGCGAGGCCACCACACACGGCACCCGGGTCCGGGGCTGGAAGCGCCCCGTGATCGCCGCGGCCGTCGTCTTCGGCGTCACCATGATCGGTGTCACCGGGTACGAACTGGCCTCGGGCTCCGACCTCAGCGGCGGCAAGGGGACGACCCTGACCTCGGTGGTGCGGGGCGGCGGCGGGAAGTTCCAACCGCCGGCCACCCCTTCGCAGACACCGGGACACGACCGGGAGCAGGACCGGAAGCAGAACGGGGAAGAGAGCCAGGAACAGGGGCAGGATCAGGATCAGCAGAGGGAGCAGGAGCAGGAGCAGCCACCCGGTACCGGCAGCGGCCGCTCCCCGGACACCGGTTCGGACCCGGACTCCGATACCGGGTCCACCGACCCGGCCCCCGACCCCTCGACGTCCACCGGCGGCGACCCCTCGAAGCCTCCATCCACCCCGGCGCCGGCACCGTCCGGCTCCACCGGAGGCTCGGCCCCCGACACCCCGTCGCCGTGACCGCCCCGGGCACTGTCCTCTAGGCGCCCAGAACCCGCCGCAGATAGTCGTTGCCGAACAGCCGCTCCGGATCCAGCCGGTCCCGCAACGCCGTGAACTCACCGAACCTCGGATAGACCTCGGCGAAGTACTCCGCGTCCCGCGTATGCACCTTTCCCCAGTGCGGCCGGCCACCGTGGGCGGTCATGATCCGCTCTACCGCGGTGAAGTACGAGCGGTACGGCGTGCCCCGGTACATGTGCACGGCGATGTACGCGCTCTCCCGCCCCGACGCCGTGGAGAGCGCGACGTCGTCGGCCGGAGCCGTACGCACCTCCACCGGGAAGCTGACCCGCAGCGGCGAGCGCTCGATCATCGCCCTCACCTCGCGCAGCGCGGCGACCGCGGCCTCCCGCGGCAGCGCGTACTCCATCTCCACGAACCGGACCCGGCGCGGAGAGGTGAACACCTTGTAGGGGATGTCCGTGTACGTACGGGCCGACAGGGCGCGGCTGGAGATCTTGGCAATGGCGGGAATCGTCGCGGGCACGGCCCGGCCCAGCGAATTGACCACCTGGAAGAGCCCGTTGGAAAGGAGCTCGTCCTCGATCCAGCCGGCGACCGCTCCGGGTGGCGCGGCCGGGCCCTGGCTGCGGTTGTTGCGCTTGGTGTTGCAGTTGCCGGTGTGCGGGAACCAGTAGAACTCGAAGTGCTCGTTCTCGGCGTGCAGCGCGTCGAACTCGGCCGTGACCCTCTCGAAGGTCATCGGTTCCTCACGCGCCGTCAGAAGGAAGATCGGCTCCACGGCGAAGGTGATCGCGGTGACCACGCCCAGCGCGCCGAGCCCGATGCGTGCGGCCGCGAAGACCTCCGGATTCTCCTTCTCGGAGCAGGTGAGCAGCGAGCCGTCCGCCGTGACCAGCTCAAGGGCCTTGATCTGGGCGGCTGTTGAGGCCGAGTCGCGGCCCGTGCCGTGCGTGCCGGTTGAGGTCGCGCCCGCGACCGTCTGATCCATGATGTCGCCCATGTTCGTGAGCGAAAGGCCCTCACGGGCGAGGGCCGCGTTCAGCCGCTTCAGCGGAGTGCCCGACTCCACGGTCACGGTCATCGCCGTACGGTCGATGTCCCGGATGCCGGTGAGCAGATCGGGCCGGATCAGCAGCCCGTCGGCCGCGGCGATGGCGGTGAAGGAGTGGCCCGTCCCGACCGTCTTCACCCTGAGGCCGTCCTCGGCCGCCTTCCGTACGGCGTCGGCGACCTCGCCGGCCGAGGCCGGCGAGACCTCCCGTACCGGACGGGCGCTCACATTGCCCGCCCAGTTATGCCACGTGCTGCTGCCCGTCCTGGTGGTCCCGTTCACGCTGCCCCTCCCGCGTCGGCACCGGCCTGCTGCGCAGCCGGCGGTACCCGAGGAACGCCACCGCGGCCGCGAGCGCTCCCGCCGTGACGGGCACCGCGTACCCTGCTGCCGCCCCATGCGCGTCGACCACCCAGCCGGCGGCCGAGGCGCCGAGCGCCACTCCGACCGCGAGCCCGGTACCGGTCCAGGTCATTCCCTCGGTCAGTTTGGTGCGCGGTACGTGCGCTTCGACGAGGGCCATCGTGGTCACCATCGTCGGTGCGATGGAGAGGCCCGCGACAAAGAGCGCCACGGCCAGGAACGGCAGGTTCCCGGCCAGTTGGAGGGGGATCATACTCACGGCCATCGCACACACACCCAGCACCCACCTGCGCGCAGGGTCGCCCTTGAGGTGGAGCAGCCCGAAGACCGCTCCGGCGAGGCAGGAGCCGAGGGCGTACACCGCGAGCACCAGGCTCGCCGCGGCCTTGTGGCCCTGCTCCTCAGCGAAGGCCACCGTGACGACGTCGACGCCGCCGAAGATCGCGCCGGTCGCGACGAACGTCGCCACCAGCACCTGGAGTCCGGGGGAGCGGAGCGCGGAGCCGCCGTTGTGCTGCTCGCGCGGATGCGGTACGGGCTCGGTGGCGCGCTGGGCGGTGAGCCAGAAGACGCCGGCGACCAGGAACGCTCCGGCGAGCAGCGGTCCCGCCTCCGGGAACAGGATGGTGGAGAGCCCGATGGAGATGATCGGGCCGAAGATGAAGCACACCTCGTCGGCGATCGACTCGAACGCGTACGCGGTGTGCAGCTCGCGCGGTGAGCCCTGGTAGATCTCGGCCCAGCGGGCGCGGGTCATCGCGCCCACGCTCGGCACGCTGCCGGCGCACGCGGTGAAGACGAAGAGCGTCCAGTCGGGGGCGGACTGCTGGGCGCAGATCAGCAGGCCCGCGACGGCGGCCATCGAGACCAGGGTGGCCGGGCGCAGCACGCGCCGCTGACCGTGCCGGTCGACGAGCCGGGATATCTGCGGGCCGAGGACGGCCGCCGACAGGGCGAGGGTCGCCGCCAGCGCGCCGGCCAGGCCGTACCGCCCGGTGAGCTGGGAAATCATGGTCACGATGCCGATGCCCATCATGGACAGCGGCATCCGGCCGAGGAAGCCCGCGGCGGAGAACCGTGCGGTGCCGGGGGCGGCGAAGATCGCTCTGTAGGGGCTGGGCAAGAGACGCTCCGTACTGGAGCGATGTCTCGAGGCAGGCTCCGTAAGGCATGTACTGGCTGGGACAGCTTACGGCCGGACGTGTGTGCGGCGCACCGCATATTCACGCCGCGGCACGGGCTGCCGGAGCAGGGGTCTCCGCGCCGCGGGCGGGGGGAAGGGTGGCAGGATCTGAACCATGTCCGATCAGCGCGATCCCGCCCCCTACGACGCCCTGTTGCTGCTGTCCTTCGGCGGCCCCGAGGGCCCGGACGACGTCGTCCCGTTCCTGGAGAACGTGACGCGCGGCCGCGGCATCCCCAAGGAACGGCTCAAGGAGGTGGGTCAGCACTACTTCCTGTTCGGCGGCGTCAGCCCCATCAACGACCAGAACCGCGCGCTGCTCGACGCCCTGCGCAAGGACTTCGCCGAGCACGGCCTGGACCTGCCGGTGTACTGGGGCAACCGCAACTGGGCTCCGTATCTGACCGGCACACTGCGCCAGATGACCTCGGACGGCCACCGGCGCATCGCCGTCCTCGCTACCAGCGCGTACGCCTCCTACTCGGGCTGCCGCCAGTACCGCGAGAACCTCGCCGAGGCGCTGGCCACGCTGGAGGCGGAGGGGCTCGAGCTGCCGCGCGTGGACAAGCTGCGGCACTACTTCAACCACCCCGGCTTCGTGCGCCCCATGATCGACGGCGTCCTGAAGTCCCTGGCGGAGCTGCCCGACGAGGTGCGGGCGGGGGCGCATCTGGCCTTCACCACGCACTCCATTCCGACCTCGGCGGCCGACGCGTCGGGCCCGGCCGGGGAGCACGGAGAGGGCGGAGCGTACGTCCGCGAGCACCTGGACGTGGCCCGGCTGATCGCCGACGCCGTCCGCGAGCAGACCGGCCTCGAGCACCCCTGGGAGCTCGTCTACCAGTCCCGCAGCGGCGCCTCCCACATCCCGTGGCTGGAGCCGGACATCTGTGACCACCTGGAGGAGCTGCACGGCGCGGGCGCGCCCGCGGTCGTGATGGTTCCCATCGGCTTCGTCTCGGACCACATGGAGGTCCTGTACGACCTCGACACGGAGGCCACGGCCAAGGCCGCGGAGCTCGGACTGCCGGTGCGGCGTGCCGCCACCGTGGGCGCGGATCCGCGGTTCGCCGCGGCGGTCAGGGACCTCCTCCTGGAGCGCGCGGCCGCCGAGCGGGACGTGCACGTCGAGCGCTGCGTGCTCGGGGCGCTCGGCCCCAGCCACGACCTCTGCCCGGTCGGCTGCTGTCCGGCCCGGGCGCCCAAGCCCGCGGCCGCCGGTGCCGACAGTCCGTACTGAAGGCCCGTACCCACCGCCCGTACAGCCAGGAGACCCTGTGACCGACCCTCTGACGTCCGAACTCCTCCCCCTCGCCCTGGAGGCGGCCCGCCGGGCCGGGGAGCTGCTGCGGGACGGCCGGCCGGACGACCTGGGCGTGGCCGCGACCAAGTCCAGTCCCATCGACGTCGTCACCGAGATGGACATCGCGGCGGAGAAGCTGATCACCGCCTTCCTGGCCGAGCGCCGCCCCGACGACGGCCTTCTCGGTGAGGAAGGCGCCTCCACGGCCGGCACCAGCGGCGTCCGCTGGGTCATCGACCCGCTCGACGGCACCGTCAACTATCTGTACGGTCTGCCGACCTGGGCGGTCTCCATCGCCGCCGAGCGGGACGGCGTGACGCTCGTGGGGGTGGTGGAGGCCCCGATGCGCCGTGAGACCTACCGAGCGGTGCTCGGCGGCGGCGCGTATGCGGGCGACCGGCCTCTCCACTGCCGCCCCGCGCCCCCGCTGGACCAGGCCCTGGTCTCGACCGGCTTCAACTATGTCGCGACCGTACGCACCCACCAGGCGGACGTCGCCCAGCGGCTCATCCCACGTCTGCGCGACATCCGGCGCAGCGGCTCGGCGGCCGTCGACCTCTGCGACGTCGCCGCGGGCCGGCTGGACGGCTACTACGAGCGCGGACTCCACGCCTGGGACCTCGCGGCGGGCGACCTGATCGCCCGTGAGGCGGGGGCGCTGACGGGCGGCCGCCCCGGCGAGCCCGCGAACGGTGACCTGACGGTCGCGGCGACGCCGGGTGTCTTCGAGCCGCTGCAGGCCCTTCTCGAGGAGTTCGGCGCCTGGCACGACTGAGCCCGACCCGGAGCACGGTCGACCGTCGACATCCGCTCCGGCGCCCCGGTGACGGACCGATCCACGGAATGACCGATCCGCAAAGCGGCAAGATCCGCAAAATGAGCGAGCCCCGGCGCCGTCCCGCGGCGTCGGGGCCCTGCTCGTACGATCCGGAGCTACACGGCGCCGACGTGCACACCGTGCTCGGCGGCCAGCCGGTGCAGGTCGTCCAGCTCAGCCTGCTCGACATCCGCCAGGAAGTCGTCGCCCGTCTCACGAGCCAGCGTGAGGTCGGTCTCGGCGGCCTTTATGCGCTGCAGCAGTCCTGCGGTGAAAGCGTCCATGTGCGCCCCCTCGGCGTGGGTCGGTGGCACGGGGGTGTGCCTCGGGTCCCCCCTGCCGCAGGCAAGGGGAGAAGTCGATCAACCCTGGAACAGGTCGTGGTGCGCCACATACAGGGCGTGATCGCGGGTGTACAGACGTCCTCCCCCCGCCTTCCCTCAGAGAAACCTCAAGTGGCCCGGGAATCAGATGAATTCCCGGGGTGGCCCCCCGCCCCCTCCGCCTTACAGCCGGTTTACGCGCGTAACGGGCAGGATGGACGCGCACAGCCAGTGCTGCAGACCTGCCCTGATCACGGATGACGGGCTCACAGGAAGGAACACGACGTGCGCGTACTCGTCGTCGAGGACGAGCAGCTGCTCGCCGATGCGGTGGCCACCGGACTGCGCCGGGAGGCCATGGCCGTCGACGTCGTGTACGACGGCGCCGCCGCGCTGGAACGTATCGGGGTCAACGACTATGACGTGGTCGTGCTGGACCGCGACCTTCCCCTGGTCCACGGCGACGACGTCTGCCGCAGGATCGTCGAGCTGGGCATGCCGACCCGGGTGCTGATGCTGACCGCCTCGGGCGACGTCAGCGACCGCGTGGAGGGGCTCGAGCTCGGCGCGGACGACTACCTCCCCAAGCCCTTCGCGTTCAGCGAGCTCACCGCCCGGGTGCGGGCACTCGGCCGCCGTACGACCGTGCCGCTGCCGCCCGTCCTGGAGCGCGCCGGCATCAAGCTCGACCCCAACCGCCGCGAGGTCCTCCGCGAGGGCAAGGAGATCCAGCTCGCCCCCAAGGAGTTCGCGGTCCTGGAGGTCCTGATGCGCAGCGAGGGCGCGGTCGTCTCGGCCGAGCAGCTCCTGGAGAAGGCCTGGGACGAGAACACCGACCCGTTCACCAATGTCGTCCGCGTGACGGTGATGACCCTGCGCCGCAAGCTCGGCGAGCCGCCGGTGATCGTCACCGTGCCCGGCTCCGGCTACCGGATCTGACCCGGTGGCCGCTGCCCCGGCGCCCCCCGAGGCGCCACCGAAACCGACCTGGGATCCGCGCGATCCGGTCCGCCCCTGGCTGCGACCGACCATCCGGATAAGGCTCACGCTGCTGTACGGCGGGATGTTCCTGATCGCGGGCATCCTGCTGCTGTCGATCATTTATCTGCTCACCGCACAGGCGCTCAGTGCCAACGGCGAGCTGCCCTTCGAGATCGTCACGGCCAAGGTGCAGCCCACCACCGACTGGTGTCAGCTGCCCCAGCAGGCGACCGGCCCGGAGTTCACCCGGGACGTGACCGCCTGCCTCCAGCATCAGCGCGAGATGGCGCTGGACGATCTGCTGCGCCGCTCGCTCTTCGCGCTGCTCGGCCTCAGCATCATCGCCTTCGCCTTCGGTTACGCCATGGCGGGCCGGGTCCTCTCGCCGCTCGGGAAGATCACCCGTACCGCCCGCCAGGTGGCCGGGTCCGATCTCTCCCGGCGGATCGAGCTGGACGGTCCGGACGACGAGCTCAAGGAGCTCTCGGACACCTTCGACGAGATGCTGGACCGTCTGGAGCGGGCCTTCACCGCGCAGCAGCGGTTCGTCGCGAACGCCTCGCACGAGCTGCGTACGCCGCTCGCGATCAACCGCACGCTGCTGGAGGTCCACCTCTCCGATCCCGGGGCGCCCGTGGAGCTCCAGCAGCTCGGCAAGACCCTGCTGGCCACCAACGAGCGCAGCGAGCAGCTGGTGGAGGGCCTGCTGCTGCTCGCCCGCAGCGACAACCAGATCGTCGAGCGCAAGCCGGTGGATCTGGCCGAGGTCGCCACGCGCGCCGTCGACCAGGCCCGCGGCGAGGCCGAGGCGAAGGGCGTGGAGATCCGCGGGGAGCGGGCACCGGCCGTGGTGCAGGGCAATGGCGTCCTGCTGGAGCGGATCGCCCTGAACCTGGTGCAGAACGCAGTGCGCTACAACATCCCGGAAGGCGGGTGGGTGCATGTCAGCACGGAGACCCAGCAGAGCCAGGCGCTCCTTGTGGTCTCGAACACAGGACCAGTGGTTCCCGCATACGAGATCGACAACCTCTTCGAGCCGTTCAGGCGGCTGCGGCAGGAGCGGACGGGCAGTGACAAGGGCGTCGGCCTGGGCCTTTCGATCGCCCGATCGGTGGCGCGGGCCCACGGAGGCCGTATCATCGCGGAGCCTCGTGAGGGCGGCGGCCTCGTGATGCGTGTCACCCTCCCGGTCTGAGATGCTGAGCGGTGCGAATCACAAAAATTCGCTCCGTTCGCTTTACGCGGAATTTTCGGGACTCGTACCCGAGAGGCCCGTGTGGCATCGATCACAGAGGCGAATTTCAGGCCATCTACTCTCCGTGATCAAGACTCTTGCCGGAAAGCCGGGAAAAGTCCGGGTTTCCGGGGGTCGAGATCACGGGAAGTACACGGGGTGGCGCCCGTGAAGTGCGACATTCGGACCGTGTACGGTCCCGATCGCCATCCAACTCGATCACTCTTGAGGGGTCCGGTTGGGTGTCGATTGAGTAACAGACCTTGATGTGAGGCAAAATCTCCGCCTCGGGTCGGGCACAAGTCCGGCCTCTCACGCGTTACGTGCGCTGGAGACACCGCAGATACCCAGAGGGGGAGAGCGACATGGCAACGGACTACGACACCCCACGCAAGACCGACGACGACGTCGATTCGGACAGCCTTGAGGAACTGAAGGCCCGCCGGAACGACAAGACGACCTCGGCCGTCGACGTCGACGAATTCGAGCAGGCTGAAGGCCTGGAGCTGCCCGGAGCGGACCTCTCCAACGAGGAGCTGTCCGTTCGTGTGCTGCCCCGGCAGGCCGATGAGTTCACCTGCATGAGCTGCTTCCTGGTGCACCACAGGAGCCAGCTGGCCCGCGAGAAGAACGGTCAGCCGATCTGCCGCGACTGCGACTGAAAGGTCGAGTCGGCCGTGGCAGGCGAAACACCGTCCAGGAAGCGGCGTTTTCGGCGTCAGGAGCCGTCGGAGGCGCACCAGGGCGGTACGGGCCCGGCACCGGACGCGAAGGCGTCTGCCGAGCACTCGGCCGCCCTGCTGCACCACGGCACGGTTGATGACGGCGAGCGAGGCCTGCCGGCCTCGCTCGACGGAGTCGGTCAGGCAGGGTCCCCGACCAGGACCCCAGGCCTGGCCGTCGTCAGAAAGGGCATCCGGTGGAGCGGTGAGAGCGCCAGAGCGGCGCTCACCCACATCGCCGACCGGATCATGGAGAACGCACCACGCGTACCGGTGCGCGATCTGGCGACCCTGCGCAGGCAGTTCCCCGGCCTCGCTCCCGAGCAGCTTGCCGACAAGCTGGTCGCGGGCGCGGCGAACGCCACCTCCACGGTGGGTGCGGGGATCGGCGCTGCCGCGATGCTGCCCGTGCCCCCCGCGATGCCGGCCGAGCTGGCCACGGAGATCGTCAGCGTCGCCGCGATCGAGCTGAAGCTCGTCGCCGAGCTCCACGAGGTCTACGGGATACGACCGCCCGGCAATCTCATGGACCGCAGCACCGCGTATCTGACGTCCTGGTCGGAGGAGCGCGGTATCGACGTGGCCAAGCCGGTGACGGTCAACGCCGCACTCGGCGGCCAGCTCAAGCGCGAACTGCGGCAGCAGATCATCAAGCGCACGGTCCGCAATCTGCCGACCCTGATCCCGTTCCTGGTCGGCGCGGCCGTCGGCGCGGTGATGAACCGCCGGGACACCAGAAGGGTCGCGGACCGCATCCGCAAGGACCTGCGCAGCAGGCAGGTCCCGTGGGACGCCCTGCCCCCGCTCCCGCCGCTGGAGCAGCCGGAGAACCCCCTGGACACGGGCGCGGCCGGCCATGACCACAGAGAGCTGGGGTACTGACGCGGCGCCCCGCCGTCGAGGGCGGCCGGTCCAGGGCTGTCAGGCCGCGCGGATCGCCGTGAGGGCAGCTGCGAGCGCCTTCGGGTCCCGGGTCGACAGATACACATACGGAGTCGGGTCCGCCGGATCTGTGATCTCGACCCGCAGAGCCGTCGGAATATAGCTGCGCAGCAGCATGAAGGCGCGCGGATCGGCCTTGTGCGAGCGCCAGGCCCGCGCCTCCTCCGCATCCAGAACCTCGGGCTCACCGAGCGCCGACACCGGGATCCTGGCGTCACCCGCCACCAGCGAGCCGGCTACCACCCGGATGCGGGCGGAGCCGTACGAACTCACCAGGACAGCCGCCAGCGCGGCCGCCGCGATCAGCCCGCCGAGCATCGGCAGCGTCCCCAGCGGCAGCAGCATGAGGCCGCCGGAGAGACCCGCGAGGGCGGCGATGAGCCACCAGGAACGGGGCGCGGTCAGGCGTTCTGCGTACTGCGGGGCGGAAGGCTGCATGAAACCAAGCTTGGCACGGTGCGACCTGCGGGTAGCCGCGCGGGTAAGGTCTGCGCCTGTGAGTACTGCGAACTCCCGGGGGGCGACCCCCAGCCCCAGACCCGCCGCCAGGGCCGCGGCTCTGACCCCTCCGGCCGATGCCGCAGCGCCGGTACGGCATCCCGAGGCCCCGGCCCCCGGTGAGCTCCTCGGCGCGCACTACGAGCACTGTTTCGGCTGCGGCGGGGGACAGCCCCATGGGCTGCACCTGGAGGCGCGGGCCGGCGAAGGCGTACGCGTCACCGCCGAGTTCACCGTCAAGCCCGCCCACCAGGGTGCGCCCGGCCTGGCCCACGGCGGTGTGCTCGCCACTGCGCTGGACGAGACACTCGGCTCGCTGAACTGGCTGCTGCGGGTGATCGCGGTGACAGGACGGCTGGAGACCGACTTCGTACGACCCGTGCCCGTGGACACCGTGCTGCATCTGCAGGCCAAGGTCACCGCGGTCGCCGGACGCAAGATCTACTCCCATGCAGTCGGCCGGATCGGCGGCCCCGAGGGACCCGTCGCCGTCCGCGCCGACGCCCTGTTCATCGAGGTCAAAGTCGACCACTTCATCGACAACGGCCGCCCGGAGGAGATCCAGGCCGCCATGGCCGACCCCGACCAGATCAGGCGCGCCCGCGCCTTCGAGGTGAACCCCTGATGCGTGACCCTGTCGATGTGCTGATCCGTCGCGTGGACCCCGAGGTGCCGCTGCCGTCGTACGCGCACCCCGGCGACGCCGGCGCCGATCTGGTGACCTGCGAGGCTGCCGAACTCGCGCCCGGCGAGCGGGTCGTACTGCCCACCGGAGTGTCCATCGCGCTGCCCGACGGGTACGCGGCCTTCGTACACCCCCGCTCGGGCCTCGCCGCCCGGTGCGGAGTGGCCCTGGTGAATGCCCCGGGGACGGTGGATGCCGGGTACCGTGGGGAGATCAAGGTGATCGTGGTCAATCTCGACCCGCGCGAGACTGTGCGGTTCGATCGGTTCGACCGGATTGCCCAACTGGTCGTCCAGCAGGTCGAGAAGGTGCGCTTCCACGAGGTGGCGGAGCTTCCCGGCTCTGCGCGGGCCGAGGGGGGCTTCGGGTCCACCGGCGGTCATGCCGCTGTGGACGGCTCTACGGGTGGGAATCGATACGCTTCGGTCGTATCCGACCGGGAAGGACAGTGACGTGTTCGGACGTCGCAAGAAGAGTGGTTCCGCCGAGGACGCGGCGGACGCAGCGGGCGAGGCCGGGCAGGTCGTCGACGAGCGTGACGCTCAGTACTCCGACGAGGCAGCCGAGGCTGACGAGGAGGGCTCGCCCCGCCGGGTGAACCTTCCGCCGGCGCCCCGGCCCGACGGCCCCTGGGACGTCTCCGAGGTGTCCAAGCCTGGCGAGGGCCGGGTCGATCTGGGCGGTCTGTTCGTGCCCGGAGTCGAGGGCATGGAGCTGCGCGTCGAGGTCGCCGGTGACGCGATCGTCGCCGCCACCGTCGTACTGCGCGACAGCGCCGTACAGCTGCAGGCCTTCGCGGCGCCCAAGAAGGAAGGCATCTGGGGCGAGGTCCGCGAGGAGATCGCCTCCGGCATCACCCAGCAGGGCGGCATCATCGACGAGGTCGAGGGTCCGCTGGGCTGGGAGCTGCGGGCCCAGGTGCCCGTGCAGCTGCCGGACGGCACGGGCGGTGTGCAGCTGGTGCGCTTCGTCGGCATCGACGGGCCGCGCTGGTTCCTGCGTGGAGTGATCTCCGGGCAGGGCGCCGTGCAGCCGGAGGCCGCCGGACTGCTGGAGCAGATCTTCCGGGACACCGTCGTCGTACGGGGCGAGGGGCCGATGGCGCCGCGCGACCCGATCGTCCTCAAGCTGCCGGACGACGCGCAGATGGTGCCCGAGGGCGTCCAGCAGGAGGAGCAGGAAGGGTCCCGCTTCTCCGGAGGCATGGGACAGCTGCAGCGCGGCCCCGAGATCACCGAGGTGCGCTGACGCCGCGGCCGGAAACAACCGGGCCGGTGGGCCGTACTCCCTTACGGGAGTGCGGCCCACTGGCCTTTTCGCAGGTCAGATCCCTCCCGTAAGAGAGCCGTCAAGGGCGCGCCCATGGCCGTAAGAGAGCCGTCAACGGGCGAGGGAAAGTCGCTGGAGCGAGGTTTCCTCTAGAGGTCCGAGAATCCGAACCTCTTCTAGGAGTACGCGATGGCCGACATGGCCTTCGCTGTCACCACGATCGCGGTTTTCGCGCTGGTGGCCCTCATCGCCAAGGGGGTGGCAAAGCTGTGAGTGCCGAGAACATCGTCGGCCTGATCGTGGCCGCCGCCCTGCTGGGTTACCTCGTCCTGGCCCTTGTGTACCCGGAGAGGTTCTGAGCAGATGAGTCCCGTCCTCGCCGGCGTGCTCCAGCTGCTTGCGCTGATAGCCGCGCTTGCCCTGGCGTACCGTCCACTGGGCGACTACATGGCCGGTGTCTACTCCTCGACCAGGCATCTGCGGGTCGAGAAGTGGATCTACCGGGCCATTGGCGCCAACCCGAACGCCGAGATGCGCTGGCCCGCCTATCTGCGCGGTGTCCTTGCCTTCTCGGCAGTCGGCGTCCTCTTCCTCTACGTGCTGCAGCGGATGCAGGGCAGCCTGCCCGGTTCGCTCGGCTTCTCCTCGATCGACCCGGACCAGGCGTTCAACACCGCCGCGTCCTTTGTCGCCAACACCAACTGGCAGTCGTACTACGGCGAGCAGGCCATGGGCCATGTCGTGCAGACCGGCGGCCTTGCGGTGCAGAACTTCGTGTCGGCCGCCGTCGGTATCGCTGTCGCGGTGGCTCTGGTACGGGGTTTTGCCCGCTCCCGCACCGGTGAGCTCGGCAACTTCTGGTCCGACCTGGTGCGCGGTACCGTCCGGATCCTGATCCCGGTCTCGGTGATCGGGGCGATCGTGCTGGTCGCGTGCGGTGCGATCCAGAACTTCGCCGGCATCCACGAGGTCGGCCAGTTCACGGGCGGCACCCAGCAGTGGAACGGCGGCGCGGTCGCCTCGCAGGAGGCCATCAAGGAGCTGGGCACCAACGGCGGCGGCTACTTCAATGCCAACTCCGCCCACCCCTTCGAGAACCCGAACCCGCTCTCGAACCTCTTCGAGATCTTCCTGATCCTGCTGATCCCGTTCGCGCTGACCCGCACGTTCGGCAAGATGGTCGGCTCCCTCAGGCAGGGGTACGCGATCCTCGCCGCGATGGGCGCGATCTGGATCGGCCTCACGGCGCTGATGATGTGGACCGAGTTCCATCACGGCGGCCCGGCGTTCGACATCGCCGGCGGTGCGATGGAGGGCAAGGAGACCCGCTTCGGGATCGGCGGCTCGTCGATCTTCGCGGTGGCCACCACGCTCACCTCGACGGGTGCGGTCAATTCCTTCCACTCCTCGTTCACCGGCTTCGGCGGCGGTATCACCATGCTGGGCATGCAGCTCGGCGAGATCGCGCCCGGCGGTGTGGGCTCCGGCCTCTACGGCATGCTGATCATGGCGATCATCGCGGTGTTCATCGCGGGCCTGATGGTCGGCCGCACCCCGGAGTATCTGGGCAAGAAGATCGGCACCCGCGAGATAAAGCTGGCGGCCTGCTACATCCTCATCACCCCGGCGCTGGTGCTCTGCTTCACGGCCGCGGCGATGGCGCTGCCCACTCCCGTCACGTCGATGACCAACTCGGGGGCGCACGGCTTCTCCGAGATCCTGTACGCCTACACCTCGGGTGCCAACAACAACGGCTCGGCGTTCGCGGGTCTGAACGCGGACACGCAGTGGTTCAACACCACCATCGGTCTGGCGATGCTGCTCGGCCGGTTCCTCCCGATGGTGTTCGTCCTGGCGCTGGCCGGCTCGCTCGCCGAGCAGAAGCCCGTCCCGGCCACTGCGGGCACCCTGCGCACGGAGAAGCCGCTGTTCACCGGGCTGCTGGTCGGCACGATCCTGATCATCACCGGTCTGACCTACTTCCCGGCCCTGGCGCTGGGTCCGCTCGCCGAAGGGCTCGCGTCATGAGTCCCGACATCAAGAAGCTCGAGGAGCCCGGCTCCATGTCCACCGCCACTTCGACCCGGGCGCCGCACAGCGACGTGCCCACCGGTCACAAACCCGACAGTGCACGTGTGGGCGGGGGGCTGTTCGACCCCAGGCAGCTGCTGAAGTCCTTCCCGGACGCGATGCGCAAGCTCGACCCGCGGGTGATGGTCAAGTCGCCTGTGATGTTCGTGGTCCTGATCGGCTCGGTCGTCACCACCGTGCTGGCGCTGAAGGACCCGACGGACTGGTTCGGCTGGGCGATAGCCGGCTGGCTGTGGCTGACCACGATCTTCGCCAACCTGGCGGAGGCGGTGGCCGAGGGCCGCGGCAAGGCCCAGGCCGACACCCTGCGCAAGGCGAAGACCGACACCGTCGCGCGCCGCATGGCCGGCGCGACCGAGGAGCGGGTGCCGGGCACCGAGCTGCGCATCGGTGATCTGGTGGTCTGTGAGGCGGGCGACATCATCCCCGGCGACGGTGACGTCGTCGAAGGTGTGGCGTCGGTCGACGAGTCGGCCATCACCGGTGAGTCCGCTCCGGTGATCCGTGAGTCGGGCGGTGACCGCAGCGCGGTCACCGGCGGTACGAAGGTCCTCTCCGACCGGATCGTCGTCAAGATCACGACGAAGCCGGGCGAGACGTTCATCGACCGCATGATCGCTCTGGTCGAGGGCGCGGCCCGGCAGAAGACGCCGAACGAGATCGCGCTGAACATCCTGCTCGCGTCGCTCACGATCGTCTTCCTGCTGGCGGTCGTCACGCTGCAGCCGTTCGCGATCTACGCCAAGGCCGAGCAGTCGATGATCGTGCTGACCGCTCTGCTGGTCTGTCTGATCCCGACCACCATCGGGGCGCTGCTGTCCGCGATCGGGATCGCCGGAATGGACCGGCTCGTGCAGCGCAACGTCCTGGCGATGTCCGGTCGTGCGGTCGAGGCGGCGGGCGATGTGTCGACGCTGCTGCTCGACAAGACCGGCACGATCACCCTCGGCAACCGCCAGGCCGCCGAGTTCGTCCCGGTCAAGGGCACCACCGAGGCCGCACTGGCGGACGCCGCCCAGCTCTCCTCACTCGCCGACGAAACACCCGAGGGCCGCTCGATCGTCGTCCTGGCGAAGGAGAAGTACGGCCTGCGCGAGCGCCACCAGGGCGAGCTCGAGGGCGCCGACTGGGTACCCTTCACCGCCCAGACCCGCATGTCGGGCGTCGACCTGGTCGAAAACGGCGCCGGGCGCAAGGTACGCAAGGGCGCGACCGGATCGGTCGTGGCCTGGGTGAAGGAGCGGGGCGGCAGTGTCTCCCCGGACGCGCAGACGCTCACCGACCGGATTTCCCAGGCCGGCGGCACGCCGCTGCTCGTCGCGGTCGAGGACGACAAGGGCGCCCGGGTCCTGGGGGTCATCCACCTCAAGGACGTCGTCAAGGACGGCATGCGGGAGCGGTTCGACGAGCTGCGCCGCATGGGCATCAAGACGGTCATGATCACGGGTGACAACCCGCTGACCGCGCGTGCCATCGCGCAGGAGGCCGGCGTGGACGACTTCCTTGCCGAGGCCACCCCCGAGGACAAGATGGCGCTGATCAAACGCGAGCAGGCCGGCGGCAAGCTCGTCGCGATGACCGGCGACGGCACCAACGACGCACCCGCGCTCGCCCAGGCGGACGTCGGCGTGGCCATGAACACCGGCACCTCGGCCGCCAAGGAGGCCGGGAACATGGTGGACCTGGACTCCAACCCGACCAAGCTCATCGAGATCGTCGAGATCGGCAAGCAACTCCTGATCACCAGGGGTGCGCTCACGACCTTCTCGATCGCCAACGACGTGGCGAAGTACTTCGCGATCATCCCCGCGATGTTCGCCGTCGTCCACCCGGGCCTGGACAAGCTCAACATCATGAACCTGTCCTCGCCCCAGTCCGCGATCCTCTCGGCGGTCATCTTCAACGCGCTGATCATCATCGCGCTGGTGCCGCTCGCCCTCAAGGGCGTGCGCTACCGGCCGACCAGCGCCGACAAGATGCTCCGCCGCAACCTGGGGATCTACGGGCTCGGCGGCCTGATCGCCCCGTTCATCGGCATCAAGCTCATCGACCTGCTCATCTCCCTCATCCCCGGAATCGGCTGATCGCCATGAACAACTCCGTAGGAAGCACCGCACGGCTCATCGGGGCCGGGCTGCGCGCCCTCCTCGTCCTGACCCTGATCTGCGGCGTGATCTACCCGCTGGCCGTCACCGGCGTTGCACAGGCCCTGTTCAACGACAAGGCCAACGGCTCCGAGATCAAGTCCGGGGGCAAGGTCGTCGGCTCCGAACTCATCGGCCAGACCTACAACCTGCCGAAGAAGAACCCCGACGACGCGGAGGAGGCCGCCCGCCCGGACCTGAAGTGGTTCCAGCCGCGCCCGTCCAACGGCCTGGGCTCCAACAGCGTCAACACCCAGTACTCGCTGATCCTGTCCGGCGCGACCAACCGGTCCGGCGACAACAAAGAGCTGATCCAGTGGGTCACCGACGCCAAGGCCGCCGTCGTCCAGGACAACAAGGCCAACGGCTACACACCCAAGCCCTCGGACGTGCCGGCCGACGCCGTCACCTCCTCCGGCTCCGGCCTGGACCCCCACATCTCCCCGCAGTACGCCAAGCTCCAGGTCCACCGGGTCGCCGAGAAGAACCACCTCGACGTCAAGCAGGTCGACAAGCTCGTCAAGGACAACACCGACGACCGGATCCTCGGCTTCATCGGCGAACCCCGGGTCAACGTCCTCCAGCTCAACATCGCACTCAAGGAGCTCGTCGCGAAGGGCTGACGTACCGCCGACCGGGCTGCGGCCCGTGGTGGTTCCGGGGTTCCGGGCCACTGCGGGACGCATCGGTGTCGCCCAGTGCGTCGGTGTACTCCCGTACGGATGAGGGCCGGGCGGCCCGCCCGGCCCCGTTCCGACGGGCATCAGAATCGCGTCAATACCCAGCTGACGGCCGTACCGTGTCCGATTTGTCGAAAAGGCTGGCCGTATGGTCGGCGGAGCATTTGCAGCTGTTTTCTGAAAGACAATGAGGCCATGGCACGCGGCAAGCTTCGGATCTACCTCGGTGCGGCACCCGGCGTCGGCAAGACCTACGCGATGCTCTCCGAGGCGCACCGCCGCGTCGAGCGGGGCACCGACTGCGTCGTGGCCTTCGTGGAGCACCACGGACGCACCCGCACCGAAGTGATGCTGCACGGCCTGGAGCAGATCCAGCGCCGCGAGCTCGCCTACCGCGGCACCGTCTTCACCGAAATGGACATCGACGCGGTACTCGAGCGCCGCCCCGCTGTCGCTCTTGTGGACGAACTCGCCCACACCAATGTCCCCGGCTCGCGCAACGCCAAGCGGTGGCAGGACATCGAGGAACTGCTCGCGGCCGGCATCGACGTCATATCCACGGTCAACATCCAGCACCTCGAGTCACTCGGCGACGTGGTCGACTCGATCACGGGTGTACGCCAGCGGGAGACCGTCCCCGACGAGGTCGTCCGCCGGGCGGACCAGATCGAGCTGGTCGACATGTCGCCCCAGGCGCTCCGCCGCCGGATGGCGCACGGAAACATCTACAAGTCCGACAAGGTCGACGCGGCCCTGTCCAACTACTTCCGCCCCGGAAACCTCACCGCCCTGCGTGAGCTGGCCCTGCTCTGGGTCGCCGACCGGGTCGACGAATACCTCCAGCAGTACCGCGGCGAGCACAACATCCGCTCCACCTGGCAGGCCCGTGAGCGCATTGTCGTCGGCCTCACCGGCGGACCCGAGGGCCGCACTCTCATCCGCCGCGCCTCCCGGATGGCCGCCAAGGGCTCCGGCAGCGAGATCCTCGCCGTCTACATCGCCCGCAGCGACGGACTGACCTCCGCGTCGCCCAAGGAGCTGGCGGTCCAGCGCACCCTGGTCGAGGACCTCGGAGGCACCTTCCACCACGTCATAGGCGACGACGTTCCGGCGTCCCTGCTGGAATTCGCGCGCGGCGTCAACGCCACCCAGATCGTGCTCGGCTCCAGCCGCCGCAAGACCTGGCAGTACATCTTCGGCCCCGGCGTCGGCGCGACCGTCGCCCGCGACTCCGGGCCGGACCTCGACGTCCACATCGTCACGCACGACGAGGCGGGCAAGGGCCGGGGACTGCCCGTCGCCCGTGGCGCCCGCCTCGGCCGCTCCCGGATCGTCGCCGGCTGGCTGGTCGGCGTCGCCGGGCCCGTACTGCTGGCGCTGCTGCTCACCCACGTCGACGCGGATCTCGGCCTGGCCAACGACATGCTGCTGTTCCTGTCGCTGACCGTCGCTTCGGCCCTGCTCGGCGGACTGCTTCCGTCCCTGGCCTCCGCCGCCTTCGGTTCCCTCCTCCTGAACTACTACTTCGCGCCGCCGCTGCACCAGTTCACGATCTCCGACCCCAAGAACATCGTCGCGATCACGGTCTTCTTCGGCGTGGCCATGTCGGTGGCCTCTGTCGTGGACCTGGCCGCCCGCCGCACCCACCAGGCCGCCCGGCTGCGCGCCGAGTCCGAGATCCTCTCCTTCCTGGCCGGCAGCGTGCTGCGCGGCGAGACCACGCTGGACGCCCTGCTGGAGCGGGTCCGCGAGACGTTCGCCATGGAGTCCGTGGCGCTGCTGGAGCGGCAGAGCGATGTCGAGCCCTGGACCTGCGCGGGCAGCGTCGGCCCCAGCTCCGTGACCCGCCCCGAGGACGCGGACGTGGACATGCCGGTCGGCGACGACATGGCGCTGGCCCTCTCCGGCCGTGTCCTGCCCGCCGAGGACCGCCGGGTGCTGGCCGCCTTCGCCGCCCAGGCCGCCGTCGTACTCGACCGTCAGCGGCTGGTCGGGCAGGCGGAGGAGGCCCGCAGGCTCGCCGAGGGCAATCGCATCCGTACGGCACTGCTCGCCGCCGTCAGCCATGATCTGCGTACCCCGCTGGCCGCCATCAAGGCCGCCGTCTCCTCGCTCAGGTCCGACGACGTCGCCTGGTCCGAGGAGGACGAGGCCGAACTGCTCGAAGGGATCGAGAACGGCGCCGACCGCCTCGCCCATCTCGTCGGGAACCTCCTCGACATGTCCCGGCTGCAGACGGGCACCGTCACCCCGCTGATCCGTGAGACCGACCTCGACGAGGTGGTCCCGATGGCGCTCGTCGGCGTACCGGACGACAGCGTCGGGCTGGACATTCCCGAGACGCTGCCCATGGTGGCCGTCGACCGGGGCCTGCTGGAGCGGGCGGTGGCCAACATCGTCGAGAACGCCGTCAAGTACAGCCCGGACGCGACACCCGTCACCGTGGCCGCGAGCGCGCTCGGCGAGCGCGTCGAGCTACGGGTCGTGGACCGTGGCCCCGGAGTGCCCGATGACGTGAAGGAACGGATTTTTGAACCGTTCCAGCGCTACGGTGACGCTCCACGCGGCGCCGGAGTCGGCCTCGGCCTCGCGGTCGCGCGCGGCTTCGTGGAAGCCATGGGCGGCACCCTCACCGCCGAGGACACCCCCGGCGGCGGCATGACCATGGTCCTCACGCTCAACGTGGCGCCCGGACACGCTCCGGTCAGCCCCGACCTTCCTGCCCGGGTCACCTCATGACCGGGACGACGGCACCATCGGCGACATCGGCAGCGACATCAGCAGTGGCATCAGTACAGAAAGGCAGGCCCGCAATGACCCGGGTGCTCGTGGTCGACGACGAGCCGCAGATCGTGCGCGCCCTCGTGATCAACCTGAAGGCGCGCAAGTACGAGGTGGACGCGGCCCCCGACGGTGCGACCGCGCTCCAGCTGGCCGCGGCCCGGCACCCCGACGTCATCGTTCTCGACCTCGGTCTGCCCGACATGGACGGTGTCGAGGTGATCAAGGGGCTGCGCGGCTGGACCCGCGTCCCGATCCTGGTGCTCTCCGCCCGCCACACCTCCGACGAGAAGGTCGAGGCGCTCGACGCCGGAGCCGACGACTACGTGACCAAGCCCTTCGGCATGGACGAGCTGCTGGCCCGGCTGCGCGCCGCGGTCCGCCGGGCCGAGCCGCTCGGCGGCGGTGAGGACGACGTCGTGATGGTCGAGACCGAGGGCTTCACCGTCGATCTCGCGGCGAAAAAGGTGCACCGGGACGGACGTGACGTACGCCTTACCCCGACCGAGTGGCATCTGCTGGAGGTTCTCGTACGCAACACCGGCCGGCTGGTCAGCCAGAAGCAGCTGCTTCAGGAGGTCTGGGGGCCCTCCTACGGCACGGAGACCAACTATCTGCGGGTCTACATGGCCCAGCTGCGCCGCAAGCTGGAGGCCGATCCCTCGCACCCCAAGCACTTCGTCACGGAGCCCGGCATGGGATACCGCTTCGAACGTTGATCCGGTACGGGTGGTGGCCGGTACGCTTTCGGTATGAGCGCTGTACCCCGTTCCGAGAAGCCGGACAAGTCGGCAAAGCCCGCCGGCCGCTTCCGCCGTATGCTCGACCGGCTGTCCACCTCCCAGGAGGACCTCGAGTCCGAGGAGCTCCAGGAGGATGCGGAGGCATCGGGGTGTATCCGCATTGCCGAGTGCAGTGACCGCCAGATAGTAAGGGTGACTGGTACTTTGCGCACGGTCACCCTGCGTCCGCGCGCGGGCGTGCCCGCGCTGGAGGCGGAGCTCTTCGACGGTACGGCCCCGCTGGACGTCGTCTGGCTCGGCCGGCGCTCCATAGTGGGCATCGAACCGGGCCGCAGGCTCATAGCCTCGGGCCGGATATCCATGAGCCACGGCCGCCGTGTGCTGTTCAATCCCAAATACGAACTCCGACCGCTCGGACAGGAGTAGCCGGTGACGTCTCTCGACAAGCCGACCACCACGACGAACGACCAGCAGCAGCCGGACAGCCACGACGCCAAAGCCGTCACGGAGGCTGCGCTGTTCGAAGCCTTCGGCGGCGTGCGCGGCATGGTGGAGACGGTCCTGCCCGGACTGCTCTTCGTCACGATCTTCACGATCAACAAGGACCTCCATATCGCGGCCGTCGCGGCCCTGGCGGTCTCGGTGCTGCTCGTCGCGGTCCGGTTGATCCGCAGGGACACCGTCAAGCACGCCTTCAGTGGCGTCTTCGGGGTGGCCTTCGGCGTCGTCTTCGCGATGATGACCGGCAACGCCAAGGACTTCTATCTGCCGGGCATGATCTACACCCTCGGCCTGGCCCTCGCGTACATCGTGACGACGATCGCGGGCGTCCCGCTGATCGGCCTGATCCTCGGTCCGGTCTTCAAGGAGAACCTCTCCTGGCGGACGCGTAACCCCGGCAGGAAGAAGGCCTACGCCAAGGCCAGCTGGGCCTGGGGCCTGATCCTGCTCGCCAAGTGCGCGATCCTTTTCCCGCTCTACTGGTGGGCCGACACCGCTCAGCTCGGCTGGGTGCTGGTGGCGCTGAAGATCCCGCCGTTCCTGCTCGCGGTGTACCTGACCTGGGTGTTCCTGGCGAAGGCGCCGCCGCCCATCGATGTCTTCGCCGAGATGGAGGCCGAGGAGCGCGCCGAGAAGGAGCGCGAGGCGGCCGCCCGGCGGAGCGAGGGGTAAGCACCACGTACGCGAGGGGCCCAGGACCGCATGCGGTCCTGGGCCCCTCGCGTACGTCTCCCGAGCGTCAGCTCGAGGGCTCCTCCTCGCGGCGGACCGAGAGCAGGTCCTCCAGCTGCTCCTCGCGGGCCTGGGCAGCGACGAACAGCAGCTCGTCGCCCGCCTCCAGCGTCTCCTCGGAGCTCGGCGTCAGCACCCGTGAACCGCGGATGATCGTGACCAGCGTGGTGTCCTCCGGCCACGCCACATCGCCGACCGAGGTGCCGGCCAGCGCCGACTCCGGGGGCAGCGTCAGCTCGACCAGGTTCGCGTCGCCGTGACTGAAGCGGAGCAGCCGTACGAGATCGCCGACGCTCACCGCCTCCTCCACCAGCGCCGACATCAGACGCGGGGTGGAGACCGCCACATCGACGCCCCACGACTCGTTGAAGAGCCATTCGTTCTTGGGGTTGTTGACCCGGGCCACCACCCGCGGCACCCCGTACTCGGTCTTCGCGAGCAGCGAGACGACCAGATTGACCTTGTCGTCACCGGTTGCCGCGATCACGACGTTGCAGCGCTGCAGCGCCGCCTCGTCCAGCGAAGTGATCTCGCACGCGTCCGCCAGCAGCCACTCGGCCTGTGGCACCCGCTCCACCGAGATGGCGGTCGGCGCCTTGTCGACCAGGAGCACCTCGTGCCCGTTCTCCAGCAGCTCGGCCGCGATGGAACGGCCCACCGCGCCGGCGCCCGCAATAGCGACCCGCATCAGTGACCGCCCTCCTCAGGGCCCTCGGCGAAGGCCGCCTCGACCTTCTCGATCTCGTCCGTACGCATCATCACGTGGACGAGATCGCCCTCCTGCAGCACGGTCTGCGACGTCGGCAGCACCGCTTCGCCCAGCCGGGTGAGGAAGGCGACGCGCACGCCGGTCTCCTCCTGGAGGGTGCTGACTTTGTGACCGATCCAGGAGGCCGCGGTGTGTACTTCGGCAAGCTGTACGCCGCCGCTCGGATCGCGCCACAGCGGCTCCGAGCCGGACGGCAGCAGCCGCCGGAGCATCTGGTCGGCGGTCCAGCGGACCGTGGCGACGGTTGGGATGCCCAGGCGCTGGTACACCTCGGCGCGCCGCGGGTCGTAGATCCGGGCCGCGACATTCTCGATGCCGAACATCTCGCGCGCCACCCGGGCGGCGATGATGTTGGAGTTGTCGCCGCTGCTGACCGCGGCGAAGGCGCCGGCATCCTCGATCCCGGCTTCGCGCAGCGTGTCCTGGTCGAAACCGACCCCGGTGACGCGGCGGCCGCCGAACCCGGAGCCCAAGCGGCGGAAGGCCGTGGGGTCCTGGTCGACGACGGCGACCGTGTGCCCCTGCTGCTCCAGGGTCTGCGCGAGAGCGGCTCCCACTCGCCCGCATCCCATGATGACGATGTGCACGACCGTCCTTCCGGCTGTCAATGGTCTTTGCTCAGGCTTAACAGGGTCTCAGACCGCTGCCCAAGCTACACACACGCGGTCCGCCCCGGGACCCCTGCGTGACGGGAGCGGGAGATTCCGCGCAGGAAGGGGGGTGGTGGGTGGGCCTGGCCGATTCCGAACGCTTACGATCCTCTGCGTGCCCAAACTGACCGACGTGCCCAAACGGATCCTGATCGGGCGGGCGCTGCGCAGCGACCGACTGGGGGAAACGCTCCTCCCCAAGCGCATCGCCCTCCCCGTCTTTGCCTCCGACCCGCTCTCCTCGGTGGCGTACGCGCCGGGTGAAGTCCTTCTGGTGCTCTCCATCGCGGGTGTGTCGGCCTATCACTTCAGCCCGTGGATCGCGGTTGCCGTCGTGGTGCTGATGTTCACCGTGGTCGCCTCCTACCGGCAGAACGTGCACGCCTACCCGAGCGGTGGCGGCGACTACGAGGTCGCCAACACCAACCTCGGGCCCAGGGCCGGTCTCACCGTCGCCAGCGCCCTGCTGGTCGACTACGTCCTCACGGTGGCCGTGTCGATCTCCTCCGGAGTGGAGAACCTCGGCTCCGCGATCCCCTTCGTCGTCGAGCACAAGGTTCTCTGCGCCATCGGGATAATCGTGCTCCTGACGCTGATGAACCTGCGCGGCGTGAAGGAGTCGGGCAAGCTCTTCGCCATCCCGACATACGTCTTCGTCGCGGGCGTGTTCATCATGATCGCCTGGGGTGCCTACAAGGGCCTCGTCCTCGACGACACGATGAAGGCACCGACCGCCGACTTCACCATCAAGGCGGAGCAGGAGGGCCTGGCAGGCTTCGCCCTGCTCTTCCTGCTGCTGCGGGCCTTCTCCTCCGGCTGTGCGGCCCTGACGGGTGTCGAGGCGATCAGCAACGGCGTCCCGGCCTTCCGCAAGCCGAAGAGCAAGAACGCCGCGACCACGCTGCTGCTGATGGGCGGCCTCGCCGTCACCATGTTCTGCGGCATCATCGGCCTGGCCATGGCCACCGATGTGAAGATGGCCGAGCAGCCGGCGCACGATCTGCTCCAGAACGGCACCCCGGTGGGCGACGACTATGTCCAGGACCCGGTGATCTCCCAGGTGGCTGCCGCCGTCTTCGGTGACGGGACGTTCTTCTTCATCGTGCTCGCCGCCGCCACCGCGCTGGTGCTGTTCCTGGCCGCCAACACGGCGTACAACGGCTTCCCGCTGCTCGGTTCGATCCTCGCGCAGGACCGCTACCTGCCGCGCCAGCTGCACACCCGCGGCGACCGGCTCGCCTTCTCCAACGGCATCGTGCTGCTGGCCGGCGCCGCCATCCTGCTGGTCTGGGTCTACGGCGCCGACTCCACCAAGCTGATCCAGCTGTACATCGTCGGTGTCTTCGTCTCCTTCACGCTCAGCCAGACCGGCATGGTGCGGCACTGGAACCGCCATCTGAAGACCGAGAAGGACGCTGCCAAGCGCCGCCACATGATCCGCTCCCGCGCGATCAACACCTTCGGAGCCTTCTTCACCGGCCTGGTGCTCGTCGTCGTACTCGCCACCAAGTTCACGCACGGCGCCTGGGTGGCGCTGCTGGGCATGGTGATCTTCTACGGGACGATGTCCGCGATCCGCAGGCACTACGACCGGGTGTCGGAGGAGATCGCGGCTCCGGACGAGCCGAGCGACGACACCGTGCGCCCCTCACGTGTGCACGCGATCGTGCTGGTCTCCAAGATCCACCGGCCGACCCTGCGTGCCCTCGCCTACGCCAAGCTGATGCGCGTCGACAAACTCGAGGCGCTCAGCATCAGCGTGGACGCCGCCGAGACCAAGGCGCTGCAGGCGGAGTGGGACCGGCGCGGCATCAATGTGCCGCTGAAGGTCCTCGACTCCCCGTACCGCGAGATCACCAGGCCGATCATCGAGTACGTCAGGGGACTGCGGCGCGAGAGCCCGCGGGACGTGGTCAGCGTCGTCATCCCCGAGTACGTGGTGGGCCACTGGTACGAGCATCTGCTGCACAACCAGAGCGCGCTGCGCCTCAAGGGCCGGCTGCTGTTCACACCGGGAGTGATGGTGACCTCGGTGCCGTACCAGCTGGTGTCCTCGGAGGCCGCGAAGAAGCGGGCCAGGAAGCGCCAGGAATGGAACGCTCCGGGCTCGGTCCGGCGCGGTCCCGTGGACCGGCGTCCCAAGGAGCCCAGCGGGAAGAGCTGAGGCCCCACATGCCTGTGTGAGGCCCCACGTGCCTGTTGGTGAGCGGCCGGGCAACACCCACGTAGAGTGGTGGGTTGTTGTCCGGCCGTTTTCCCTTGATCTTCTGGAGTCACCCCACCATGCAGAACGCATCTGAGTCTTCGCTGGTCGGGGAGGAGTACGAGGTCGAGGTCGGGCCCGTCGCGCACGGCGGCCACTGCATCGCCCGTACCGAGGAGGGGCGCGTGCTGTTCGTACGGCACACGCTGCCCGGCGAGAAGATCGTGGCCCGCATCACCGAGGGCGAGGAGGGCTCCCGCTTTCTGCGCGCCGACGCGGTACGGATCCTCGAGGCCTCCAAGGACCGCGTCGAGGCCCCCTGCCCCTACTCCGGCCCCGGTAACTGCGGCGGCTGCGACTGGCAGCACGCCAAGCCCGGCGCCCAGCGACGGCTCAAGGGCGAGGTGATCGCCGAGCAGCTGCAGCGGCTCGCGGGCCTCACTCCTGAGGAGGCCGGCTGGGACGGCACGGTCATGCCCGCCGCCGGCGACAAGCTGCCGCAGGGCGAAGTACCGGCCTGGCGCACGCGTGTGCAGTACGCGATCGACACGGAGGGCCGCGCGGGGCTGCGCAAGCACCGCTCGCACGACGTCCAGCCGATCGACCACTGCATGATCGCCGCCCCGGGGGTCACCGAACTCGGCATCGAGAAGCAGGACTGGCCGCAGATGGCCACGGTCGAGGCGATCGCGGCGACCGGATCGAACGACCGGCAGGTCATCCTCACCCCGCGCCCCGGCGGCCGGCTCCCGCTGGTGGAGCTGGACAAGCCGGTCTCGGTGCTCCGGGTCGACGAGCGCGACGGCGGAGTGCACCGGGTGCACGGCCGCGCCTTCGTACGGGAGCGCGCGGACGAGCGCACGTACCGCGTCGGCATGGGCGGCTTCTGGCAGGTACACCCGCAGGCCGCCGACACCCTGGTCAAGGCCGTGATGCAGGGTCTGATGCCGCGCAAGGGCGAGACGGCGCTCGACCTGTACTGCGGTGTGGGCCTGTTCGCAGGCGCGATCGCGGAACGGATCGGCGAGAACGGCGCGGTGCTCGGCATCGAGTCCACCAAGCGCGCGGTCGAGGACGCCCGGCACAACCTCCAGGACCTGGAGCGCGTGCGCATCGAGCACGGCAAGGTCGAGCAGGTACTGCCGCGCACGAAGATCACCGAAGCGGACCTGATCGTGCTGGACCCGCCGCGCGCGGGGGCGGGCAAGCAGACGGTGAAGCACCTGGCGGGCTTGGGCGCACGGCGCATCGCGTACGTGGCCTGCGACCCGGCGGCGCTGGCGCGGGACTTGGCGTACTTCGGGGAGAACGGCTACCGGGTGCGGACGCTGCGGGCGTTCGACCTGTTCCCGATGACGCAGCATGTGGAGTGCGTGGCGATTCTGGAGCCGGCTGACAAGGGCGCCTGACCTGCGAGTTCGGTAGGTGTGCGTTACGGGCGATATCTTGACGCATGTTCGACGCGCGTGACGCACGTCTGACGCCCGACCGGGACGTGTTCTGACGGAGCATCATCAGCGGTGATTGTCTCCGGACGGAGTGGTGTTCCGTTGCGGAGGCGCTGCCTTCCCGAAGGGGGGAGGCCGACCGCACCCTGTCGGCGCATTTCGCCAGTCGCATCCGGCCGTGACGTTCCGTGACGGTGCAGTCCGATTCCTGGTGGCGGATGCCGGGCCCCGCCGGCCAGCGGGGCCGATGCCGGTCACCTCGTCTACGGGCAGGCTGCGGCGCTGCGCGCGATACGAGACCCGTAGTGGGAGCGGGAGGGGCCGACGGTGGCTGGAGGGCACGTGCTCTTGGCGCAGCCCGGGACGAGAAACATTCAGAGCCCCTGCTCCGCAAATTGAGTGGGGAGGCAGGAGCCCTGAAGGAGTCTCAGGCGAGAACTACTCGATCCACATCTCCACAGCTTCGAGGTTCAGAGCCTGACCTGTGGTGCCCAGCAGGATCTCCCATCCGGCATCCGGGTCCATCCAGCCCTTGTTCTGCACGTGAGCCGTTGGCGGCCGGAGGTACCGGTATTCAGTGAGACCTCCTCACAGAATGATCCTGGATGCCGGCGCTGTTGATCGCCGGGTGCGTAGGGATGTCGGGCTGCTGCCGCGGCGTGCGCCGTCTCTTCGGGGATGCCGAGTTGACGGTGCAGCCGGGCGCGGGGCACTGGTCCTGCCTTGACAATCCGGTGTGGTTCACGCAGTCATGGGCGGCCTTTCTTGGCTGACCGCGTCGAGCAGCAGCTTCGCGGCCACCGTTGTCCCGTCGGTGCGGATCGTGCCGGCCACGGCGGTCGCTCGTGCGCTGGTCTCCGGTGTCAGGGCCGTCCTGAGGGCGGCCGACAGGGAGTCGAAGGTCGGGGTCGGACCGTCGTGTGCCGCGCCGATGCCGAGCTCGGCCACCCGGCCGGCCCAGTACGGCTGGTCCGCCAACTGGGGCACCACCACCTGGGGAGCGCCGGCCCGAGCGGCCGTCGTCGTCGTCCCCGCGCCACCGTGGTGCACGACGGCAGCCACCCGTCCGAACAACTGCTGGTGGTTGACCTCGCCGACGGCGAAGCAGTCGTCCCGGTCGTCGATGAGGCCCAGATCCGCCCAGCCACGCCCGACGAGTACCCGGCGGCCCTTCGCGCGAACCGCCTCGATGGCCACCCGGGCCGCCTCCTCCCCTGCGCGCACGGCCATGCTGCCGAAGCCCACGTACACGGGCGGCGCGCCGGCGTCCAGGAAGGCCACCAGCTCCGCCGGGAGCGGCCGCTCGTCGGGCACCACCCACGCGCCGGTCTGTACGACGTCGAGATCCGGCGTCTCCAGCCACGGGTCCAGCGCCGGGTCCGTCGCCAGCCACGGCCGGTCGCCGAAGGCGTAGTCGCGGACGTTGTCCACCGGGGGCAGGCCGATCGACGCCCGGCTGGTGTTGAGCGCCTCACCGAACAGCGCATTGATGCTCTGGGCGTCCAGCTCCCACAGTGCCCGGTTGTCGGTCACCTCCGGCGGGAACGGCCGCCCCGGGTACGCCAGCGGCGGGCGCTGCGGCGAGGGCAGGGTCAGCTGCTGGAAGATCACGGACACGTAGCCGATGCCCAGCTTCTCGGCCACCGACCGCGCCCCGGCGATAGCCGGCATCGCGCCCGTCGCCACCAGCACGTCGCACCCCTCTGCCGCCGCGGGTATCACCTGGAACTGACTGGCAATCAATTCGGCCGCACGCTGGGGCAGATTGCCCTTCGACGGTGGCGGCGCCGCGGTCGTCAGCGCGCGCGCCGACTGCCCGACGCCCACCATGGACACGCCGACCCCGGCCAGCCGCTCCGCGAAGTCCTCGTCCGGCGGCGCGCACACCCGCACCTCGGCGCCGAGTTCCCGCAACCGCACCGCGAGTCCCACCAGCGGTTCGACGTCCCCGCGTGACCCATACGTCGACAACAGCACACGCACTTCGTGAATCTCCAATTTCCGTAGTTTCTTGGCCGGGCCGACCATCCTGAGGCACGACCCGGGTCTTGCCCCCGGTGCGCTACGCGTTGAGAGTGGCGAGGAAGGAGTACTCCTCCTTGCCCTTAACGCCCGTAGTCAGCGCGGCCGTGGGGGCGATCAACCATCTCTCTTGAGCTACTGGGCCCAGGGCAGTTCGCGCGTGCCCTCGGTGCCGGGAACGGAGGCGACCCCGTCGGAACGCATCGAGACGTGGACCTCGGCCCGCGCGGGCGCGTGGATCCGGCGGACCAGGTCGGCCGGCAGAATCAGGGTCTGGCCGGCCGAGACCTTCTCGGTACGGCCGTCGCAGGTCACCTCCAGGGCGCCCGCGGTGACCGTCCAGACCTGTTCACGGCTGATGGAGTGCTCGGGGCCGGTCGCACCGGCGTCCATCGCGACCGTCCAGGTGCTGAGTTCGGCGCTGCCGCGGCTGGGGGCCGCCAGGCCGGTCATGGTGGCGTTCGGGGAGACGGTGACGCTCTCGGTCGACGGAGTGAGTACGTGAAGGGCGGTGTCCTCGTCCGGGTCGGCGGGGTGGGCGGGGACGGCCCATTCGACGAGCTGGACGACGACCCCGTTGGGGTCGGTCAGCTGGAACAGGCGCTCGCCCCAGGGCTCTTCGCGCAGCGGCATGGTGATGGGGGCGCCCGCCGCGCGCAGACGGGCCTCCTCGGCATCGAGGTCGGGGACCGTGAGCGCGAGGATCAGGCCGCCCGCGTCCCGGTCCCGCTGCTCGGCGGGGAGGACCGCGGTGCCCTTGCGGAGCAGGACGATGTCGACGGCGGCGCCCTCGCGGGTCAGGGAGGCGAAGCCGTCCTGGGCCATGGCCACTTCGTAGCCGAGGTGGGTGCAGAGGAAGTCACGGGAGGCGTCGACGTCGGCGACGGTCAGGGAGAGGGTGGAGGCTGAGACGTTCACGGCGGCTCCTCGGAAGGTATGCGTGGGGTGCGTGGGTCGGAGGCGTGTCGGAGGGGCGGTCAGGTCAGTTCCGGCCGTCCTTTGACGACAGCGCCTTCGAGAAGGTGGTGATGGTGAGACCGGAGTCGAAGGATCGCGTGGCGACCGGCGCGAAGTTCGTCGGGGTGAAGGGGCCGTCGAACAGGGGGATGCCGGATCCGATGGTGATCGGATGGCGCTTGATGATCAGTTCGTCGATCTCGTCGCGCAGAGCGGCCGCCAGTTTGCCGCCTCCGCACAGCCAGATCCCCATGCCGTCCTGCTTCTTGAGCTCGCGGACCAGTGCGGCGGGGTTGTCGTCGACGACGGTGATCGCCGGATCGGGGCTGGTGAGCGTACGGGAGACGACGTACTGCTTCAGATGGGCGTACGGGCTGGTGAGCCCCGCCTTGAAGCCCGGGTCGTAGGTGCCGCGACCCATGATGACGGTGTCGAACCGTTCGGGGGCGCGGTCGGCGACGCCATACGGCTGGCGCGCGGGGGTGGGCATCGTCTCGGGGAATTCGGCCAGGATCGCCGCGGCTTCCTCCCCTTCGAAGGGGAGGAAGCCGTACTGGCCGTCGGGGCCGGCGATGTAGCCGTCGAGGGTGGCGGCGATGTAGTAGGTCAGCTTGCGCATGGGGAGGCTCGTTTTCTCGGGAGGGATCAGGCCGTCGGCAGGTCGAGTTGGAATTCGCGGGTGCGCCGGTAGGAGCGGAAGCCCAGCTCTCGGTTGACCGCGAGCATGTGGACGTTGTCCTCGGCGTTGTCGGTCTCGACCTCGACGACACCGGGGTGCTCGGCGCGCAGCCGCTGCACCATGGCGGCCTTGAGCCACAGCCCCAGACCGTGGCCCCGGTGTGCGGGCACGACCGCGGTGTCGTATTGCTGGGCCCGTGGCGGTACGCCCTGGGGGAGCAGGATCTCGGTGTAGCCGGCCATGGTGCCGTCGTCGTGGACGGCGGCGATGGTCAGCAGGGTGTCCCCGCGGCCGGCGATCACCTGGGCCATGGCCCGTACGCGGTCGGCGTCCCAGTCCACGCTGCCGTAGTCCAGGTCTCCGACGGGCATGTCGTTCATCGCATTCTTGGCCGCGGCGAAGGCGGCGGCGAGGTCGTCGGGCACCGTGCCGGTCCAACCGGTCAGCCGGTAGCCGGGGTGCTCAGCATCGCCGAGCCGGTGAACCTTGTCCTCGTCCAACTCGTCGAAGCGCAGGATCAGGTGGTCCAGGGCCAGCGCCAGGCGGAACTTCCACCTCTCGCAGAAGGCTTCGCCCGGGCTGTCGGCCGGGGCTTCGACGATCAGGCTGCGCCGGTCCTCGGTGCGGCAGGCCGCCACGACCGCCGACAGCAGGCGTGAGCCGGTGCCCTGGCGCCGGTGCGCGGGGTCGACGTGGAGTTCCAGTTCGGCCAGGTGATCCCTCCCCGGGGAGGTGAACAGCCGCAGGCCCGCGACTCCGACCGGGACGCCGTCCGCCCCGGTGGCCAGCCAGGTCAGCCGGTGGCTGTCCAGGGTGGGCTTGGTGAGCTGGGCGTGGATCTGCTCGGGACCGGGAGGCGGTACGCCCGGCAGGTCGTGGGCCATCGAGGCGGCGACGACCTGATGCCAGGCGGCGGCGTCGGTGACGGAGATGTGATCGAGCGGAGTGGGATGGATGTGCTCGGACAAGGCGGTGACTCCCGAATTCAAGGTGATCGAATTGCTCTGAAGGCATGGGGGGCTGATGGCTCGGCACATCGGTCGACCCGTGCGAGTGAGGTGCCGCCTGCGTCAGCGAGTGCGTCGAGGCGGCGGTTTCCGGCATCTTCTCCGCGAAGGCGGCGGCTTCGTCGCGGTTGGGGCCGGATCGGTTCTTGGGAACGGCCCGCCTGCCCCGACCGCCGAAAGTCCCGGCGCTCCAGAGCGCCGGGCCGCTGCAACGTGCGGCTCTGCATCGACAGATGTTGTCGAACAACCGGAATGTCTATCCGGTCGACAGTTCTGTCGCCTGAGTCCGCACAGCAATTGAACACGGACGCCCCAGGGTGGCCGAACAAGCAACCAGCAGCGCGAGACGCCCTCTGCAGAACGAGACTGCACAGCGTCGCGGTCCTAAGCCACCACGCACATGGTGCATCACTGTTCCCCCAGGGCTGATCCAGCTTGAACGACGTCGCCCTGGCGTGCGCTGAACCCCCAGGCCGAGATCGCTGGAGCAGCACCACTCACTTCGAGGGGTTGCCTCCAGCGATCTTCAACCTATGACCACGTGACGCGCGGCGGTGTGCATGACGTGCAGGCACGTTCGACACTCCGTGCACCTACGTGTGCAGGGCATTCATGCGGTATTCGGTGGGGGACATGCCGTGCGCCTCGCGGAAGGCGCGACCGAAGGCTGTGGCGCTGGAAAACCCCCACCGTGCCGCAATGGCCTGAACAGGCCGGCTACTCAGGTCTCGACACGCCAGGTCAACGCGACAGCGTTCGATCCGCTCTCTGCGGATGGTTGCCGCGACGCTGAAGGGCTCCTCGCGGAACAGGTTGTAGAGAGTGCGCAGGGAGATGTTGTGCCGGTCCGCAATCGACTGAGGCGTCAGGTCCGGGTCCCCGAGGTTGTGCTCGATGAATGCGGTGATGCGCCGCCGCATCACCTGTGCGCGGGCCTCTGCCGGTGCCTCGTCCAGCGCTCCCAATTGCTGGGCCAGGCAGGCGGTGGCCAGGTCGAGCGTCATGGAGCCCAGTCGGTTCATCTCCTCGACGCCGCAGTGCGGGCCGCTACTGAGCAGCGTGCCGAGAAACTCGGCGAGGATCGCCGTAGTTCCCGCGCTCACGGGGATGCGCTGCCCGAGGAGGCGGTCCACTCTGTCCGACCGTAGAGGCAGGACGGTCCGGGGTATCTGCAGCACGACCGCCTCAACCTGCCCGTCGGCGCCGACCCCTTCGTTCTCCATCGGATGCGAAGTGTTGGTCAACACCAGATCCCCGGCGATCACCGACTCGTGGCCAAGCTGAGAAACCCTGAAGGCCCCTCGTGTGACCAGCGCCAGCTGGTACTGCTCGGGATCGCCCCTGCGCACGTGAGCCGAAGTACGGTGCGACAGCACCGGCGAGAAAGCGAAGGTCGACAATCGCACGGCGCCGAGCTCCAGCTCCGTAATCTTTGCCCGGAAGTCGGTCGTGTGCTGGGTGCTGAGACTGACAGGCATCAGGTCACTGGACACCGTCTCGCAGAACCACTCGAACCTGTCTCCACAGGGCACAGCCGCAGCCGATACATCCAACGATCCCACTCAGTCCCCCCACACCCTGCACACCTTCTGCGTGGCATCGATTATCAGCCATGGTTCGCGGGGCACCCGGGCAGGAGTACGGGCCTCCGGAGCGGGACCGCTTGGCGGAGCCGGCCATTGCGGCGCGTTGGTGGCCGGCACCTGTCCGTGCGCGGTGATGCCCATGACCAGCGGCGGGGACGATCCGTACGATCCGCGCGTCCGGACCCGGTGCCACAGGCCGGGGCTCGGACCAGGTGCCGGTGCTCAGTCGGGTGGAGGCGTGCCGCCCGCTCCGAAGCGTCGATGGTGTGCCGGGACGGAAGCGGTCGTCGGGGCGGGCCATGGCCATAGGGCTTGGTTTTCCGGGCCGTTGGGCCGGTGGGGTGGTCATCGGCGGCTGCCCGTGCCGTAGGGGCCATGGCAGTTGTCCGGCCAGCACGATGGACGGCGTTGCGCCGCCGTGAACGGCACGGCGCCAGAAGCCAGGAGGACTCCGTGACCGCCCAGCCGCAGTCTGTCGAGTCACCCCGTTACGACGACCTGCGTGCCCTCGTCGTCAACTGCACTCTCAAGCGGTCGCCCGACGTGAGCAACACGCAAGGACTCATCGACAAGAGCCGGTCGGTGATGGAGGCGCAGGGGGTCCAGGTCGACGTCGTGCGGGCTGTCGACCACGACATCGCGACCGGAGTGTGGCCGGACATGACCGAGCACGGGTGGGCCACCGACGAGTGGCCCGCTCTGTACGAGCGGGTGATGGCCGCCGACATCCTGGTGCTGGCCGGGCCGATCTGGCTGGGCGACAACAGCTCCGTCATGAAGCAGGTCATCGAGCGGCTGTACGCGTGCTCGTCGCTGCTCAACGACCGGGGACAGTACGCGTATTACGGCCGGGTCGGCGGGTGTCTGATCACCGGGAACGAGGACGGCGCGAAGCATTGCGCGATGAACGTCCTGTACAGCCTCCAGCACCTCGGGTACACGATCCCGCCGCAGGCCGACGCGGGATGGATCGGCGAGGCGGGTCCGGGCCCCTCGTACCTCGATCCCGGCTCCGGCGGGCCGGAGAACGATTTCACCAACCGCAACACCACCTTCATGACCTGGAACCTCATGCACCTCGGCGCCATGCTCAAGCAGGCGGGCGGCGTTCCCGCGCACGGCAACCAACGCGCCGAGTGGGACGCAGGCTGCCGGTTCGACTACCCGAACCCCGAACACCGGTAAGCGAGCAGGTGGCCGTGCCGGGTCGGCACTCGGCCGGAAGGACGCGGACCCGGTGGGGCTCGGCGTCCCCGGAGCGGGCCCGCTGTCGTCGCGGCAACGATCGCTGTCCTGGCGACCGGTCTGACGTTCGGTCTCCAGCGTGCCCCCGAAGTACCGAAGTACCGAAGTGCCGAAGTGCCGAAGTGCCGAAGTCGGCATGGCCGGCAGGGGCAGTCCTTACGGACCTGTGACGGCCCGGCGCGGGTCAGGGGCGGATCGTGATCCGCGCCGTAGCGTCGGTGACATGCGAGTACTCCTTACTGGTGGCGCGGGCTTCATCGGTGCGCAGGTCGTGGCCGCCCTTGTCGCGCGCGGCCACGATCCGATCGTCCTTGATGCCCTGCTCCCCTCGGCCCATCCCGTTTCCCCGCTGATGGCTGCCGATGCCGACTGGGTCCACGGGGACATCAGGGACCGCGAGGTCCTTGCGCGGGCGCTGCATGGCGTGGACGCGGTGTGCCATCAGGCGGCGATGGTCGGCCTCGGCAAGGACTTCGCCGACGCACCCGAGTACGTCTCCTGCAATGACCTGGGCACGGCGGTACTGCTCGCGGCCATGGCGGAGGCCGGGGTCCGCGATCTGGTGCTGGCCTCTTCGATGGTCGTGTACGGCGAAGGCCGCTACGACTGTCCGGTCCACGGCCGGGTCCGGCCCGGCCCGCGGCCGGTCGCGGTGCTCGAGGCGGGCCGGTTCGAGCCCGAGTGTCCCGTCTGCGGGCATGAACTGGCGCCCGGTCTGGTGGAGGAGGACACCCCCGCCGATCCGCGCAATGTGTACGCGACGACCAAGCTCGCCCAGGAACATCTCGCGGCGGCCTGGGCCCGGTCGACGGACGGCAGGGCCGTGGCGCTGCGCTACCACAACGTGTACGGACCGGGGATGCCGCGCGACACCCTGTACGCGGGCGTGGCGTCATTCTTCCGCTCGGCGCTGGAGCGCGGCGAGGCGCCGCGTGTCTTCGAGGACGGGCGCCAGCGGCGGGACTTCGTGCATGTACGGGATGTCGCGGCCGCCAACGTGCTGGCGCTGGAGGCGGTGGGCGGCCGCGAGCCCGGCGTACTGACGGCGTACAACACGGGCAGCGGAACACCACACACGGTGGGGGACATGGCGGCCGAGCTGGCTTCCGCGCACGGCGGTCCGGCACCGGTGGTGACAGGGGAGTTCCGGCTCGGCGACGTACGCCACATCACCGCCGACTCGCGCCGTCTGAAGGCCGAGCTGAGCTGGCAGCCGGCGGTCGGCTTCGCTGCGGGCATGGCGGAGTTCGCGACGGCGGGACTGAGGGGTGCGAACGCGTGAGCGTGACGGTGGATGTCGTCCTGCCGTGTCTGGACGAGGCTCAGGCGCTTCCCTGGGTCCTGGAACGGATTCCGGCCGGGTGGAGGGCGGTTGTCGTCGACAACGGTTCGACCGACGGGTCCGCGGACCTTGCACGGTCGCTGGGCGCGACGGTGGTGCACGAACCGCGCCGCGGTTTCGGCGCGGCCTGCCACGCGGGCCTGCTGGCCGCCGATGCGGAGTACGTCTGCTTCTGCGACTGCGACGCCTCGCTGGACCCCGGGCTGCTGCCGGACCTCGTACGACGGGTCGCGGACGGTGAGACGGACCTGGTCCTGGGCCGGCGACGGCCACAGGCGCCGGGTGCATGGCCTCTGCATGCCCGCGCCGGAAATCTGGTGCTGGCGCGCATGCTGCGCCGCCGCACCGGGCTGTCGCTCCGGGACCTCGGCCCGATGCGGGCGGCGCGCCGCAAGGACCTGCTGGGCCTCGGCCTCACGGACCGGCGCAGCGGCTACCCGCTGCAGATGGTCGTCCGGGCCGCTGACGCGGGCTGGCGGGTGACCGAGCTGGACGTGCCGTATCTGCCCAGGACCGGCAGGTCGAAGGTGACCGGGACCTGGCGGGGCACGTGGCAGACGGTCCACGACATGCGGGCGGTGCTGGCGAAGTCGCCCGGGAAGGAGACAGCATGACCACGCTGCTCGTCATCGCGAAGGAACCCGTGCCGGGACGGGTCAAGACCCGGCTCACCCCCCGGTACACGCCCCAGCAAGCCGCCGCGCTGGCCGAGGCGGCACTGGCCGACACTCTGGAGGCGGTACGGGCCACCGCTGCGGCGCGGCACGTACTGGTGCTCGACGGAGTGCCGGGCGCCTGGCTGCCGGCCGGGATCGACGTCGTACCGCAGGTCGGGGGTGGGCTGGACGAGCGGCTGGCCGCCGCGTTCGCAGCCTGCTCGGGACCCGCCCTGCTGATCGGCATGGACACCCCGCAGGTGACACCCGCCCTGCTCGCCCACGGGCTGGAACTCGCCACGAGCGGGGCCGTGATCGGGCCTGCTGAGGATGGTGGCTTCTGGGCGCTGGGCCTGGCCGAGCCCGATCCGGGGCTGCTGCTGGGCGTGCCCATGTCCGTGCCGGAGACCGGGGCCGTCCAACGGCGGCGGCTGGTCGATGCGGGTCTGACGGTGCGCGATCTTCCCCAGCTGCGGGACGTCGACACACCCGACGACGCGCGTCAGGTGGCCGCCGAAACGCCGGGCGGCCGGTTCGCCGCCGCAGTGGCGCGGCTGACCGGGGCGGGGGCTCGATGACGCCGACGGTCCCCATGGGAACGACCCCTGGCACGGCGTGGCGGGCCGATCCCTACACCGCCGCGCTGCGTACCGGCCGCGGCCCGCTGTTCCTGCGTCGCCCGGACGGCTGGCTGTTGCCGCTGGAGGTCGAACGCTGGTGCGCCGCCCCGGACGCGGCGGACCTGACCGTGCTGGACCGCTGCCGGGGGCCTGTCCTGGACATCGGCTGCGGTCCTGGCCGGCTGGTGGCCGCGCTGGCCGAGCTGGGCCGGCCGACCCTGGGGGTGGACGTCAGTCCGGCGGCCGTCGCCCGCACGGTGGTCTCGGGCGGCAGCGCGCTGTGCCGGTCGGTCTTCGATCCGCTGCCGAGGGAGGGCAGTTGGGGTACGGCGCTGCTCATCGACGGCAACATCGGTATCGGCGGCGACCCTCGTGCCCTGCTGTCCCGGATTGCCCAACTCGTCGCCCCGGACGGCCTGCTGATAGCCGAGGCGGCTCCGGTGGACGTCGACGAGCGGGTCGACGTCCGTGTCGTGGACGGCGAGGGGACCCCGGGCGCGGCTTTCCCGTGGGCCCGGTTGGGCTTGGCCGCGCTCCTCGTCTGCGCCACCGAGTCAGGCTGGAGCCACGCGGTGCCGTGGACGGTCGCCGGGCGCACGTTCGCGACCCTCTCCCGCGGCTGACGGCCGTCGAAGGACGCAGCCACGGCCGGGGCAAGCTCTACGACATGCCGTCTCCGGCATCCTCGTCGCTGTCGTTCTCCCGGGTCCCCTCACGGCGGGAACGTCGGCGAACCGGCCACGCGGCCAGTGCCCGGGCGGCCCGGGGCAGGATCAGCACGGCGGCCGCCAGGGCCGCGACGACGCCCAGGGCCAGCAGCCAGTTGCGCAGGTAGTCCAGCGGCAATGCGGACGGGTTCGTCGGGGTACCTGGGCGCAGCAGCGGGGGCAGGGCGATCAGGGTCAGCGCACCGCAGACGATCAGCGCCGCCCGGAGCGCGCCGCGCGCGGGCAGGGCCGCCAGCACGAAGCCCACCGCCAGGACCAGCGGCGCGATGAGTCCGTCGTGGAGGACGATCGCCCCTCCCAGCCAGACCACGACCTCCCACGGATCCCGCACGCCGCCCGCGCCGAACAGCAGCCAGGCTCCGAAGCCCATCACCGCGACGCCGACCGCGCCCACCACGAACCGCAGCATCAGAGCACCTCCAGCCGGGTAACCCACTTGGTCTGGAGAACGCCGGGGCGGTTCGGGGCGATGACGCGGGCCGGGAAGCCGTGATCCAGGGAGAGGATCTCGCCGTTGAGCCGCAGCGCGAGCAGGGTCAGCGGGTCGCGTGCGTAGCCGCGGCCCATCTCCATGATCCGGTAGGCCCCGCGCTTCTCCAGCGACACCACGCGCAGCAGCGCCCCGGGCGGGGCACCCGCCCGGTCCAGCAGATCCCGGATCCGTACACCCGTCCAGTCGGCGGACTTGCTCCAGCCTTCGACGCAGGCGATCGGCAGGGTCACGGTGCGCTGGGGCATGGCCCGGAGCTCGTCGAGTGAGAGCTCGTAAGGGCGTGGCCCGGCAACCGACAGCCGCCATTGGCCCGCCGGGACCCCGGCAGCGAGCCCGGCCGCCGCCGCGGTGCGGTTGACCGGGAGGCCCTGCGGGCCGTGGTCGGGGTGGCGCGGGGCCAGCAGGTCGAAACGCTTCAGCGGGGTGAACGACTGCCCCACCGTGACGACGGTGACCGCGCCGACGGCCGCTGCGACCCCCGTCAGGAACGACCGTCGGTCCGGCCCGTCCTCTGCGGGGAGCTCCAGTGTCCCGGGCGAGCGACGGGTCCAGTGCGCCTTGATCTCCGGTGCCTTGACCGCGATGTGCAGCAGCAGGGCGCCCACCAGCACCCAGGCCACCGCGAAGTGCACCGGGACGAAGGAGAACGGCCACGGGTACCACTGGAAGGTGTTCAAGAGCCCGCTGAACAGCTGGAACACGGCCGCTGCCACCAGCACCGCCACCGACAGCCGCTCCAGCGCGTGCCGGAGGGAGCGGGCCGGCGGCCACACGAACAACCGCGGGTACACGGTCCACAGCTTCGCCATCAGCAGCGGGATCGCCGCGATTCCGCTTGCCACGTGCAGCCCCTGGGTCAGCCGGTAGCCCCAGACCGGGCGCGGCGGCAGCAGCGGCTGCAGCCAGTCCGGCGGCGTCTGCAGAAAGTGGCTGATCAGCCCGGTCAGGAAACACACCGCAATCGCGACACCCAGCCAGCGGCCGACGGCCGTCGCGGTACGCGGATCATGCAGCCGGCCTTTGAAGGACGGCAACCACGCCCCGACGGACGGTGCTTGCCGCGTGAACCCGTGCAGCCGGTCCCTGAGGGATGTCGCGGCACCGCGCGTCGGCTCCGTTGGTCGCAGTCTCATGTCTCCATCACACCCCCGACCGCGGCGTCCGGCGCTGCTTCGACACCTTACGAATCGCTGACGTCAGGCGATGGCAGCCCGTCCGCGAATGCGCGGACTGGCACGCTGAGCAGCGTGATCAGCCCGCGCACACTCGGCACCGGCCTGCTGCTGGCCGCCCTCACCACCACGCTCGCCCTCACTGTCCGCCACGACGGCTACGTCACGGATTCCGTTGGCCTGGCCTGCTGGTACGGGGCCTGCTGGCTGCTGTTCGCACTGGCGGCCTGGTGCCTGAGGAAAGTCCCCGTCCGCCATGCCGTGGCGATGATCCTCGGCGGCTCCGTGATCGTCGCGGCGACCGGTCTCCTCGCTCCCCCACGCACCAGCAGCGACTCGTACCGCTACGCATGGGACGGCCGGGTGCAGGCGGCCGGGATCTCCCCGTACGACCACACGCCCGCCGGCCCCGCCCTCGCCCCGCTGCGCGACCCGTGGCTCTTCCCGACAGGCGCGGGATGCGCAGGCCCGGAACGCGTGCGGATCCCCGGCCCCGCGGGCGAGATCCACTGCACCCGCCTCAACCGGCCGAACGTCCACACCATCTACCCCCCGGTGGCGGAGGGCTACTTCCTGCTGGTCCACGCGCTCTCCCCGGAGGGCTCCCGGAACAAGCCCCTCCAGATGGGAAACGCGCTGTTGTCCGTGGGCGTGACCGGCGCGCTGCTGCTGGTGCTGCGCCGACGTGGCAACCCGCGCGACGCCGCGTACTGGGCCTGGTGTCCGGCCGTGCCCATCGAAGCGGTCAACAACGCCCACGCCGACATCCTCGGTGTGCTCCTGGGCGTGGCCGGTCTCGCCGTCGTCGTACGGCACCGTGCGGCGGGCGGCGCCCTCCTCGGAGCCGCCACCGCCACCAAGCTGCTGCCCGCGATCCTGCTGCCCGGCGCGCTGTCCGGGGTGCGCAGATGGCGTGACGCCGCCGCGGTCGTAGTGCCCGCCGCGGCCGTCGTCGCGCTGACGTACCTCCCGTATGCGCTGCTGTCCGAGGGCTCGGTCCTCGGCTATCTCAGCGGCTACGTCGAGGAGGAGGGGTACGAAGACGCCTCGGCCCGCAGCCGGTACGCCCTGCTGCGGCTCGTGCTGCCCGACAGCTGGGCAGTCCCGGCGGTCGCCGTCGTCATGCTGTGCGTCGTCGCACACGTCCTGCTCCGCGGCGACCCCTGCCGGCCGTGGCGCGGGGCCCTGCTGGTCACCGGCACGGCGTTCCTCCTGCTGACACCCGGCTACTCGTGGTACGGGCTGCTGCTCGTCGCGCTCGTGGCCATGGACGGCGGCTGGGAGTGGCTGACGGTCGCCGCGGCCGGGGCCGCCAAGTACGTCACGGTGCACTCGGGCGGCGACCCGGACGTCATCGGCACGACGGCCTACGCCGTCGCAGCCGTCGCGGTGCTCACCGGCTGTGTCCTGCGCCGCGTGCGACATGTGCGCGGCTCCGACGGACGGGTCAGCACCGACCCCGCCCACTCGATCCCGTCCTAGTGCTGTGGCCGGGATGGTTCACCGTTGGCTGTTCACGCGGCGGTCACGAGGGGGTGTCCGCCCCAGCGGATGCCTTTCTCGCTGCGGATGCGTGCGCGCTCCTTTCGTTGGGCGGCCAGGACGTCGGGGTGGCGGGCGTTGGTGTTGCGCCAGCGCAGGTAGGCGTGCAGGGCGCGGGTCTGGACGGTGTGGTTGGGGTGGTGGGAGTTGGCGAGGGTGAACTGCCGCAGCGGCCCGAAGTGCGCCTCGACGGGGTTGGCCCAGGAGGCGTTGGTCGGGGTGAAGCACAGCTCCACCCTGTTCTTCTTCGCCCAGACGCGGATCTTGGTGCCCTTGTGTGCGGAGAGGTTGTCCATGATCACGTAGATCGGGGCGCCGTCCGGGCGGGCGGCACGGATCGACTTCAGCGCGGCCAGGGAGTTCGCGGCACCTTTGTGGCGGCGGTTGACGCCCCACAGAGTGTCGTCGCCGACCGAGTAGCAGCCGTGGAAGTAGGTGACCCCGTGGGTGCGGTGGTAGGTCGCCGGGACCCGTTCGGGACGGTTCTGCTTCGCCCAGCAGGACCCGCCGGTGGGGCGGATGCCCAGCGGGCCGAACTCGTCGAAGGCGAAAACGCGGTCGGGGAAGTTGTCCAGGATGTGCTCGATGCGGTCGAGCTTGGTGTCGCGCTCGGGGTCGGTGGATTCCTTCCAGGTCTTGGTCCGCTGGAAGGTGACCCCACGGCGGGCGAGCAGGCAGCGCAGGGCCTCGCGGCCGATGCGGATCACCCGGCCGTGGACCTTGCGCAGGTAGGCGGCGAGTTTGCGGATGGACCAGCGGGTGAAGGGCTGGCCGAGTTTGGCCGGGCGGGTAGTGGCCGTCGCCACGACGAAGTCCTCGTCATCACGGCTGAGCAGGCGGGGACGGCCTCCCGCCCACCGAGGGTCCAGGCAGGCCAGGCCGATCTCGTTGAACCGGTGGATCACATCGCGCACCGTGTCCTCATCGGCCTGCACCAGCTGGGCGATGACCGGCACCCGGTTCCCGCCGGCCGAGGCCAGCAGCATCATCGCCCGCCGGTAGCGCACCGTGCTGGTGCTGCCCCGGCGCACGATCTGCTGCAGCCGCTGCCCCTCCTGGTCGGTCAGCCTGCGGACTCGAACGGGCTCTGCCACTACGCGCCTCCACGGTGCCGGATCGGATATGTCCTCACATCCAACCGGCCCAGCACCTACCAACGCGACCAGCAACCCGGTGAACCATCCCGGTCACAGCACTAGCTCCGGAGATCCCGAGGTCCCCCGTATAGAGCAGAGTCGCCCCGACCGGCTGCCTCGATGAGCAGTGCGGGCCTCTGGGCGATGCGGCCAGGACCTGCGCCGTGAGCCCCATGTCGACTCGGCCCGGCGACGTGCCGGTCGTCGCTCCGCCGAGGTGTCATGCCGTCATCCGCGGGGCTTCGCGCGGACGTGCATGCGCTCCCCCTGTCTCCCGAAGAGGCTGAGGATCTCGACGGGCCGTCCGTCCGCGCTGCTGAACCAGTGGGGCAGCCGCGTGTCGAACTCCGCGGCCTCGCCGGGGCCGAGGACCAGATCGTGCTCGGCGAGGACGAGCCGTAGCCGTCCGTCCAGCACATACAGCCACTCGTAGCCCTCGTGCGTACGGAGCTCCGGCTCGGCACCCCGGTCGGGGATGAGCATCTTGTACGCCTGGAGGGGGCCCGGGCTCCGGGTCAGGGGGACGAACGTACCGCCGTTCGGCATCGTGCGGGGTGTCAGCCGTACCCGAGGATCGCCCACTTCGGGGGCGCCGACCAGGTCGTCCAGGGGCACGTGGTACGCGCCGGCGAGCGGCAGCAGCAGTTCCAGGCTGGGGCGGCGCTGTCCGGATTCCAGCCGGGAAAGGGTGCTCTTGGAAATGCCGGTCGCCTCGGAGAGCGCGGCCAGGGTGAGACCGCTCTTGGCACGCATGCGTCTGAGCCGGGGGGCGACCTCGTCGAGGACCGCTTGGTAGGCCGGTGGCTTGTCCATGCGGGCATTCCACCCCGCCGTCCCGGAATCGGCAACAAGATTTGCCGTCACGACCCGGCGAGGGCACGCTCCTCGGCATGAGCCCACACAACGATTCCGGACATGGTCACGGACACGGACACCACCACACCGACATCGACTGGGAGGTCATGGCCACCGAGCTGGAGAACAGCGGCGAACTGCAACTCCCGGTCCTCCGCCGGACGGCGGCCCGCCTGGGGGAACTGCTCGGCCCGGAGAAGGAGGTCCGGCGCATCCTCGACATCGGCAGCGGCCCGGGCGTGATGACCTGCGTGTTCGCCGAGGCTTTCGCGGACGCCGAGGCGGTCGCCGTGGACGGCACGCCCGGGCTGCTGGACCGCGCCCTGGCTCGCGCCGAGCGGCTCGGCCTGGGTGGCAGGGTGGCCGTCCGGCACGCGGAACTGCCCGAGGGCCTGGACGGCGGTGACGAGCACCGGGAGGGTGGCCTCGGCACGGCGGATCTGATCTGGAGCAGCAAGGCCGTGCACCACCTCGGCGATCAGCAGGGCGCGTTGAACGCGCTCGCCGGTGTGCTGAGGCCCGGCGGGCTGCTCGCCGTAGCGGAGGGCGGCCTGCCCGTGCGCTTCCTCCCGCGCGACATCGGCATCGGCAGGCCTGGCCTTCAGGCCCGGCTCGACGCCGCCCAGGAGGACTGGTTCGAGATCATGCGAGTCGAGCTGCCCGGCAGCACCAACCTGGTCGAGGACTGGCCCGCGATGCTCAGCCGCGCCGGGCTCACCCGCGTCGGCAGCTTCACTTCCCTCCTCGACCTGCCGGCACCTCTGGGCGAGATGCCCCGCGCCTTCCTGCACGCCCATCTGACCCGGCTGCGGGAGATGATGAGCGAGTCCCTGGACCTGGAGGACCGCAGGACACTCGACGTACTGCTCGATCCCCGGGCGGCGGAGAACATTCTGCGGCGGCCCGACGTCTTCCTCCTCTCCGCCACCACTGTCTTCACGGGTGTGCGCGCGGCACGGTGACGTGCCGGACACGGGGGCGGCGGCGCACGAGCGGGAACTGGCCCGCGCACGCCGAGGGCCGGGCGGATGAATCCGATGGGGAAGGTGACGCCGTACCGCCGGCCCTCACGGTCGGTCGCGTCCGTTGCCCGGCACAACCCGCATCCCTGGAATCCGGCCGGACTCCTCCGGCCATCCCCTCAGCCTCGGGCCACAGCGTTCACCACCCTGCGGGCAACGCCTGGCTGCCCGGCCCGCAGTCACCTGGCGACCGGGCTTCGAAAGTCACCAGAGAACGGAGTTCATGTTGAAGCCGAGCAGTGCAGGACAAGATGAGGCAGCAGTCGAAAGTGCGGAGCGGACACCTTCGGTGCGGTGGGCGCTCGTCGGCCTTTCGCTGTCCATGTTGCTGTCCTCGCTCGGCACCAGCATCGCCAATGTTGGCCTGCCGACGTTGGCACAGGCGTTCACCGCCTCTTTCCAGGAAGTCCAGTGGATCGTCCTCGCTTATCTCCTCGTCATCACCACCGTGATCGTCAGCGTTGGACGGCTCGGTGACATCACCGGCCGCCGACGACTGCTACTGGCCGGAATCCTCCTGTTCACGGCGGCCTCGGTCCTGTGCGGCGTCGCGCCCACGCTCTGGCTGCTGATTGCCGCCCGGGCGGCGCAGGGCCTCGGAGCGGCCATCATGATGGCCCTCACCATGGCGTTTGTCGTTGAGACGGTTCCGAAGGCAAAGACCGGGAGCGCCATGGGGCTACTCGGAACGATGTCCGCGATCGGCACCGCTCTCGGTCCGTCGCTGGGCGGCGCTCTGATCTCCGGACTCAGTTGGCGGGCAATCTTCCTCGTCAACGCTCCGCTGGGGATCCTGACTCTTCTTCTCGCGCACCGCCACCTGCCCGTTGATCGGCGGGAGCCCAGAACAGACCGGGCCGGCTTCGACCACGTGGGCACACTGCTGCTTGCTCTGACACTCGCGGCCTATGCACTCGCCATGACAGTTGGGCGCGGCAGTTTCGGTTCGCTCAACACGGCTCTGCTGTTGGCTGCCGCCTTCGGAGTCGGCCTCTTCGTCCACGCCGAGGCGAGAGCAGCATCACCCTTGATCCGACTGGCAATGTTCCGCGATCCAGTACTGAGTGCGAGCCTCGCCATGAGCGCGCTCGTCTCGACGGTGATGATGGCCACGCTGGTGGTCGGGCCGTTCTATCTCGCTCGTACGCTCGGGCTCGAGGAGGCTCTTGTCGGACTCGCCTTGTCGGTCGGTCCGCTTGTCACTGCGCTGACCGGTGTGCCGGCCGGTCGCATTGCGGACCGTTTTGGCGCACAACGCATGACCATCGTTGGGCTCATCGTAATGGCGGCCGGTTCCATCATTCTCTCCATGACGTCAGAGACGCTCGGCGTCTCCGGCTACATTGCCCCCATCGTGGTCATCACCGTCGGCTATGCGGTGTTCCAGACGGCCAACAACACCGCCGTGATGACAGATGTCCGCCCGGATCAGCGGGGCGTCATTTCCGGCATGCTCAACCTGTCGCGCAATCTCGGGCTCATCACCGGTGCATCCGTCATGGGCGCTGTGTTCGCGCTCGCATCGGCGACGATGGACGTCACAGCGGCGCGTCCCGAGGCCGTTGCCACCGGTATGCGGCTCACGTTCGCCGTCGCGGCGATTCTGATCGTCGTCGCGCTGACCATTGCGGTGGGAAGCCGTGCTCTCTCGCGACGAAGTTCGAGGGAATGAGGATGCTCGCACTGCTGCCAGGGATAGGGATCCTGCTGCCGGACGGCGCGGGAACACTCCGCTTCGGCATGGACGATGACGCCACGCAGGAGACCTTGGCCCGCCTCGGTCGGGTCCGCGGCGAGGATGTCCTCGAGGCAACGTGGACATACACCGTCCAGTGGGGCGACCTTGAGCTGGCCGCCGGCGCGTACGGCATCGACCGGCCCGACCTGCAACCGGCCGACCTGCTGAAGTGGGGATGCAGGCAGCCAGTGGGCGCGCGGTTGCCGGGGCGTGGTGTCCATCCGGCTGGCACCCGTTCGATCAGGGGTACGGCCTCCATGGCCGGTAACACGTGCCGTCCCTAGCCTCGGATCATGATCTCTCGTCGCTTGTGCTTATCAGCTGCCGTGCTGACGCTGGTTGTGTCCGCTTCACCATCCACTGCCGCCGCGGCCGCGCCGCATCCTGCGGCCGCGGATTCGTCCGTGCAGCGCGACGCCGACGCGCTGCGCGATGCCGGGGTCACGGGGGTGTCGGTCCGGCTGGAAACCCCGCGCGGGACAGTTACGGCGCGTTCCGGTGTAGGAGACCTGGTCAGCCGCCGCCCGGTTCCGAAGGACGGCTATCTACGTCTGGGCAGCACCACCAAGACGTTCGTCGCCACCGTCATGCTGCAACTGGTGGGCGAGAAACGGCTGTCCCTTGACCAGACGGTGGAACAGTTGCTGCCCGGAACCGTTTCCGGCGCCGGCAACGACGGCCGGACCATCACGGTCCGCAACCTGCTGCAGCACACCAGCGGCCTGCACGACTACATCTACGACGTGTTCCCCAACCCCAGTGCCCAGACGTACTACGCCAACCGGTGGCATGCGTACCGGCCCGAACAGCTGGTCGCCATGGCCATGCGCCATGAGCCTGCCTTCCCGGCGGGCACACGCTGGGCGTATTCCAACACGAACTACGTCCTCGCCGGAATGATCATCGAGAAGGTCACCGGCCGTTCATGGGAACAGCAGGTCCACGACCGCATCCTGCGTCCCCTCGGCATGCGGGACACCGACACCCCCGGCACCCGGCCCTTCCTCCCGCATCCGTATACGGCCAACTACCAGCAGTTCACCGCGGACGGCCCTATGGCCGACACCACGATCCCCTACCGTCCCTTCGACAGCGGGGCCGACGGCTCGATGACCGGCACGGCCCGCGACCTCAACCGCTTCTTCGCCGCCCTGACCTCCGGACGGCTGCTGGAGCCCACTGAACTCGCTGCGATGAGGACAACCGTCCCGGTGCCGCAGGACAGCGGCCATCCAGCAGGCACCGGGGACGGCCTGGGCCTGTTCTTCACGCCCCTGTCCTGCGGCGGCGGATACCTCGGGCACGGGGGAAGCGGTTTCGGCTACGTCATCCGGGGCGCCGCCACCACGGATGGCCGGCGCGCCATCACTGTCTCCGCGCACAGCCGCTCCGCAGACCCGCACACCGCGGCCCGCCAGGAAGACGCACTGCGCAACCTGATCGACCACGCCCTCTGCCGCACCGAGTGAAACAGTCGGACAGAAACCGGTGGCCGGGGGAAGCCTCCGGCCACCGATGGGGCCAGCGCCCGTCTACCGGGCGCTCGCCGAGTACGAGAAAGCTCAGGCGTATCCCGAAGCCTGAGCGCTACGCGCCACCTGGCCGCAGTTATACGCATACAGGGCCGTGAAGTCAGGCCCGGGTGGCGTACGAGACGAAGCTCGTCCACGACGAGGGGGAGACGGCGAGCTGCGGGCTCTGCTCGACCTTGGAGTCCCGGACGTGGATCGTCTCGGGTGTCGTCGCCACTTCGACGCAGCTGTCGCCCTGCGTACCGCTGTAGCTGCTCTTGAACCAGGCCAGATCAGAGGTGGTGCTCATAGCGCTCCTCGCATTCGCTCCAGCAGGCTCACGGAGTCCGCGGGGTTGAGAGCCTGTGAGCGCAGTTTTGCATACCGCTGAAGCAGGACGCTGACCTGTTTCGGGTCCGCAATCAGCTGTCCCGACTGTTGCCCTTCGGTGTAGGCGAGCCACTTGTTGTCGGGTGTCTCCAGCAGCTGCATGGGCCCGTCAAGTCCCGCATGATGCTGCTGGTTCGACGGCATCAGCTGCACCTCGACGTTCCGCAGCGCCACACAGTCCAGCACATGCTCCAGTAAGCCCCGCATGACCGGCTCACCCCCGAGGCACCGCATGAGGATGGCCTCCTCGACAATGAAGCTGAAGGGCACATTGGGCCGTTCACGGAACAGCCGCTGACGATCCAGCCGAGCGGTGACCTGCGCTTCGAGCTGGTTGTCCGTCAGCGGCGGCACACTCTGCGCGAACACCGCTCGCGCGTAGCCCTCCGACTGCAACAACCCCGGCACCAACCGGCACTCGTAGGTGTCGAGAGTGACCGCTTCCGCCTCCAACTGCGCCCACTGCCGGAACCAACTGGCCAGCCCCGGCCGCCGCGACAAGTGCCTCGCCGCACCCCTCAGCGCTCCGAACGCGTCCAGGACCTCCTCAGCCCGGTCCACGAAGTCCGCCGGCGGGAAGCGACGCCCCTGCTCGATCGAGGCGACCGTCGGCACCGAGTAGCGCACGCGTGGCGCGAACTGTTCCTGCGTCAGCCGCGCCCGTTTCCGGAAGGCCTTCACGACCTCCCCGAATCCCTTCAAACTGTCGGAGCTCTCCGGCTCCCCGCCGTTCGCCGGACCCGCACAGGCAGGCGTCCCGCCTGTGCCGTCCGTCCCGCTGTTCCCGCCTGCCGCCATACCCGGCCACCTCCACGTACCGTGTCGCAACTGGCCCAGCGTCACGCTTCGTTACGTATGCCGTCCACCGTTCGTACCCGTACGCTGACTCGGCGTACGGGTCCCCGAGCTGGTGAACTGGCATACGCCGCAGGTGGATCAACGCCACACGCCCCCTGCACCGCCGACGAGCGGCCAGGATTCGGTCACCGTACGTACGTGCCCACGCTCACGCGATCGTGATCCTCCGTGGCCTTCGTCGCCGACTGCCGGTCACCCCGGGACCTGTCGCGGCTGGGCAGCGCGAGCGTTCATCAGGCCGGCCCGGACCGTGAGGGATGCCGAGTAGCGGCGCAGGAGGAGTACGGCGGTGGTGGCGAGGCCGATGAGAAGGCCGAGCCAGATGCCCAGGGTGTCGAGGCCCAGGGCATAGGCGAGGAGCCAGGAGGCGGGGAGTCCGACGGCCCAGTAGCCGATGAGGGTGATCCGGAAGCCGCTCTTGGTGTCGTCGAGGCCGCGCAGGAGTCCGACGCCGATGTTCTGTGCGCAGTCGAAGAACTGCAGGAAGGCGGTGACGATGAGCAGATGGGTGGCGATGGTCAAGGCCTGGTCGGAGCCGGAGCCGGAGCCGGAGTCCAGGAAGGGGGCCAGGACCAGCTGGGGAAGTGCGAGGTAGGCGATGCCGACGACGGTCATGACGGCTGCGGCGCAGGCGAGTGCGGTGTTCTTGATGCGGCGTGCGTCGTCGGTGCGGCCGAGAGCGAGTTCGCGGCTGACGTTGATGGACGCGGCGTGGGAGAGTCCGACGGCGACCTGGAAGACGATGTAGACGAGCTGGTTGACCGCGGTGTGCGCGGCGAGGGCGGCGGGACCGAAGGATCCGGCCATCAGCGCCGTGATGGAGAAGAAGCCGGCTTCCGAGCCGTAGGTGGCGGCGATCGGCACGCCGAGGCTGATGAGCCGCTTGACGGTGGCCGGGTCGGCCTTGGCGGCGTTCAGGGTGAGCAGCGGCGCCAGTTCGCGGTCCTTCTTCGCCGAGACGTACAGGGCGACGAAGGACAGAAGGTAGACGGTGGAGGTCGCGACGCCGATGCCGGTCAGTCCCAGGCGGGGTAGTCCCCAAGTGCCGTGGATGAGCACCCAGTTCAGGCCGGCGTTGACGGCGATGGACGCGATGGTGATCTGCAGCAGGGCCTGGGGGCGTCGCATGCCGACGGTGAACTGGCGGATGGCCTGGAACCAGAGGCACGGCAGCAGTCCGGGGGCCAGCGCGATCAGCAGGGTCCGGGTGCGTTCGACGACGGCGGCGTCCTGCCCGAGCCAGGTCAGGGCCTGGCCGATGAGGATCATGAGGACGGCTCCGGCGATGCCGGCGAGCGTGGCCACGGCAAGGCTCGCGCGGACGATCCCACGGACCTCTTCGTGATCCCCTTTTTCCTCCGTCTGCTCGGCGCGAGCTGCTGCGGCGGCTATCTGGTTGCCGACGGAGGTGACCAGGCCGACGCCCATGGTGCGCAGCTGGTTGAAGATGACGATGGCCAGGCCGCCGGCCGCCAGTTCCTGGGTGCCGAGCAGGCCCATCATCAGGGTGTCGGTGGTGGTCAGGGCGACCTGGGCGAGCTGGGTGAGGATGAGCGGGACGGCGAGGGTGGCCAGGGCGCGGCTGTCGCGGAGCAGGGTGGTCAGCATGGGAGTTATCGGTTCCTGCGGAGTTTGGTGAGGAGCTCGTCGACTTCCCGTTCCGCGTCGGGGTCGAGGAGTCCGCGGGCTTGCATCCAGTCGTCGTTGAAGACGGTGTCCATGTACTTCTCCCCGCCGTCGTTGACGAGCGCGACCATAGTCGTGTCCGGGGGAAGCGAGGACAGGCGGGTCAGGGCCTCGTGGACGACGCCGCCTGCGGAGCCGCCGATGAGCAGGCCGGTACGGGCGACGGCGCGGCAGGTCGCGAACGCCTCGATGTCGCCGACCTTGACCCCTTCGTCGATGAGGCCGAAATCGACGAGGGCGCCGATCTCGGCTCCTTCGGGGGTGCCGGTGCCGGACTGGTAGTAGTCGTGGGCGGGGCCGCCGAAGGCGATCGATCCCCTGGGCTCGACGCCGATGGTCGAGAAGCCGGATATGAGCGTGTGCAGTTCGCGTGCGGTGCCGCACAGCGCCCCGCCCGTGCCGACCGCTCCGACGAGGACGTCGATCTTGCCGTCGAGCGCCTCGTTGAGTTCGTGGGCGACAGGGAAGTAGCCGACGCCGTTGCTGGGGTTGTTGTGCTGTTCGGTGAAGATGGTGTTGTCCTGGCCGCGGGCCATGTCCTCGGCGAGTTCCTCGCGGGCGGCGGTGGCGAGCTCTTCGGTACCGTCGTCGACGACGTAGACGAGTTCGGTGCCCAGGGCCTTCATACCGCGCAGCTTGTCGGTGCAGGCGTGGTGGTCGACGACGGCGGTGAAGGTGTAGCCGCGTTCGGCGGCGATGACGGCGAGTCCGAGGCCGGTGTTGCCGGAGGTGGACTCGATGATCTGTCCGCCGGGCCGCAGTTCGCCGCGGTCCTCGGCGTCGGTGACCATCTGGCGGGCCATGCGGATCTTCGCGGTGCCGGTGGGGTTGAACATCTCCAGCTTCAGCAGCAGACGGCTGCCGGTTTCGGTGGTGGCGAGTTCCAGCAGAGGTGTGTACCCGATGAGGTCGGACACGCGGGAGACCACGGCGGGGCGCTGAAGTGCTCCGGTCATCGAATGCTCCTGTGAGGGGGGCGGTGGGGGAGTGGGCCGGGATCAGGTGAAGTGGCGGTCCAGCCGCCAGCGCGGCCGCGGGCGCTCGGTGTGGTCGATCACGACCTTGGGCGGCAGGGCCAGGTCGTGGAAGGGCGACTCGTTGGAGTCCATCTGATAGCCGGCCGTGTTGGGATAGACCAGCAGGTCACCGGCGCGCGGCCGGCGCGGGAAGGGAATCTTCCGCCAGGTGAGCATGTCCGACTCGAGGCAGGTGGCCGCTCCGACGGCGGCGGGGTACGTACCGACCGGGGCGTCCCTGTTCCGGGAGAGCAGATACGGGTCGGGCAGGTACTCGCTGTTGAACCACTGCTCGGACAGGCTCAGGCTGGTGCCGTCGACGGTCAGGAGCTGATAGCCGTTGCGGTCCTTGACTCCCTGGATCCGGAACACGGTGGCGCCCGCCTGGTCCAGCAGGGCGCGACCGGGCTCCATCAGCAGGACGACCCCGGAGTCCCTCAGGAGCTCGGCCAGACTCTGGCGATGCCCCTCGGGGTGGGCGATGAGCAGTGCCCGCAGCGCACCGGCTCCGGCGGCCGGGGAATGGTACGGATAGAAGTCGCCGGTGCTGAAACTCTTGCCCGCGTGGTAGTGGCTGTTGTTCTGCTCGGCGAGGAAGGTGTGCCAGCTGTCGGCGTCGGTGTAGCTGACCGCCAGGCCGCCGCCGATGCTGATCCTGCCGGCCTCCAGCCCCAGGACGCGGGCCTTGAGACAGAGGTCGACCAGCTGTCCGGCAAGGTCGGCGCGCGGCTGGATGGCGTAGCCGGACAAGTGGAAGCTGAAGCCCTCCATGCGTACCGCGTCGCCCGCCTCGACGCAGCGGTCCATGGCGGTGGCCAGTTCGGCGTCGTTCATGCCGAAGCGGCTGTGCGGCTGGGCCGGCGGAAGACACCGCAGCAGCAGCCGGGCCGGGCGGAGCGGCCCGGTCAGCACCGTCTCGATGAGCGCGTCGAGTTCGTCCAGCGCGTCCACGGCGATCAGCGCGCCCTGCTGAACCGCCAGACGCAGCAGGGCCCCGGACTTGGCCGGGCCGGTGACCACGAGGTTCTCCCCGCGCACCCCGTGCCCGAGGGCTTCGCGGAGCTCGCCGACGGAGGCGACGTCGACACCCGCACCACCGGCCTCGGAGCGTTCGACCCACACCGCGGCCTTGCCGGCTTTCTTCGCGAAGTAGACGAATCCCTCCACGCCCGCTTCCTCCAGAGCCGAACGCATCGACCGGAGGTTCGTGTCGAAGGCGTCGGGCAGCAGGAAGTGGAATGGGCCGCCCAGCGCGTACGAGAGTTCCTCGAGCAGCCCGCTGCCCACCACCGCGTCCGTGGCGGGGTCGGGCAGGACAGGCAGTGTGGGCAGGGCCTGTCCGCTCACTGCCACAGCGGCACCTCGGTGCCCAGGCCCTGGGAGAGGGCGAGTTGTGCGAAGCGGTGGCCGAGGGCGATGTCGGTGACGACGAGACCGCTGTTGTAGGCGAAGATCCGCTCCGTGGCCGAGCGGCGTCCCGGGGCGATGCCCGCGATCACCGGCGGGAACTCGGTGTCGACCGCGGGGAGTTTGCCGTCGGCGTCGGCCATGTCGGTGCCGGTGACGTTCATCTGTGCCTCGCTCGTGGCGACGACACGGTCGGCGTCGTGCAGCGTCGAGGGGGCGAGACCGTGACCGACGAGGATGGACAGCGCGCCGGGCTTGAGCCAGCCCGCCTCGACCGCGGCAGGCGTGTGGGCGCCCGCGGTTGCCACGATGACGTCCGCTTCCGCGGCGGCGGCCCGCAGATCGGTGACGAGCTCCACGTCCCGGTCCGGGAAGGAGGTGCGCAGCTGCTCGCGGACGGCGGCGATGCCCTCGGAGTGGGTGCCGAACAGCATCAGCCGGTCCAGGTCCGGGAGGGTGGTGAGCAGGAAGGGCAGGGCGAGACGGCCCTGGGTTCCGGTGCCGATGACCAGGGCGTTGCGCGCGCCGGGGGCGGCGCATTCACGCGCCAGCAGCGCCGAGACGGCCGGGGTGCGCAGCGACCCGATCCTGGAGCAGTCCATCATCGCCACCGGCAGCCCGGTGACATCGTCGTAGAGGGTGAGCGAGGTGTAGTAGTGCTGCTCCTCGCGGCCCTTGTCCAGACCGTGCTTGTACGAGGTCTTGATCGCGACGACGTTGCGGGAGCCGTCCCGGCCCAGCATGGCGTACGAGACGGAGTGCCCGTCCTGCGGTTTGACGGTCAGCTTCCGGGGGTTGTCGGACTGGCCGGCGTGGAGTGTGGAGTAGGCGCCCTCCACGGTGGCGACCACGTCGGCCAGGGATATGTCGATCCCGGCCAGATCTGTGGTCGAAAGGATCCGCAGGTGCTTGTCGTCGCCGGATATCGGCGGGCGGGTGTGGCCGGTCGAGGTGTCGGGCATGGTGTTCCTCCGGTCCGTGGGCGGGTGTTCAGCTCGCGTGCGCTTCGAGGGCGGCCTGACCGTAGCCGTGCTCATCGGCTTCGGCCGGGGGGCGACTGCTTCGCCCGGGGACGCGGACAGAGGCTCGCTTGAGCCACCGGTCGGTACCGTCGTAGCGGGCCTGGAACGGCACCCGGCCGTGGACGACGAGGTCGTTGTCGACGACGAGGACCTCGCCAGGGGTGAGGCTGACCGCGACGGATACGCGGGCGAGTTCGGCCTCCAGGCGCCGGTAGGCAGCCTGGTAGGTCTCGTCGGCGTCCTCCACCGGTGTGTACGCCGGGTCGAAGCGCAGGGTCATGCCCTCGTCGGTCGCGAACAGGGTGGGCACGGCGGGAGGTGCTTCCTCGGCATAGTCCTGCGCCGCGGCGTAGGCGTCGTCGGGGAGGATCGGCAGCGCGGGCCGCGTCAGGATGTCGATGTCCTCGTCCGCGAGGCGGGTTCTGCGGACGCTTGCCGCGGTGGTGGCGATGTTGTCGTGATTGCGCATGCAGCCGAGCATCAGCAGGTGCGCGCGGCCGGGGTGGAAGGCGTCCTCGGTGTGCGGGCTGAGGAGCACCGTGCTGCTGGCGCCGGTCTGCGCGGTCTCGTGGCCGGGCGAGGGAACGATGTTGTGGACGAACCGGCCGTCCTGCTGCCCCTCCCAGGCGATGGGATTGCCCATCACGCTGGCAAGCAGGAGCAGGGTGATGTCGTGGACCGCCCCGCTGTCACCGGCGCTCGCCCAGCCCGAAGGCGTGGGGCCGACGGCTTCGTCGTCGACGTCGAGGCCCCGCAGGACGAACAGGCCGTCGGCGGTGTCGACGGGGCGGCAGTGGTGGCGTAAGGCGTCACTGAACTCGCCGGCCGTCTGCGCCACCCGCTCGAGGAGCTGGGGAGACGTGGCGGACGTGCTGAATTCGGACAGTACTTTCTCCGCGGCCCGGCGGAGTTCGCCCGCGGTGCGGGCGTCGAGCTGGCGGACAGGTGCGGCTGCCGTGCTCATGGCGAAGTGATCCGTTTCCGTCGGATGGCATGGGGGAAGTGGGACTGCTGGCACCTGCCGTCACCGCGATCAGAGCTGCGGATCCGTGACGGGCAGGCTGAACGGGCGCTTGCAGGGGCGGTGTTGGTCTGTGGTCACCGAACGAACGTGTGAACGCTAGCAAGCTTGATTAGGCAAGGCAAACCTTACTCTTAGCCATGGAATGCATCTGCCGCGCCGTCAAGTCAGGGTGTCCACTGGGTAGTTGGCCGTCCGCGTGATATGCCCCTGCGTCATTCGGTCATACGTTCAACCAGTAGAGCGCTGGCTTGTGGGAATTATTATCATTAGGGTAGGCAACCCTAAGCCCCTGGTTACTCTGACGTGGATCGAGGACGTACGTGGACATCAACAGGCGCCAAGTGCTGTGGGCCGGCGGGGCAATTGGCGCGTCAGCGTTGCTTGCCGCCTGCTCGGGGGGCGGTGACACCTCTGCCAAGGCCGCCGCCGGCGCCAAGCCCAGGAAGGGCGGCACGCTCAGGGTCGGTGCACTCGGCCGCGCCTCGGCCGTCACCAGGGACCCGCACGCCACACAGGCCAACGAGAGCGACTACCTCATCATCTCGCTCGTCCACGACACCCTCACCACCCCGGGCGCCAAGACGAACACCGCCCCTCGCCTGGCCTCCGGTTGGAAGGCCTCCGACGACCTCAAGACGTGGCGCTTCACCATCGCCGAGGGTGCGAAGTTCCACGACGGTACTCCGGTCACCGCCGAGGACGCCGTCTGGTCGCTGCGCCGGCTGCGCGGCACTCCCTCCGGCGCCTCCCGCCTGCCCGGCATCAAGGCCGAGAACATCAAGGCCGAAGGCACCGGCACCGTCGTCATGGTGTCCGACTACGCCAACGCCGAACTGCCCGTGCTCACCCGTCTGACGACCTTCGTACTCAAGAAGGACACCAAGGACAGCGAGATCGACAAGGCCCCTGGCACCGGCCCGTTCACGCTGGACTGGTTCCGCTCCGGCAACGCCCGGCTCGTACGCAACGAGAACTGGCACGGCGGCGAGGTCCTGCTCGACGCCATCGAGGTCAAGATCTTCGAATCCCCGCAGGCGATGTCCAACGCCCTGCTCGCCGGGCAGATCGACGTGGCCTCCAACGTCGGTGCGGTCGCGGCCCGTACGGCCGAGAAGCGTGAGGACATCCAGGTCGTCCGCCGCCCCAACGACATGGCCATGCCGATCGTCATGCGCACTGCCGGTGGCCCGTTCGCGGACCCGAAGGTGCGCGAGGCGCTGCGGCTGGCCGTGGACCGCGAGGCCATGGTCAAGCAGGTCCTGTCCGGGTACGGCACTGTCGGCAACGACATCCTGGGCACCGGCGACCCCGCCTACGCCAAGGACATCCCGCAGCGCACCCGCGACCTGGCCAGGGCCAAGTCGCTGCTGGAGGAGGCAGGTTTCGACGTCTCCAGGACGTACAAGCTGGTGACCACCGAGGACATCTCCGGACTGGCCGAGTCCGCGACCCTGTTCGCCACCCAGGTACGCGAAGCCGGGGTGAAGATCGAGGTGGTCAAGCAGGAGTCCGCCACGTTCTGGGACAGGACCTGGCTCAAGGGTGACCTCTACACCACGTACTGGGGCACCAACGACTCCGTGCTGTTCCTGGCCTCCAAGACGATGGTCTCCGAGTCCGCACAGAACGAGGCCGGCTGGAAGAACACCGCGTTCGACGCGGCATACCGCAAGACCGTCGGCACCAAGGACGCCGCCGCCCGCGCCAAGGTGCTGCGAGAACTGCAACAGCTCGAACACGACGCGTCCGGCTACCTGTTGTGGGGGGTGGCCGACGGTATCGACCTGGCCGCCGCCCCGGTGCGCGGCCTGCCCACCCTGCCCGGCTACGGACGCGTACAGCTCGAGCGGGCATGGCTGGCTCGCTGAGCGGTACGGCGACGCGGCCCGGGACCGGGCCGGCCGGAGGCGAAGACCTCCGGCCGGCCCGGCCCGTGCTGTCCTGGGTGCTCCGGCTGGGCGGCCTGCTCGCCCGCCGGGCACTGCTGCTCGCCGTACTGCTCGCCACCGTCTTCGCCGCCGTCGAACTGCTGCCCGGAGACGCGGCCAACGCCACATCGGAACGCGGCGAGAGCGCGGCCGATCTCGCGCAGCGCCGCGAGCTCCTCGGTCTCGACCGCCCGGTCCTCACCCGTTTCACCGACTGGATGACGGGCCTGCCCACCGGCGATCTCGGCACCTCCGCCCGCGGCGAGTCCGTCGCGGAGCTGCTGTCCCGCCCCTTCCCCAACACCCTCCTCCTCGGCGGACTCGCCCTGTTGGCGACACTCGGCGTCTCGCTCGCACTGGGCTGCTGGGCGGCGCTCAAGCCCGGCGGCAAGGCCGACCGAGCCGTCTCGGCCACGGCCACCGGCATCCTCGCGCTGCCCGAATTCGTCGTCGCGGTCGCCCTCGTCCTGGTCTTCGCGCTGTGGACCGACTGGCTGCCCGCCGTCACCCTCACCGACGCCGACGGCTCGCCCGCCTCCTGGCAGATGCTCGTCCTGCCGGTACTGGCCCTGTCGATCCCGCAGATCGGCTGGAACACCCGCATCGTGCGCGCGGCCCTCGCCGACGAGGCCACGGCACCGCACGTGGAGACCGCGGTGATCGACGGGCTGCCCCGCCACCGCATCCTCACCCACCATCTGCTGCCGGGGGCGATGCCCACCATCGCGGCGGGCATCGCCACCTCGACCGGCATGCTGCTGGGCGGAGCTGTGGTGGTGGAGACCATCTTCAACTACCCCGGCATCGGCTCGGTGCTGGCAGGGGCCGTCACCGACCGGGACAGCCCGGTCATCGCGGGGGTCGTCGCCGTCACCGGGGCCGTCATCACCGGCGTGCTCCTGCTCGCCGATCTCGTAAGGACCTGGGCCTCCGGAGGCCGCATATGACCGCTGTGACCGCCCTGAAACAGGCCGTACGGCGGCGCGCCCGCCGTGGCGTCGTGCTGCGCACCCTTCCCGCCCTCCTGCTCATCGCCGTCGCCGTCGCCGGGCCGTGGCTCGCCCCGCACGCCATCGACGTCCCGGTCACCGCTCCGTACGCCGAACCGGGCGGCGAGGCACCCCTCGGTGGCGACGAGCTCGGCCGGGACGTGCTCACCCGCCTCCTCGCCGGCGGACGTGAACTCATCGGCACATCCCTCCTCGTAGCCGTCCTCGTCACCGCGGCGGCGGCCCTGCTCGGCGCGGTCGGCGCACTGCGCCCGGCCGTCGGGCGGATCGTCGAACGCTCGGCGGATGTCCTCATGCTGCTGCCCGCCGTGCTCGGCATCCTCCTCATCGCCCTGTCCTGGCCGGGCGGCGGCCGCTTCGCCGTGATCGCCGCCGCCGTCGTCATGGGTGTGCCCTATGCCGTACGGCTCGTCGCCGGGGCGGCGGCGCCCGTCGCGGCCACCGGCTACATCGAGGCGGCGGCGGTCGGCGGCGAACGGCTGTGGCATCTCGTCGTACGCGAGGTCCTGCCCAACCTGCGCGCCACCCTGCTCGCGCTCTTCGGGCTGCGCTTCGTCGCCGCCGTGTACCTCGTCGCCACAGCAGGCTTCCTGCAGGTCGGCCCCCAGCCACCCGCCGCCGACTGGGCGCTGATGATCCGTGAGAACGCCGGTGGGATCGTCCTCAATCCCTGGGCCGTGCTGGCCCCCAGCATCGCCATCGGCCTCCTGGCCATGAGCGTCAACATGGCGGCCTCGGCACTTGTCCCGCAGGCCGGCCGGAAAGCGGTGGCCGCGCTGTGAACCACCTGCCCCAGTGGTACCCCGAGGGCCAGGTCCTCGCCTCCGAAGCGGCGGTGACCGTCGAGGACTTGACCGTCGCCGCACCCGACGGCCGCCTCCTTCTGGACGGCGGCAGTCTGGAGGTCCGCCCCGGCCTCATCACCGCGCTCACCGGCCCTTCCGGCTGTGGCAAGACCACGCTGCTACGGGCCGTGGCCGGCGTTCTGCCCCCGGCGGCCCGGCGCACGGCCGGGCGTGTGGAGGTCCTCGGCCAGGACGTGCTGGCACTGGGCGCACCCGACCTGCGCGCCCTTCGTCGCCGCCTCGCCTACCTGGGACAGGACCCCGGCTCCGGCCTCAACCCCCGGATGAAGGTACGCCGCCTCCTCGGCGAAGTCGCCGTGGACCGCAGCCCCGAGGCACTGCGCGCCCTCCTCGCCGAGGTCCAGCTCCCCACGGACGACGGTTTCATGGGGCGCCGTACCGGAGAGCTCTCCGGAGGCCAGCAGCGCCGCGTGGCGCTGGCCAGGGCACTGGCCCGCCATCCGGCCGTACTGCTCCTCGACGAACCCACCGCCGGCCTCGACCCGGCGCTGCGGGACGAGATCGCCGAACTCCTGCGGCACCTGGCGGCCAGTCACCGGCTCGCTGTCGCACTGTCGTGCCACGACGCGGATCTGGTCGCCCGGCTGGCGGACGACGTCGTGGACCTGTCCCGGGGCGTGGCCACACCACCGGCCCCTGCACGCACCGTCGGCCGGCCGCTCCCTCAGGGCAGGGAGACGCTCTCCGTGTCCGGCCTGCACGCCGCTTTCGTACAACGTGGCCGCCGCATACCCGTCGTCCACGACATCGACCTGGCCGTTGCCGCCGGATCCAGCACCGGCATCGTCGGCGCCTCCGGCTCGGGCAAGACGACTCTGGTGCGCGCCGTCGTGGGACTCCACCGTCCCACCGGCGGCACGGTGACCCTCGACGGCGTACGCCTCGCCCCCGCCGCGCACGGCCGCACGCGTGATCAGCGGCGAAGGCTCCAACTCGTACCGCAGGACCCGCTGGGCACCCTCAACCCGAGCCGTACGGTCGGCGCGACGATCGGCCGCCCCCTGCAGTTGCACCGGCGCGCCGGACGCGAGCAGTCACCTGCCCGCGTCCTGGAACTCCTGGAGCACGTCGGGCTCCCCGCCAACTTCGCGCACCGCTACCCCCACGAACTCTCGGGCGGCCAGCGCCAGCGCGCTTCCATAGCCCGAGCACTGGCGGCCGACCCCGACGTGCTGGTCTGCGACGAGGTGACCTCCGCCCTGGACGACAGAACCGCCGGGGCGATCATGGACCTGCTGGAAGAACTGCGGGACAGCAGGGGCCTCGCGCTGGTCCTGATCAGCCACGACCTCCGCCTCATCGCAAGCCGTACCGACAGCCTCCTCGTCCTGTCCGCTGGCTGCGCTGTCGAATCGGGCCCCACCCCGCGGATATTCACGTCCCCGTCCCACCCGGTGACCGCCTCCCTGGTAGCCGGCGCGATCCACCCGGCCTGACGGCGGTCATCGGTCCGCATCCCGGATGCGGACCGGCTACGTGACCGGGGGCTGCCGAGGGCGCAGGCGCAGGTCCTCGACGGGATACGGCACGAAGGTGCTGCTGTTCTCGTCGATCGTGAGCGGTCGGCCAAGAGGCGGCACGGCGCGTTGCGGGCAGTCGAGGCGTTCACAGATCCGGCAGCCCATGCCGATCGGGGTGGCTGCGGCGGAGTTGTCGAGGTCGAGGCCGTCGGAGTAGACGAGCCGGGAGGCATGGCGGACCTCACAGCCGAGGCCGATGGCGAACGTCTTGCCGGGCTCGCCCCAGCCGCCGCGGTGCCGGGTCACGGCACGGGCAGTCCACAGGTAGCGCTGTCCGTCCGGCATGGCCGCGATCTGAACGTGGATGCGACCGGGGGCGGCGAATGCCTCGTAGACGTTCCAGAGGGGGCAGGTGCCGCCGGCACGGGAGAAGTGGAAGCCGGTGGCGGACTGGCGCTTGGACATATTGCCCGCGCGGTCGACTCGTACGAAGGAGAAGGGGACGCCGCGCAGTCGCGGGCGCTGGAGGGTGCTGAGGCGATGACAGACGGTCTCGTAGCCGAGGCCGAAGCGATCGGTGAGCCGTTCGATGTCGTAGCGGACCTCCTCGGCGGCGCTGTGGAATGCGCTGTACGGGAGGATCAGCGCGGCGGCGAAGTAGTTGGCGATGCCGATCCGGGCGAGGGACCAGGTCGCGGTGCCCTCCTCGTAGTCCTCCGACGCGAGCGCGGACAGCTGGTCGCCGAACTCGAGCAGAGCAAGCTGGGTGGCCATGCGGAAGGCCTGTTGGCCGGGGCGCAGCCGGTTGGACAGATGCAGGACCCGGGCGACGGGGTCGAAGTGATGCAGCCGGTCGGAGTCGCCGGCCAGGCGTACACCGTGCCGTTCGGCAAGCCGCCCGGAGAGCGCCTGCACCACCTCACCGGGGCGGACGCCGATGGCACGGGCCAGTTCCTCGGCGGCGAGGTCGGTGTCGTGGAGGTAGTTCTGCCGCCGGTAGAAGAACTCGCGAATCTCCTCGTGCGGGGAGCGCGGCAGGGCCGGGTCCTCGTTGCTGCGGCCGTCGGCCGCTTCGGCCAGCCGCTCGGTCAGGGCGTGGCTGCGCCGCCCGAGCTCGAGCAGGACCGCAGCCACGGCCGGCATGCGCGATGCCAGTTCCGCGAGGTCGGACGGGGACACCGCGGCCGCGGCGACCTGGTCGGCAAGGACTTCCCGCAGGTCGGCCAGGAGCCTGCTGGTGTCACGCTCCGAGAAGAAGCCCGGGTCGACACCGAATGCCTCGGTCAGTCGCAGGAGCACCGGCACGGTCAGGGGCCGCGAGTCGTGCTCCATCTGGTTGAGGTAGCTGGGCGAGATCGCCAGCATGCGCGCCAGCTCTGCCTGGCTGAGCCGCCGTTCCTCCCGTAGCCGCCTCAGACGCGCTCCCGCGTAGGTCTTGCTCATCCCGGCCCCTTCCGCCGCCCACAGCGTAAGAGCTTGAGGCACCCTGTGGATCTTTGCAACCTTGGCAAAATGACCAGTAAAGATTCGCAGAAGTTGGCAGACAGCCATGCTTGATGGCACTGAGTGCCGCTGCCAGAGTCTGAGTGCGGCCCGCCGGATCCGGCGACCGAGTCGGACACCGAGCGCGATTTCAAGCCCTGACGTCGTACATCTCGGCTTTCGGCCCGGCGACCGGGCGCATTGCTCACCGCTTCACACACCCGGCGGGGCGGCGGGCCGCACCAAGAGCACGTCACTCAGTGACATGCCTTACGCACACTTCACAAGAACCATGTGATTTCACGCGACCCGGGAGACGGTCATGGCGCAGGCAGGGACGACGACGGCGACGGCCGAGGAGCTGGCACAGCGGTGGGCGACGGACCCGCGCTGGTCGGGCATTGAGCGCACCTACAGTGCGCAGGAGGTCGTGCGGCTGTCGGGCAGTGTCCGTGAGGAGCACACGCTGGCCCGGCGCGGCGCCGAGCGGCTGTGGCGGCAGCTGCACGAAAAGGACTACATCCATGCGCTGGGTGCGCTCACCGGCGGCCAGGCCGTGCAGCAGGTCAAGGCCGGGCTGCAGGCCATCTATCTGTCCGGCTGGCAGGTCGCCGCCGACGCGAACCAGGCCGGTCACACCTACCCGGACCAGAGCCTCTATCCGGTGAACTCGGTGCCGCAGGTGGTCCGTCGGATCAACAACGCGCTGCTGCGAGCCGACCAGATCGCCACGGCCGAGGGTGGCGCGGACACCACGGACTGGCTGGCGCCGATCGTCGCCGACGCCGAGGCGGGCTTCGGCGGTCCGCTCAACGCCTTCGAGCTGACCAAGGCGATGATCGCCGCGGGCGCGGCGGGTATCCACTACGAGGACCAGCTGGCTTCCGAGAAGAAGTGCGGCCACCTCGGCGGCAAGGTCCTGGTGCCCACCGCCCAGCACATCCGTACCCTCAACGCAGCCCGCCTCGCCGCCGACATCGCCGATGTGCCGACGCTGATCGTGGCCCGCACCGACGCGCTTGCCGCGAACCTGCTGACCAGTGACGTGGATGAGCGCGACGCGCAGTTCGTCACCGGCGAGCGCACCGCCGAGGGCTTCTACCGGGTCCGCAACGGCATGGCGCCGGTCATCGCCCGTGGACTCGCCTACGCCCCGTACGCCGACCTCATCTGGGTCGAGACCGGCACCCCGGATCTCGCCCAGGCCAGGGAGTTCGCCGAGGCCATCCACGCCGAGCACCCCGACCAGATGCTCGCCTACAACTGCTCGCCGTCCTTCAACTGGCGTGCGGCGCTGGACGACGACCAGATCGCGAAGTTCCAGCGGGAGCTGGGCGCGATGGGCTACCGCTTCCAGTTCATCACCCTGGCGGGCTTCCACTCCCTCAACCACGGCATGTTCGACCTGGCCCGCGGCTACGCCGATCACGGCATGACCGCCTATGTCGACCTGCAGGAGCGCGAGTTCGCCGCGCAGGCGCAGGGCTTCACCGCCGTGAAGCACCAGCGTGAGGTGGGCACCGGCTACTTCGACCTGGTGTCCACGGCCGTCAACCCGGCCTCCTCGACCACCGCGCTGACCGGCTCCACCGAGGAAGAACAGTTCCACTAGGCCCCACCCGTGCCGGTCCCGTCCGCGGCCGGGACCGGCAGCTCCTCCGGCCTCGACGCGAGGCGCCTCACCCGCACGTCAAGCGAACCCGTGTCCAGGTGGTGGCCGGACGACCGTCCCCGCCCGGCCCTCACCGCTTCCGCTGAGGAGTTCCTCATGTCCACCACCGCACTGACCGGTCGTATCCAGGTCCTCGGCGCACCCGGCGACCGCTTCGACGAGATCCTCACACCCGAGGCGCTGGACTTCATCGCCCGCCTCGACGCCGCCTTCGTCGGCCGTCGCTTCGAGCTGTTCGCCGAGCGGCGGCGGCTGGCGGGCCGACTCACTTCCGGCTTCCCGCTCGACTTCTCCCGCGCCACCACGGGCACCCGTAACGACCCCGACTGGCGGGTCGCCCCGCCCGCCCCGGGCCTGACCGACCGCCGGGTGGAGATCACCGGACCGCCGGACCGGTGGACTGCGGTCGACGCGCTCAACTCCGGCGCCCAGGTGTGGATGGCCGACTTCGAGGACGCCACCTCCCCCACCTGGGACAACATCATCGGCGGTCAGCTGACCCTGCTGGATGCCGTCGAGCGGCGCATCGACTTCACCGCGCCCGACGGCGAGGAACAGCAGCGCGGCGGCGAACTCGCCACTATCATGGTCCGCCCCCGCGGCTGGCACCTCACCGAGAAGCACCTGGTGATCGACGACCGTCCGCTGTCCGCGTCCCTCGTCGACTTCGGCCTGTACTTCTTCCACTGCGCCCAGCGGCAGATCGACGCGGGCCACGGGCCGTACTTCTACCTCCCCAAGCTGGAGCACCGCGACGAAGCCCGCCTGTGGAACGACGTGTTCGTCCTTGCACAGGAGCTCCTGGACATCCCGCGCGGCACCATCCGCGCGACCGTCCTCATCGAGACCGTCACCGCGGCCCTGGAGATGGAGGAGATCCTCTTCGAACTGCGCGAACACAGCGCAGGACTCAACGCGGGCCGCTGGGACTACCTCTTCAGCCTGATCAAGAACTTCGCCCACCGCCCCGACTTCACCCTTCCCGACCGGGACCGGGTCACCATGACCGCCCCGTTCCTGCGGGCCTACACCGAACTGCTCGTCCGCACCTGCCACAAGCGCGGCGCCCACGCCATCGGCGGCATGGCCGCACACGTGCCCGTCCAGGACGCCACGGCACAGGAATCCTCACTCGCCAGGGTCCGGCTCGACAAGGAACGTGAGGCGGAGGACGGCTTCGACGGCACCTGGGTGGCCCACCCGGCACTCGTCCCCCTCTGCCGCGACATCTTCAACGGCGTCCTCGGCGGCCGGCCCCACCAGCTCGACCGCACGCGCGAAGACGTCAGCGTCGGCGCCGACGACCTCCTGGCCGTCCGCCGCACTGCAGGCCCGCCCACGCTGAACGGCGTCCGTTCCAACATCGCCCTCGCCCTGCGCTACTTCGACGCCTGGCTGCGCGGCCAGGGCGCCGTCCCCCTGGACGGCCACATGGAGGACGCCGCAACCGCCGAAATAGCCCGCAGTCAAGTCTGGCAGTGGCTACGACACGGCGCCGTCGACCGCGACAGCGTCCTCGCGATCCTGGACGAGGAGATCGCGGCGCTCGGCCGGGACTTCCCCTGGGCCCGCGTCGAGGAGGTCCGCGAGATCTTCGAACGCACCGCCCTCGCCAGAACACTGCCTGAGTTCTTCACCACCGACGCCTACGCCCGCCACCTCGTTCGCCGGCCGGAGGTGCGGTCATGAGCGCGCCCATCCGACGGGTCGGAGTGGTCGGTGGCGGCCAGATGGGGGCCGGAATCGCCGAGGTCTGCGCCCGCGCCGGGCTCCACACGGTGATCTGCGAGGCGGACGCCACGGCGGCCCGCGGGGCCCGGGAGCGGGTGGCAGACTCCCTCGAACGCGCCGTCCGGCGCGGCAAACTGGACCGTATCGCCGCCGAGGACGCCCTGGCCCGCATCATCTTCACGAGCAGCCTCGACGATCTGGCCGACCGTCAGCTCGTCGTCGAGGCCGTGGTCGAGAACACGGACACGAAGACCGGAATCTTCGCCTCGCTGGACAAGGTCGTCGAGGATCCGGAGGCGATTCTGGCCACCAACACCTCGTCCATCCCGGTCATGCGCCTGGGCATGGCCACCCACCGTGCCGACCGGGTCCTGGGACTGCATTTCTTCAACCCGGCGCCCGTCCTGCCGCTGGTGGAGGTCGTAGCATCCCTGCACACCGCGCCGGAGACCGTCACAGCCGTCGAGGAGTTCGCCCGGGACACCCTCGGCAAGACACCAATCCGCTCCCAGGACCGGGCCGGCTTCGTCGTCAACGCCCTGCTGATCCCGTATCTCCTGTCGGCGATCCGTATGGCCGAGTCGGGATTCGCCACCGCCGCCGACGTGGACGCCGGCATGGAACTGGGCTGCGCTCACCCGATGGGCCCGCTCAAGCTCGCCGACCTGATCGGCCTGGACACCGTTGCCTCCATCGCGGAATCGCTGTACGACGAGTTCAAGGAACCCCTGTACGCCCCGCCGCCGCTGCTCCAGCGGATGGTCGAGGCGGGGCTGCTCGGCCGCAAGGCCGGCCGCGGGTTCCACACCTACGACCGGGGCTGAGGGGCCCGGGTTCGGCGCCGGGGCTGAGGGGCCCGCGGCTGCTGTGGAGGGGCGCGGAGCAGTTGACTGAGCTGCTCCGCGCCCCGCCGTGCTGGAACGCGGTCCGGCGTGCTGCTCCGCGCCCCGCCGTGCTGGAACGCAGGCCGCCGTGCTGCTCCGCGGTCCGGCCGGAAGCCGGTCCAGGTGAAGGCGACCTGGCGGACCGGTCCTGGAGCGGTGGGCGTCAGCTCAGGTGGAGCGGGTGGGCGTCAGCCCGGTGAAGCGCGTGGTGTCAGCCCAGCGCCCGAAGAATCTCGGCGGCGAGCGGGGCGGACGACGCCGGGTTCTGGCCGGTGAACAGATTGCGGTCCACGGCGGTGTTGGGGGCCCACGGCTCGCCCTCCTGGAAATCGGCGCCGAGCTCCACGAGGCGGTTCTGGAGCAGCCACTTCGCCTTGTCGGCAAAGCCTGCCTGGGTCTCCTCGGCGTTGGTGAAACCGGTCAGCCTGTACCCGGCGAACGGGGAGGAACCGTCCGCACGCCTGGCGGCGAGCATCGCGGCCGGGCCGTGGCAGACCACGCCGAGCGGCTTGCCGGAGTCCAGCGCGGCGGTGATGAGGGCGCCGGATTCCGCGTTGACGGCCAGGTCCTCCATGGGGCCGTGGCCGCCGGGGTAGTAGACCGCGGCATAGTCGGCGAGGTCGGCCTTCTCCAGCTCGACCGGGTGTTCCAGCTCGGTCATCGCGCTCAGGCCGGCGGCCATCGAGGCGGCTCCCTCCTCGCCGCCGTTCACCTCGGGCGTCAGACTGCCCCGGTCCACGGTCGGCACCACACCGCCGGGGGTGGCGACGACGACCTCGTGGCCCGCCCCGGCGAAGGCACGGTAGGGGGCCACGGCCTCCTCCGCCCAGAAGCCGCTGGGGTGCTGCGTGCCGTCGGCCAGCGTCCAGTGGTCCGCGCCGGTCATTACGAACAGGATCTTCGCCATCTCACATCTCTCCGTGTGGTCTCACCGTGTGACGACGCCCCGGCGCTACGTACGCAGAGCGTCATCTCGCCGATGTCCTCTGTCCTCTGTCGTCCGTCCCGAACGTAGATGGCCCTGTCCATTGGAATCCAATAGGCTCGCCACCATGAGCCATAGGGAATCCAATGGATCGAGGGGAATGCGGTCGAGGGCAATACAGGAGGCCGCCTCGAACGGTCCGCTCGATCTGACCCTGCTGCGGACCTTCCTCGCCGTGCACCGGGCCGGTTCCTTCACCGCGGCCGCCCGGCTGCTCTCCCTGTCGCAGCCCACCGTCACCACCCAGATCCGTTCCCTGGAGCGGCAGTTGGGCCGTGAGCTGTTCGAGCGGCTGCCGCGCGGAGTCGCCGCCACCCCTTTCGCCGACGGCCTCGCAGCCCAGATCGCCGGCCCCCTGGACACCCTCGCCGCCGTTGCCGAGCGCGGACACCTCGGCGAGAGGGCTCCTGCCGATCCCGTCCATCTCGCGGGTCCGGCCGAGCTGCTCTGCGTACGCGCCCTGCCTTCACTCGCGCCCCTGGTCGAGCAGGGGGTACGGCTCCGAGTGGACACCGGCCTCACCGACGACCTCCTGGACGGACTGCGCGCCGGCCACTACGACCTGGTGATCTCCACCGTCCGCCCGCGCGGCCGCACCCTCACCGCCGTGCCGCTGGCGGACGAGGAGTTCGTGCTGGTCGCCGCGCCGGGATGGGCCGAGCGGATCGGCCCGGAGCGGGTCGCGGCCGAGGGCCCGTCCGGGCTGCGCGGCGTACCGCTGGTGACATACGCGGAGGACCTGCCCATCGCTCGCCGTTACTGGCGCCATGTTTTCGGCACCCGGCTGACGGGACAGGCCGCCGTCACCGTCCCCGACCTGCGGGGGGTGCTCTCGGCGGTGACCGCGGGGGCCGGGATCTCTGTGCTGCCGCGCTATCTCTGCCAGGACGAGCTCGCCGCGGGCGCGCTGGTGACACTGCTCACGCCCGACGATCCGCCCATCAACACCGCCTATCTCGTCGAGCGCCCGGGCGCCGCGGACAGTCCGCACCTGGCCCTGGTCCGCGACCGTCTGCTGCGCGAGGCGCGCGCCTGGTGAGTCGGGCGGCACGGGCCTCGGTTGGCGCCGTCCTGTGCTGCTACAACGGGAAGGCCGCCCCGATCCGTGACCGACTTGCCCGTGTCGCTGTTGGGCCGAACGGGTGAGGAGCGCGAGGATGGTGCACATGAGTAGGTACGAGAGGTACGACGTCACCGACGAGCAGTGGGAGGGGTTGGCCCAGGTCGTCCCCCTGCGAGGCCGCAACGAGTGGCCGTCGCGGGTCGACCACCACACCATCCCGCGGGAGTACGCCTCCGCCGAGCAGCGTCGCTTCGTCGTACTGCGGGTGCAGGTCTTCGCCGACGCGCGCGAGGTCGCCGAGTACCTCGTCGCACAGATCCCGGTGCTGCTGGACCTGACGAGCGCCGAGACCGACGTCGCCAAGCGCATCCTGGACTTCAGCAGTGGTGTCGTCTTCGGGCTCGGCAGCGGCATGCACCGGGTCGACCGTAATGTCTTCCTCCTTGCCCCGGTCGGCACGGAGGTCGAGGGGATCGCGGCCACCGCCGTCCCCCATTCGTAGGAAGGTCACCCAGGCGGAACGGTTCGGCGCGTTTCACGCTGCGTACCGTCCCGCCCATGGATGCAAAAACCCGGCCCACCGGCGCAATCGACGCCCGCCCCACCGGCGCGAACGACGCCCGGCCCACCGTCACCGAACTGCGGCTCTCCGCCTTCAAATCGCACCGGGGCGCGACCTTGCCGCTCGGCCCACTGACGCTCTTCGCCGGGGCGAGCGGCAGTGGCAAGTCGAGCGCGCTGCAGGCGTACGAAGCGCTGGCCCGCCTGGGCGCGGGCGACGAGCTCGGGGCGGCCTTCCCGGACCCTGCTGCGTGCGTGCCGGAGCGGGCGGCGGCGGACGGGCAGGGACGGAAGGGATTCAGGATCGGCTGCACCGTCGACGGCCCGGCCGGACCTGTGGAGCTCGACCTTGCCGTGCAGGCGGAACCCGCATTACGTGTGGTGGGCGAGCGGTTGACCAGCGGCGGGCGGACCTTGCTGACCACCGCGCTGCGCGATCCGGGGCGCTCGTCCGTGCAGGCCGCCTGGTACACCGCCGGGGCCGCGGCGGTCACTCGCGCTCCGCTGCCGGACGACCGGCTCGGCACGGCCCTGTTGCCGTTGCGGGTGGCCGGCAAGACCCAGGGGCAGTTGCAGGTGCTGGCGGCCGCGGAGCAGGTGGTGGTGGCGCTGCGGTCGGTCTTCGCCTGCGATCCGCAGCCGCAGCGGATGCGCGAGCCGGTGGTGGCGGGCGAGGGGCGGCTGTGGCGCGGCTGCGACAACCTGGCGGAGGTACTGCACCGCACACGGAGCCAGTGCGCGAAGCGGCATGCGCGACTGGCGGCCGCGGCGCGCGTGGGATGCGCGGGAGAGGTGGCGGACCTGGCCGTCGAGGAGCTCGACGACGGCAGGGTACGGGCGTTGCTGGGCCGGGGCGGCGGGCGCGGTGCGACCCCCGTGGGGCGGCTCGGGGAGGGCGAGTTGAGATATCTGGGGCTCGCGCTGGTGCTGCTGACCGGGCCGGGAGTGCTGGCCATGGACCAGGCGGCCGAGGTGCCTTCGGTGTACCAGTCGCTCACCGTTCTCGCGGACGGCTTCGACCGCTGCCTGGATCCGTGGCAGGCCCGCGAACTGGTCGCGCTGGGCGCGGAGATGTGCGCGCGGGGGCACATCCGGCTGGTGGGGGCGGTGGCCGATGCGTCGTATGCGCGTGGGGTGGACGGTGTGACGGTGGTAGACCTGGTGCCGTGACGAGAGAAGACGGACTGGATGTGGCGGGGTTGCAGCGCAGGCTGGCCGAGTTCGCGGCGGCGCGCGAGTGGCAGCCGTACCACATCCCGAAGAACCTGGCGGTGGCGCTGAGCGTCGAGGCATCCGAACTGGTCGAGATTTTCCAGTGGTTGACGCCCGAGCAGTCGGCGCGGGTGATGGAGGAGGAGGCGTCGGCGCACCGGGTGCGGGACGAGGTCGCGGATGTGCTGGCGTATCTGCTGCAGTTCTGCGAGGTGCTGGGCATCGATGTGCTCGCGGCGCTCTCCGAGAAGATCGACAGGAACGAGGTCCGCTTCCCGCCGAAGTGAAGAGTCGATCCCGCGTCCAGGACTCCGGATCGACTCTCCGGCCGTCTCCGCTCCCGTCCAGGTCCGTGCCAGGGATCGTCTCCGGCAGGTCTCCGGCCGGTCTTCGATCTTCCTTCACTCTCCCTTCGTCACTCTGTGCAGTGATGGAGTTATCCACAACGGTATTGGTGTCCACAGATTTCCGAATTCCCCTGGCTTTCCGGCTCAAGCGCCTTCACTCTGGGTAATGAACTGGTGGGCAGTAAGTCGTACGAACGGGGGCGGCGTACATGGACGCGGAGCGACTCATCGGGGCCAGTGGGCACGCCCTGGCGCAGAGCCGGGAGGTGCCGGACATCGTGGCGGAGGCATGGCAGGCCCAGGCCCTCGCGCAGGCGATCGGAAGCCGGCTGGCTGTGTGCGGGCCGCCGGAGCTGAGAGGCGAGGCGCGCGGACTCAGCGAGATCGGAGGACGAGGGTGCGGAGTGCTCGACCACCCGACGGTGCGCAGTGGCGGGGTCCGGGCCGCGCAACTGTCCGAGGTGGCGGATGCCCGGCGTACGTTGACGAAGCTGAACGTGCTGCTGGGAGATGTGGGCATCGCCCTGGTCGGGGTCGCGTGCGCCACCGATGAGGAGGGGTTGTACTGGCAGTGCATCGAGGCCATAGACGCCGCCGACGAGTCGAGCGATCGGGTGCGTGGAATGCTGCGCCGGCTCGCGGTGCGGGATTCGGAGAGACCGCCCGGCGAGATCCGGGGCAGAGCGGGTCCGGTCGAGCTGGTGCGTGCGCCGGAGTTGCGGAGCTCCTCCGACTGCCACTCCGACTGCTACGCAGGGTCCGACTGCTACGCCGCGTCCGATTGCGACGCCGCGTCCGATTGCGACGCAGAGTCCGGCTCGGTGGAGGCTGTGGACTCGGCGGCGGGGCCCTGATGACCTCATACGGTCAGGAAAGCATCAGGTGCCGCTGGGCTGTGGTCCTCCGGGGGACTGGGGCCGCCGACGTCGTTCCGTTGAGGTTGACCGCATTTCGAAGGTGCAGGATGGATGCATGGATCTTCGAATTTTCACGGAGCCCCAGCAAGGGGCGAGCTACGAGACTCTGCTGACCGTTGCCAAGGCCACCGAGGACCTGGGCTTCGATGCCTTCTTCCGCTCCGATCACTACGTGCGCATGGGCTCCTCCGCCGACGGTCTGCCCGGGCCGACGGACGCATGGATCACCCTGGCCGGGCTCGCCCGTGAGACCAAGCGGATCCGCCTCGGCACGCTGATGACCGCGGGTACGTTCCGGCTGCCGGGCGTGCTGGCCATCCAGGTCGCGCAGGTCGACCAGATGTCGGGGGGCCGGGTCGAGCTGGGACTGGGCGCCGGCTGGTTCGAGGAGGAGCACCGGGCGTACGGCATCCCGTTTCCCCAGGAGAAGTTCGCGCGGCTGGAGGAGCAACTGGCGATCGTCACCGGGCTGTGGGGCACGGATGTCGGCAAGACGTTCTCGTACGTGGGCAAGCACTACCAGCTGGTCGACTCGCCCGCGCTGCCCAAGCCGGCCCAGCGGAAGGTACCGGTGCTGATCGGCGGGCACGGGGCAGTCCGCACCCCCCGGCTTGCCGCGCAGTACGCCGACGAGTTCAACATTCCGTTCGCCTCGATCGAGGACAGCGAGCGGCAGTTCGGCCGGGTCCGCGCCGCCGCCGAGGCGGCCGGGCGAGGGCCGAACGACCTGGTGTACTCCAACGCCCTGGTCGTGTGCGTGGGCAAGGACGACGCAGAGGTGGCACGCCGCGCGGCCGCCATTGGACGGGAGGTGGACGAGCTGAAGGCGAACGGGCTGGCGGGCTCGCCCGCCGAGGTGGTCGACAGGATCGGGCAGTACTCCGTGATCGGCGCCTCCCGGATCTACCTTCAGGTTCTGGACCTCGCCGACCTCGACCATCTGGAGCTGATCTCCGCCCAGGTCCAGAGCCAGCTCGGCTGATCCGCATCGGAAGTGCTGATGACGCCCGACCGTACACTCGCCGCCGCCACTGCCGAAGGGCCCTTGGTCCTCGACGGGGGCCTGTCCAACCAACTTCGGGCGCAAGGCTGTGATCTGTCCGGCGCTCTCTGGTCGGCACGGCTGCTCGCCGACGATCCGCAGCAGATCGAAGCGGCGCACTCGGCGTATGTGCGGGCGGGCGCACAGGTGCTCATCACGGCTAGCTACCAAGCCACGTTCGAGGGGTTCGCGCGGCGGGGAGTCGAGCGGGAGGAGGCCGCGGGACTGCTGGCCCGCAGTGTGGAACTGGCGCGCAGCGCGGGCGCGTCGGCCGAGTGGGAGGTATGGGTGGCGGCCTCGGTCGGGCCGTACGGCGCGATGCTCGCGGACGGCAGCGAGTACCGGGGCCGGTACGGACTGTCCGTGCGGGAGCTGGAGCGCTTCCACCGGCCGAGGATCGAGGCGCTGGCGGCGGCGGGCCCCGATGCGCTCGCACTGGAGACGGTGCCGGACATGGACGAGGCGGAAGCGCTGCTGCGGGCGGCCGAGGGGTGCGGGGTGCCTGTCTGGCTCTCGTACAGCATCACCGGCGAGCGGACCCGGGCCGGCCAGGAGCTGGCTCAGGCCTTCGCCCTCGCCGCCGGACGGGACGAGGTGATCGCCGTGGGGGTGAACTGCTGCGAGCCGGGTGACGCGGACAGGGCCGTGGAGCTCGCGGCGGCAGTGACGGGCAAGCCCGTGGTGGTCTATCCGAACAGTGGGGAGCGATGGGACGACGCCGCGCGGGAGTGGCGGGGCCGGGCGACGTATGACCCGGCCAGGGTGCGGGACTGGCTTGCGGCCGGGGCGCGGCTGGTCGGCGGCTGCTGCCGGGTCGGGCCGCGCGAGATCGCCGAACTCACGCGGTGGACGGGCACGGCCTGACGGATACGGATTGCGGGCACGGATTGATGGCACGGATTGATGGCACGGGCCCGGGTACGATCACGGTCGATGAGCTGAGGGTGACGTCCAACGGATTCCGGGCCGTGACGAAATCTCCTGGTCAGAGTGTGTGAATGCGGCCATACTCGGACGCGTGTTCCTGACGATCAGTACCACCGGTACCCCCGAACGTCCCGCCACCGATCTCGGCTTCCTGCTGCACAAGCATCCCGACAAGGCGCAGACGTTCTCCACCTCGCACGGCACGGCGCATGTCTTCTACCCCGAGGCATCCGCCGAGCGCTGCACGGCCGCGCTGCTGCTGGAGGTGGATCCGGTGGCGCTGGTGCGTCGCGGCAAGGGCAAGGGCCGTGGTGGTGCGCCCGATTCGGCGCTCGCGCAGTACGTCAACGACCGGCCGTACGCCGCGTCGTCGCTGCTGGCCGTCGCGCTGAGCACGGTCTTCAAGAGCGCCCTGCGAGGTGTGTGCGCCGCGCTGCCCGAGCGTGTCGAGGCTCCTCTGCCGCTGCGCATCGAGGTGCCCGCGCTGCCCGCCCGCGGTGGTGCCGAGCTGGTCCGGAAGCTCTTCGGGCCGCTGGGCTGGACATCGGTCGAGGCGCAGCCCGTGGCGCTGGACGAGCAGTTCCCCGAGTGGGGCGACTCACGCTACGTACAGCTGGTGCTCGAAGGGGAGCTGCGGCTCGCCGACGCGCTGCGGCAGTTGTACATCCTGTTGCCGGTGCTCGACGACGCCAAGCACTACTGGGTCGCGCCCGACGAGGTGGACAAGCTGCTGCGGGCGGGTGAGGGCTGGCTGGCCGAGCACCCCGAGCAGAAGCTGATCACCAGCCGCTATCTGTCGCGCCGCTGGGGTCTGACCCGGCAGGCGATGGAGCGCCTCGAACTGGTGCGGCTGGCCGAGGCCGACGACCTCGAGGTCGAGGACGTGAACAACGCCGTGGACGAGACCACGGACACGGAAGAGAAGCCCGTACCGCTCGCGGAGCAGCGCAGGGACGCGATCCTCGATGCGCTGCGCACCACCGGGGCGAGCCGGGTGCTCGACCTGGGCTGCGGTCAGGGCCAGTTGGTTCAGGCGCTGCTCAAGGATGTGCGCTTCACCGAGGTCGTGGGTGTCGATGTGTCCGTACGGGCGCTCACCATCGCCGGCCGCCGGCTGAAGCTGGACCGGATGGGCGAGCGGCAGGCCGCACGGGTCAAGCTGATGCAGGGTTCGCTCACATACACCGACAAGCGGCTCGGGGGATATGACGCCGCCGTGCTGAGCGAGGTCATCGAGCACCTCGATCTGCCGAGGCTGCCCGCGCTGGAGTACGCGGTGTTCGGGTCGGCCCGCCCGCAGACCGTGATCGTGACGACGCCGAACGTCGAGTACAACGTCCGCTGGGAGACCCTGCCAGCCGGGCATGTGCGCCACGGCGACCACCGCTTCGAATGGACTCGCGAGGAGTTCCGTTCATGGGCCGGGTCCGTGGCGGAACGGCACGGGTACGGCGTTGACTTCGTGCCCGTCGGGCCGGACGACCCGGAGGTGGGGCCGCCGACCCAGATGGCGGTGTTCACACGGACCGACGAAACCAGGCAGACCGAGCAGACCGAGAAGGAGGCGAAGGCCGCATGACCAGTACCACTGACACCAGCAGCACCACCACCGCAGGGCGCAGGCTCCCGGTCACCGACCTGTCCCTCGTGGTCCTCATCGGCGCCACCGGATCGGGCAAGTCCACCTTCGCCCGCAAGCACTTCAAGCCCACCGAGGTCATCTCCTCGGACTTCTGCCGCGGCCTCGTCGCCGACGACGAGAACGACCAGAGCGCGAGCGGCGACGCCTTCGACGTACTGCACTACATCGCGGGCAAGCGGCTCGCCGCCGGGCGGCTGACCGTCGTCGATGCCACCAGCGTGCAGCAGGAGAGCCGCCGGCAGCTCGTGCAGCTGGCGCGAGAGTACGACGTGCTGCCGATCGCGATCGTCCTCGACCTGCCGGAAGAGGTGTGTGCCGAACGCAACAGCGCACGCGCCGAACGGGCCGGGATGCCCCGCCACGTCATCCAGCGCCACCGGCGCGAACTGCGCCGCTCACTGCGCGGACTGGAGCGCGAGGGCTTCCGCAAGGTGCACATCCTGCGCACCGTGGAGGAGGTCGAGAACGCCCAGATCGTTCTCGAGCGCCGCTACAACGACCTCACCCACCTCACCGGCCCCTTCGACATCATCGGTGACATCCACGGCTGCCGCTCCGAGCTGGAGACGCTGCTCGCCAAGCTCGGTTACGTCGACGGCGTCCACCCCGAGGGGCGTACGGCGGTCTTCGTCGGCGACCTCGTCGACCGGGGACCCGACAGCCCCGGCGTGCTGCGCCGGGTGATGAGCATGGTCGCCGACGGCAACGCCCTGTGCGTCCCGGGAAACCACGAGAACAAGCTCGGGCGCTGGCTCAAGGGCAGGAACGTCCAGCACTCGCACGGACTGGCCGAGACCATCGAGCAGTTGGAGAAGGAGGACGACTCCTTCCGCGAACAGGTGCGGGAATTCATCGACGGACTGGTCAGCCACTACGTCCTTGACGGGGGGAACCTGGTCGTCTGCCACGCCGGTCTGCCCGAGAAGTACCACGGCCGCACCTCCGGCCGGGTCCGTTCGCACGCTCTGTACGGCGACACGACCGGCGAGACCGATGAGTTCGGCCTGCCCGTGCGCTACCCGTGGGCAGAGGACTACCGAGGACGGGCGGCTGTGGTCTACGGCCACACGCCCGTGCCCAACACCTCATGGATCAACAACACGATCTGCCTGGACACCGGAGCGGTCTTCGGCGGCAGGATGACCGCGCTGCGCTGGCCGGAGCGCGAACTCGTCGACGTACCGGCCGAGAAGGTCTGGTACGAGCCGGCCAAGCCGCTGACCACCGAGGTTCCGGGCGGCCACGAAGGCCGTCCGCTGGACCTCGCGGACGTGCAGGGCCGACGGGTGGTGGAGACCGGGCACATGGCCCGTATCGGCGTGCGCGAGGAGAATGCCGCGGCGGCGCTCGAAGTCATGAGCCGCTTCGCGGTCGACCCGCGGCTGCTCGCCTACCTGCCGCCGACGATGTCGCCGACGGCGACCTCGAAGGAGGACGGCTATCTGGAGCACCCGGCCGAGGCGTTCGCGCAGTACCGGGCGGACGGTGTGGCGAAGGTCGTGTGCGAGGAGAAGCACATGGGTTCGCGGGCGGTGGCGCTGGTCTGCCGTGACGCCGACGCCGCACGCGAGCGGTTCGGGGTCGAGGGACCGACGGGTGCGCTGCACACCCGCACCGGACGTCCCTTCTTCGACGACGAGACCGTCACCGAGGAGATCCTCGACCGGCTGCGCACAGCCGTCACCGAGGCCGGTCTCTGGGACGAACTCGACACGGACTGGCTGCTGCTCGACGCCGAGCTGATGCCCTGGTCGCTCAAGGCGTCCGGGCTGCTGCGCTCGCAGTACGCGGCGGTGGGTGCCGCCTCCGGAGCTGTCCTGCCGGGTGCCACGGCCGCCCTCGAGGCCGCCGTCGGGCGCGGCGTGCCGGTGGACGGACTGCTGGCCAAGCAGCGGGAGCGCTCCGCCGACGCGGCCGCGTTCACCGAGGCGTACCGGCGCTACTGCTGGACGACCGACGGGCTGGAGGGGGTGCGTCTTGCGCCGTTCCAGATCCTCGCTGTGCAGGGCCGCGCGCTCGCCGCGGTACCGCACGACGAGCAACTGGCCTGGCTGGACCGGCTGGTGGAGCACGACGCCACGGGCCTGCTCCAGGTCACCCGGCGTCTCGTCGTGGAGACCGGCGACGAAGCCTCGGTCCAGGCAGGTGTCGACTGGTGGCTGGAGATGACCGGCCGGGGCGGCGAGGGCATGGTCGTCAAGCCGCTCCAGGCGCTCGCCCGGGACGGGAAGGGCCGGCTCGTGCAGCCGGGCATCAAGGTCCGCGGACGCGAGTATCTGCGGATCATCTACGGCCCCGAGTACACGCGTCCGGAGAACCTGGAGCGCCTGCGCAACCGGTTCCTGAACCACAAGCGCTCGCTGGCTCTGCGCGAGTACGCGCTGGGTCTGGAGGCCCTGGACCGGCTGGCCGCCGGTGAGCCGCTGTGGCGGATCCACGAAGCGGTCTTCGCGGTGCTGGCCCTGGAGTCGGAGCCGGTCGACCCCCGGCTGTGACCCTGCCGCAGGCCGTACGGGGAGGCACTGTCAGTGCCTCCCCGCAGGCGTTGATCACTCGCCTGAGAAGCGCGCCTGGGGCGGGGAACGCGGCGGAGAGCACGATGAGTTCGACCACAGCCCGGACGGCCGTCGGGGAGTACGAGCCGACGCTCGACGCGTACGCCGAGCCGAAGCCGGTGCTGCGCTGCCGCAATGCGGCGGGACGCGAGCTGACGAAGCTGCCGCCCGCGCTCAAGGGCGAGCCGCCGGTCCAGGAGCTGACGGCGCCGGCGGAGCGGATCGGCGACCATGCCGCCGAGGCACGCACCCGCGTCGAGCAGTGGATGACACGATCTCTTCCCGTGCCGGCCGCGCTGATACGGGGCAGGTGTGGCCCGATCCGTACGGGCAGCGCAACACCCATGTGTCGTGGCGGGCCGGCACCGGCACCACCGCCCCGGGGTCTGTACGGCAGACGCTGCTCAGCCTGGTGGGCGCGCACCTTCCGGAGCTTTCCGAGCCCGCCGCCCTACAGTCGGCCACCGAGGCGCCGCACATGGCACTGGCCTGCGAGGTGCGACAGGCTGCCCTGCGGCAGCACATCAGGTGACGGAAGCTGGTGCGTGGCTCGCCGGGTGAACGGCCGCCCACGCGGTGAGGATGGAAGCATGGGATTCCACGTCGACTCCGAGACCGGGCGGCTGCGCCAGGTCATCCTGCACCGCCCCGATCTGGAGCTGAAGCGGCTCACGCCCCGCAACAAGGACGCACTGCTCTTCGACGATGTGCTGTGGGTGCGCCGCGCCCGGCAGGAGCACGACGGGTTCGCGGACGTGCTGCGCGACCGCGGGGTCGAGGTGCACCTCTTCGGCGAGCTGCTCCGTGAGTCGCTGGAGATCCCGGAGGCCAGGAAGCTCGTCCTGGACCGGGTCTTCGTCGAGAAGGAGTACGGACCGCTCGCCACCGATCACCTCAGAGCCGTGTTCGACGAGCTGCCCACGCCGGAACTGGTCGAGGCACTGGTCGGCGGGATGACCAAGCGGGAGTTCCTCGCGGGCCATCCCGAGCCGACGTCCGTCCGCTTCCACGTGATGGATCTGGACGACTTCCTCCTCGCGCCCCTGCCGAACCATCTCTTCACCCGCGACACCTCCGCCTGGATCTACGACGGCGTCTCCATCGACGCGATGCGCTGGCCGGCCCGGCAGCGCGAGACCGTCCACTTCGAGGCGATCTACAAGCACCACCCGCTCTTCACGGGCCCCAAGGCCGGCGCGTTCCACCACTGGTCGGAGGGGCAGGACGACCATCCCTCCACCATCGAGGGCGGGGACGTCCTGGTCATCGGCAACGGCGCGGTGCTGATCGGGATGAGCGAGCGCACCACGCCGCAGGCCGTGGAGATGCTGGCCCGCGGACTCTTCGCCGCCGGTTCCGCCCGGACCATCGTGGCGCTGGACATGCCCAAGCGGCGGGCCTTCATGCATCTCGACACCGTCATGACGATGGTCGACCGCGACACCTTCACCCAGTACGCGGGGCTCGGCATGCTGCGCTCGTACACCATCGAACCGGCCGAGGGCCCTCAGGCGCTCAAGGTCACCGATCATCCGCCTGAGCAGATGCACAGCGCCATCGCCGCCGCCCTGGGGCTCAAGGAGATCCGGGTCCTCACCGCGACCCAGGACGTGCACTCGGCCGAGCGCGAGCAGTGGGACGACGGCTGCAATGTCCTCGCCGTCGAGCCGGGCGTCGTGGTCGCGTACGAGCGCAACGTCACCACAAACACCCACCTGCGCAAACGGGGCATCGAGGTGATCGAGATCCGCGGCAGCGAACTGGGCAGGGGCCGGGGCGGCCCCCGCTGTATGAGCTGTCCGGTCGAACGCGACGCCGCATAGCCGCCCCTCCGGGCATCCCTCACCCCATCCCTCACCCACTGTATAGCGATGCGGAGCTTCGTATAGACTTCCAGGGTTACCGCAGTCGCGATCCAGGAGCAGCCACCATGGCGATACAACTCGAAGGCCGCCACCTCCTCAAGGAGCTGGACTTCACCGCCGAGGAGTTCCGCGGTCTGATCGATCTGGCCGCCGATCTCAAGGCCGCCAAGCGAGCGGGCGCCGAGGTCCAGCGGCTGCGCGGCAAGAACATCGCGCTGATCTTCGAGAAGTCGTCCACCCGTACGCGCTGTTCCTTCGAGGTCGCGGCCGCGGACCAGGGCGCGTCGACGACCTACATCGACCCGGCCGGCTCACACATCGGCAGCAAGGAGTCCGCCAAGGACACTGCCCGGGTGCTCGGCCGGCTGTTCGACGCCATCGAGTACCGCGGCGATGGCCAGGCAATGGTCGAGGAGCTCGCCGCGTTCGCCGGGGTCCCGGTCTACAACGGCCTCACTGATGCCTGGCACCCCACCCAGATGCTCGCCGACGTGCTCACCATGACCGAGCACAGCGACAAGCCGCTCGACCGGATCACCTTCGCGTACCTCGGCGACGCCCGCTTCAACATGGGCAACTCCTACCTGGTCACCGGTGCGCTGCTCGGCATGGACGTACGGATCGTCGCGCCCAGGTCCTACTGGCCGGCCGAGGAGATCGTCACCGAGGCCCGCGCGGCCGCCGAGGTCAGCGGTGCCCGGATCACCCTCACCGAGGACATCGCCGAGGGCGTCCGGGGCGCGGACTTCGTCGCCACCGACGTCTGGGTCTCGATGGGCGAGCCCAAGGAGATCTGGGACGAGCGCATCAAGGTGCTCGGCCCGTACGCCGTGACGATGGATGTGCTGCGCGCCACCGGCAACGCGGAAGTGAAGTTCCTGCACTGCCTTCCCGCATTCCACGACCTGGGTACCAAGGTCGGCCGCGAGATCCACGAGAGTCACGGCCTGACCGAACTCGAAGTCACCGACGAGGTCTTCGAGTCGGACCACTCGATCGTCTTCGACGAGGCGGAGAACCGGATGCACACGATCAAAGCCGTCCTGGTGGCCACCCTGACCGGGGAGCTCGCCGCATCGGAGTAGCCATCCGGCGAATTGGGTGAACATGCAGGTCGGCCGATAGTATGTGGCCGAATAGTGGGGTCCGGGCTCGCGCTCGGACCCCACTTTCTTGTGTCCGACCCGTGAGACCAGACAAGAGAACGGCCCCGAATGCGCATCAAGAGCCCCGCCCAGCTAGTCGCCGATTCCGGCGCGGACACCGAGGGCCACGGCCTCAAGAGAACGATGGGCCTCTTCCAGCTCGTGTGCTTCGGCGTCGGCGCCATCGTCGGTACGGGCATCTTCGTCGGCCTCTCCGACAGCGTCTCCGAAGCCGGTCCCGCCGTTGTCGTCTCGTTCGTCCTGGCCGCGATCACCTGCATCTTCACCGCGTTCTCCTTCGCCGAGCTGGGCAGCGCGATACCGGTCTCCGGCAGTTCGTACTCCTTCGCCTACGCCACGCTCGGCGAACGGGTCGCCTTCCTCGTCGGGTGGTGCCTGCTGCTGGAGTACGGCATATCCGTCTCCGCGGTCGCCGTCGGCTGGGGCCAGTACCTCAACGAACTGCTGAACAGCGTCGTCGGCTGGCAGCTGCCCACCGCGCTCGCCGGCCCGCCCGGCGGCGGCGGCATCGTCAACATTCCCGCCGTCGTGGTGATACTCCTGGCCGCGCTGCTGCTGGTGCGCGGCATCCGTGAGAGCGCCCGCGCCACCGCCGCCATGGCCATCGTGAAGATCGCGATCCTGTTCCTCTTCTGCGCCATCGCCTTCACCGCGTACACGTCGGACAACCTCTCGCCGTTCTCCCCGCACCACCTGGCGGGAGTCACCTCCGGCGCGTCGCTCGCGTTCTTCTCGTACATCGGCTTCGACGCGATCACGACGGCGGGTGAGGAGGTCAAGAACCCGCGGCGCAACATCCCGCTCGCGATCATGATCTGCATCGGCATCGTCACGCTGCTCTACGGTCTGGTCGCCCTCGCCGCGATCGGCGCGATGTCCGCCGACGATGTCGCCGACAAGCCGGCCGCCCTCTCGCTGATCGTCAACCAGGTCACCGAGTCGACCGTCGGCGGCGGCGTCATCGCCTTCGGCGCGGTGGTCGCCATCGCCTCCGTCGTCCTTGCCGTGATGTACGGCCAGACCCGCATCCTGATGTCGATGTCCCGTGACGGTCTGATCCCGCGGGTCTTCGGGCGCGTCTCCGCGAAGACCTCGACGCCCGTCGCCAACACCTGGATCGTCGCCGCGGTCTTCGCGATACCGGCCGCCGTCGTCCCGCTCGACGTGGTGATGAATCTGACGACCATCGGCACGCTCGCCGTCATGGCCACCGTCAATATCGCGGTGATCGCGCTGCGCCGCCGCTACCCGGGGACGGAAACCAAGTTCCGGGTGCCGCTGTATCCGCTCAGCCCGGTGCTGGGCGTGATCTTCTGTCTGTATCTCATCTGGGGCACGGGCTGGACGACGTGGGTCCAGTTCGCGGTGTTTCTGCTGGTCGGCGCGGTGGTGTACGCGCTGTACGGCCGCCGCCACTCGCGCCTGGCGGGTACCGGCACGGCGGGCCCCGATGCGTCCGGCCCCCATGCGTCCGGTTCCGATCGGTCCGACGCCGAGCCGTCCGACTCCGAGCTGGTCAGCTCCTCGTCAGGAGCGTGAACCAGACCGCCTTGCCCGCGGCGGTCATCCGGTGGCCGCACTCCGAGCTCAGTGCGCGGAGCAGCAGCAGCCCGCGGCCGTGCTCCTGCCATGGATCGGGCTCGGATCCCGGCGCGGGCAGGGACAGGTCGCCGGGCGGGGCCGGGTCGGAGTCATGGACCTCGACCTGGCACCCCGTCGACAGCAGTTCCACCACCAGCTGTATGGGGGACCCGCCGCGGGTGTGCTCCACGGCGTTGGCGACCAGCTCGGCCGTGAGCAGCTCGGCCGTGTCGCTGTCCGCGGACACCTCGATCTCCGCCAGCGCCGTACGGATCAGGGCGCGGGCGATGGGCACAGCAGCCGTACTGTGCGGCAGCGCGATGCGCCACGAGGCAGGGCCGGAGGTTTCGAGCAAGGTGGAGAGTTCCGTTCGAGGTGCGACGTCCTGTTCGCAACCTTACGAAGCGCAAGGGGCTGGACAAGGGCCCGGGGCCCGTTCCGGGTGGGAGCTGTGCCACAACTGGGACGGGTCCGGTGCGGAGGCAGTACATACGCGTATCGCGTACTCGTGACGGAAGTCACGTACAAGTGATAGCTTCGAGAGGCAGGCAGCAGACCGCCCGCTGAAGGAGGTCACACTCCATGAGCCCCTTTTCCGGCTCCGCTCCACGTACCGAGGACTGGCGCCATCTGCGCCTCACGACGGACGACGGAGTCGCGACCGTCACCCTCGCCCGCCCCGAGAAACTCAACGCGCTCACCTTCGGCGCCTACGCCGACCTGCGCGATCTGCTCGCCGAGCTGGCGCGGGAGCGGTCCGTGCGGGCGCTGGTGCTCGGCGGCGAGGGCCGCGGGTTCTGCTCCGGCGGCGACGTCGACGAGATCATCGGCGCGACGCTGGCGATGGACACCGCCCAGCTCCTCGACTTCAACCGGATGACCGGCCAGGTCGTGCGGGCGCTGCGGGAATGCCCCTTCCCGGTGATCGCCGCGGTGCACGGCATCGCGGCGGGGGCCGGCGCGGTCCTCGCGCTCGCCGCGGACTTCCGTATCGCGGACCCGTCCGCCCGCTTCGCGTTCCTCTTCACCAAGGTGGGGCTCTCGGGCGGTGACATGGGCGCGGCGTATCTGCTGCCCCGGGTCGTCGGGCTCGGCCACGCCACCCGGCTGCTGATGCTCGGCGAACCGGTCCGAGCCCCCGAGGCCGAACGGATCGGCCTGCTCAGCGAGCTGACCGACGAGGGCCAGGCGGATGCGCGGGCGGCAGAGCTGGCCCGCCGGCTGGCCGAGGGACCGGCCCTGGCGTACGCGCAGACCAAGGCGCTGCTCACCGCCGAACTGGACATGCCGCTCGCCGCGGCGGTCGAGCTGGACGCGGCGACGCAGGCGCTGCTGATGAACGGCGAGGACTACGCGGAGTTCCACGCGGCCTTCACCGAGAAGCGCCCGCCGAAGTGGCAGGGGCGCTGACGATGGCGCGCAGGCCGGGCCCGCCCGCCGTCACCGGTAAGCGGGACTCCGCCCCGGACCCCGCGGCTCGGACGTCGGCGGGGCTGCACAATCCGGCCGGTCCCGCGGGGGATCCGGCCGGTCCCGCCGGGGAACAGCCCGCCGAAGGCGGCATGACACGTCGGCCCCCCGCTGAGCAGCCCGCCCCCGCCCCGCGGCCCGGCACCGCGCCCGACATACCGCGCACCCCCCTCCGCGTCGCCGTCATCGGGGGCGGGCCGGGTGGGCTGTACGCCGCCGCGCTCCTCAAACGGCTCGACCCCGCTCGCGACATCACCGTCTGGGAACGCGGCGCCCCCGACGACACCTTCGGCTTCGGCGTCGTCCTCTCCGACGAGACCCTCGGCGGGATCGAGCACGCCGACCCTGTCATCTACCGGGCGCTCCAGGACGAGTTCGTACGATGGGACGACATCGACATCGTCCACCGCGAGGGGACTCTCACCTCCGGCGGCCACGGGTTCGCGGCGCTCGGGCGGCGCAGGCTGCTGGAGATCCTGCACGAGCGCTGCGACTCCCTCGGCGTACGGCTCCGCTTCCGCACCCCCGCCCCACCCGCCGCCGAACTCTCCCCGGCGTACGACCTCGTCATCGCCGCCGACGGCGTGCACAGCCTCACCCGCGAGGCACACGCCGACGCCTTCGGGCCGCACATCGCGACCCACCGGTGCCGCTACATCTGGCTGGCCGCCGACTTCGCCTTCGACGCCTTCCGCTTCGAGATCGCCGAGACCGAGCACGGCGTGATGCAGCTCCACGGCTACCCTTATGCCGCCGACGCCAGCACGGTCATCGTCGAGATGCGCGAGGAGGTCTGGCAGGCGACGGGTCTGGACGCCTGCGACGAGCAGCAGTCCGCGGACCAGTGCGCCAAGATCTTCGCCGACGCCCTCGGCGGCCGCCCGCTGCGCTCCCACCGATCCGCCTGGACAGCCTTCCGTACCGTCGTCAACGACCGCTGGTCGCACGGCAACACGGTCCTCCTGGGCGACGCGGCCCACACCGCCCACTTCTCCATCGGCTCCGGCACCAAGCTCGCCGTCGAGGACGCCCTCGCCCTCGCCGCCTGCATCGAGGAACAGCCCGACCTGCCCACCGCCCTCGCCGCGTACGAGACCGAGCGCCGCCCGGTCGTCGAGTCCACCCAGCGCGCGGCCGCCGCCAGCCTGCGCTGGTTCGAGGAGCTGGGCACCTATCTCGACCAGCCGGTCCGCCAGTTCGCCTTCAACCTGCTCACCCGCAGCCGCCGCGTCACCCACGACAATCTGCGGCTGCGTGACCGGGCCTTCACCGGCTCCGTCGAGCGCGATTTCGGCTGCCCGCCCGGCACACCCCCGATGTTCACCCCTTTCACGCTGCGCGGACTCACCCTGCGCAACCGGGTCGTCGTCTCCCCCATGGACATGTACAGCGCCGAGGACGGCGTCCCGGGCGACTTCCATCTCGTGCACCTCGGTGCGCGGGCTCTGGGCGGAGCAGGCCTTGTGATGACCGAGATGGTGTGTGTGAGCGCCGAGGGACGGATCACTCCCGGCTGCACCGGCCTCTACACACCCGAACAGGGCGCGGCCTGGCGCCGGGTGACCGACTTCGTCCACGAACGGGCGCCCGGCACGGCCATCGGAGTCCAGCTCGGCCACTCCGGCCGCAAGGGCTCCACCAGGCTCATGTGGGACGGCATCGACGAGCCGCTGGCCGACGGCAACTGGCCCCTTTCGGCCGCCTCACCGCTGCCGTACCGGCCCGGAGTCAACCAGATCCCGCACGCGCTGGACCGCGCCGGGCTCTCCACCGTTCGCGAGCAGTTCGCCGCCGCGACCCGGCGCGCCGCCGACAGCGGCTTCGACCTCCTCGAACTCCACTGTGCCCACGGCTACTTGCTCTCCGGCTTCCTCTCGCCCCTCACCAATCAACGGACCGACTCCTACGGCGGATGTCTCGACAACCGCCTCCGCTTCCCCCTCGAAGTCTTCGACGCCATGCGTGAGGCCTGGCCCGACGACCGGCCCATGACCGTCCGCCTCTCCGCCACCGACTGGGCTGAGGGCGGCACGACGGCCGACGACGCGGTCGAGATCGCCCGTGCCTTCGCCGCCCACGGCGCCGACGCGATCGACGTCTCCACCGGACAGGTGGTCCCCGACGAGGAGCCCGAGTACGGCCGCTCGTACCAGACCCCGTACGCCGACCGGATCCGCAACACCCTCTCCGTCCCGGTCATCGCGGTCGGCGCGATCTCGTCCTGGGACGACGTCAACTCACTCCTGCTGGCGGGCCGCGCCGACCTCTGCGCGCTGGCCCGCCCCCATCTCTACGACCCCCACTGGACGCTGCACGCGGCGGCCGACCAGGAGTACACGGGGCCGGGCGCGCCCTGGCCGCTCCCGTACCGGGCCGGCAGCCGCAAACCGCCCACCGGCCGTACGGACGCCCCGAAACCGAGGCTCACTCTGGGGTGAGGCACGTGTGGCACCGGCACGGATCGGGATGTGGCCCGGCGTGGTACGTCTGCCGTCCCTCGGCCGCGACCCGCTCCAGCAGCGCGGCCTGTTCCTCGGCCTGTTCCCGCGTCATCGGCGGACCGTAGGCGGCCTCGACGTACCGGCGCAGTACTGCGGGGGTGTGGACGAGCTTGGCGCGGAAAGTGTGCAGATGCCGCGTCCCCGTGTCGATGGTGATCCAGCGGCCGGTGTGCCGTCCGCGCCCGACCGTGGTCAGCTGCTCGTGGCCCATGCCCGCGTAGGTCGACACGACGTAGACCTTCGAGCCGCCCTTGTACGCCTTGGTGCCGGGCCGCAGCTCCTGCCCCAGGTCGCCGTAGCGCCGCCACAGCACCACGTTCGCCGCCACCAGCCACATCGGCTCGGGGTTCTCACCCATGCCCGGAACCGACGCGCTCATGCCCGGAACCGACGCACTCATGCCCGGACCGGAATCGACGCGCTCATGCCCGGAAACGACGCAGCCCCGCCCGTCACGGTTGCACGAACGCCGCCCCGGCGTCCCGCAGCAGTGCATGCAGCCGGGCGAAGACGTCCGCCGAGCGGCCGCCCGGCCAGCCCTGTGGCAGCAGCTCGGCCGGCAGACCCGGATCGGCGTACGGCAGCTGCCGCCAGGAGTCCAGCACCGGCAGATAGTCCCGGTACGCGTCCTGCGCGGGCACCTCGCCGCGCGCCTCCCACGCCCGCAGCACCGGCTCGTACAGATCCAGGAAATCCTCGTACTGCTTGGCGATCGCCCCCAGGTCCCACCAGCGTGCCACCGCCTCCGCCGTTGCCGCGAAGCCGAGATGCTCACCGCGGAACATCTCGACGTACCCGTCGAGCTGAAGGCGGTGCAGCGTGTGCCGGGTCTCCTCGTACAGCCGGGCCGGCGCGATCCACACCCCCGGCGCCGCGGACCCGAAACCGAGCCGCCCCAGGCGCGAGCGGAGCAGATGGCGCTTGTGGCGTTCGGCCTCCGGTACGGAGAAGACGGCGAGCATCCAGCCGTCGGAGAGCCGGGGCGAGGGCCGGGCGTAGATTCGGCGGTCGCCGTCGTCGAGCAGCTGGCGGGCGTCGGCCGACAGGGCGTAGCCCGCGGCGCCGTCCGGGGCGCGCTCGGGGGTCAGCAGGCCCCGCCGTTTGAGCCGGGAGACCGAGGAGCGCACGGACGGCGCGTCGACGCCGAGAACGGCCAGCAGGCGGATGAGTTCGGCCACGGGGAAGGGTCCCGGCCTTTCGCGTCCGTACGCGCCGTACAGAGTGACGATCAGGGATCGGGGGGTGTGCTGCTCGGCCACGTGATCACTCTAGAGCCCGCAGGCGGAAGCGTTGCAGCTTGCCGGTCTGGGTGCGCGGAAGCGCGTCGAGGAAGACGAACTCGCGGGGGCATTTGTACGGTGTCAGCCTCCGCTTCACCGAGTCGGCGAGTGCGGCGACGGTGTCGTCGCCGGTCGGGACTCCCGCGCGCAGCACGACGTACGCCACGACGATCTGTCCCCGCAGGCCGTCGGGACGGCCGACCACCGCCGCCTCCGCCACATCCGGGTGGTGCAGCAGGGCGTCCTCGACCTCGGGCCCGGCGATGTTGTACCCGGCCGAAATGATCATGTCGTCGGCGCGGGCGACGTAGCGGAACCAGCCGTCCGGTTCACGTACGTACGTGTCGCCGGTGAGATTCCAGCCGTCGTGGACGTAATCCGCCTGACGAGGGTCGGCCAGATAGCGGCAGCCCACCGGGCCGCGCACGGCCAGCAGCCCTTCCTCCCCGTCCGCCACCGGACGGCCGTCGGCGTCGACCACGCGCGCGTGCCACCCCGGAACCGGGATTCCGGTGGTGCCCGGTCTGATCGACTCGTCCGCCGCCGAGATGAAGATGTGCAGCAGCTCGGTCGCGCCGATGCCGTTGATGATGCGCAGTCCGGTCCGCTCCTGCCAGGCCTGCCAGGTGGCGGCGGGCAGATTCTCACCGGCCGACACGCAGCGCCGCAGCGAGCGGGTGTCGTGGCCGTCGAGGTTGTCCAGCATCACCCGGTACGCGGTCGGCGCGGTGAACAGGACCGACACCCGGTGCTCGGCGATCGCGGACAACAGCCGGGCCGGGCCCGCCTGTTCGAGCAGCAGCGCAGACGCCCCCGCCCGCATCGGGAAGATCACCAGACCACCGAGCCCGAAGGTGAAGCCCAGCGGGGGGCTGCCCGCGAAGACATCATCGGGCTCCGGCCGCAGCACCCGCGCGGAGAAGGTGTCCGCGACGGCCAGCACATCGCGGTGGAAATGCATGCACCCCTTGGGGCGGCCGGTCGTGCCCGAGGTGAAGGCGATCAGCGCGACATCGTCGGCGGCGGTCGGGACGGGCGTGTACGGCTCCGGTGCCGCGGCGGCGGCCAGACTGATCAGATCGTCGGGGGAGTCGCCGCCGTACGCCGTGATGCGCAGCCCCGACACCTCGGCCTTCGCCAGATCGTCGACCGAGCGGATGTCGCACAGCGCGTGGCTGACGGCGGCCATCTCGCACACCGTGGCGAGTTCCCGGGCCCTCTGCTGGGCCAGAACGGTGACGGCCACCGCGCCCGCCCTCATCACGCCCAGCCAGCAGGCCGCGAGCCAGGGGGTCGTCGGGCCGCGCAGCAGGACACGGTTCCCGGGGACCACACCGAGGCAGGAGGTGAGGACATGAGCGATCCGGTCGGCCTGTTCGCGGAGCTCTCCGTACGTCCACACCTCCCCGCCCGCGGTACGGAAGACGGGCCGGTCCGCGCCGAAGCGCTCGATCGTACGGTCCAGCAGCTCGGACCCGCAGTTCAGGCGCTGCGGATAGTGCAGCTCGGGCAGGTCGAAGACGAGTTCCGGCCACTGCCCGGCAGGCGGCAGATGGTCGCGCGCAAAGGTGTCGAGGTGGGCCGAGGGTGTCAGCTCCATGGTTCGCCCCCTTCTCGTGGTGGGGTCGCGAATCGAGCGTATCGTGAAGGTGACGACAGTCAACGGTCCGCGATACCTCGCTTTCCCAGGAGGTGCCCCGGACCCCCGGCCGCACGAAGTGGGGGCTCGAATGCCCGTATTCTCACTGGAACCGGCACAGACCGCCTGGTGTGCGCAGCTGCGGACCCTGGCAGCCGAGCGGCTGCGCCCGCTGGCGGAGAAGGGAGAACCGGGCCGCGTCAACCGCCCCTTGGTCGCCGCCCTCGGTGAACTCCGCCTCCTTGAGCGCCTGTTCGGGGCCGGGGCGCTGGAGCTGTGCCTGCTGCGCGAGTCGCTGGCGTACGGATGTACGGAGGCCGAGACCGCCCTCGCTCTCCAGGGCCTCGGCAGCTACCCCCTGGTCCAGGCGGGCAGCGCCGCGCAACGGGAACGCTGGCTCCCCGAGGTGGTCGCCGGGCGCGCCGTCGCCGCCTTCGCGCTGAGCGAGCCCGACGCCGGGTCGGACGCGGCTGCCCTGGCCCTCAAGGCCGTGCCCGACCGGGCAGAAGGCCGGGGCGGCTGGCGCCTCAGCGGCGAGAAGCGGTGGATCTCCAACGCCCCCGAGGCCGACTTCTACACCGTCTTCGCCCGTACGACGGAGGGTGCGGGCGCCCGCGGTGTCACCGCGTTCCTCGTCCCCGCCGACCGCCCGGGGCTGACCGGGACCGCGCTGGAGATGCTCTCCCCGCACCCCATCGGCGCGCTGAACTTCGACGACGTCCCCGTCACCCGCGACGATGTCCTCGGTGACCCGGACGGCGGCTTCCGGGTCGCCATGAACACCCTGAACCTCTTCCGGCCCAGCGTCGGCGCGTTCGCCGTCGGGATGGCCCAGGCGGCCCTGGACGCGGCTCTCGGGCACACGGCGCGTCGCACCGCCTTCGGCGGCCCCCTGAAGGATCTCCAGTCGGTCGCCCATCAGGTCGCCGAGATGGCCACCCGCACCGAAGCCGCCCGGCTGCTCGTCTACGCGGCGGCCGCCGCGTACGACGAAGGTGCCGAAGACGTACCGAAGCGGTCGGCCATGGCCAAGCTGCTCGCCACGGAGACCGCCCAGTACGTCGTGGACGCCGCCGTTCAGCTGCACGGCGCCCGCGCGCTTCAACGCGGCCATGTGCTGGAACATCTCTACCGCGAGGTCCGCGCCCCCCGGATCTACGAGGGCGCCACCGAGGTCCAGCGCACGATCATCGCCAAGGAGCTGTACGCAAAGGACGCAAAGGACGCAAAGGAGCCGTACGCATGACCCTGCACCGCCAGAATCCGGCCGAGCTCTCGCCGCCCACGGGTTTCTCCCACGCCGTCACCGCCTCCGGCTCACGGATCGTCTTCCTGGCCGGGCAGACCGCGCTCGACACCGACGGCAAGCTCGTCGGGGAGACACTGCCCGAGCAGTTCGAGACGGCACTCGCCAATCTCCTCACCGCTCTCGTGGCCGCGGACGGCGCCCCGCAGGACCTCGCCCGCGTCACCGTCTATGCCACCGATGTCGCCGACTACCGCGCCCATGCGGTCGAACTGGGCCGGATCTGGCGCCGGCTGGCCGGCCGCGACTACCCCGCCATGGCGGTGATCGGAGTGGTCCGCCTCTGGGACGATCAGGCCCTGGTCGAGCTGGACGGGGTGGCCGTACTGCCCTGAGCCCGGCGACCCGCTCATCCCCACGACGAGGTAAGGACCGGATGATGCCGCGCCAGCACGGCCGACGGCCGGTCGAACTGCTCGTTCAGGGAAGCCCGTTGGCGGTCGAGGACAGTTGCACAGTGATCGCGCGGGACCGGCCGGAGCGCCTGTCGTCGGCCCTGCGTACGTGTATCGGTGAGACGGGCGGAGGCCGGTCTTGATCGACTGGTGGCGGGCACGCCCCGGGTTTACGGTCGACTAGTGGACGCAACCGTCTACTGAGGCTCCCCAGAGGGCGCGATGTGCCATGACCACGCCGCAGCCGACACCCACCTCGCAGACCGCCGCCTCGGACAAGCGCATGGGTGGCAACGGGATAGCGCTTCTCGTCATCGCCTCGTGCCAGTTGATGGTGGTCCTCGACATCACCATCGTGAACATCGCGCTGCCGCACATCCAGACCTCGCTGGACTTCTCCACCACAAGTCTGTCCTGGGTGGTCAACGCCTATACGCTCACCTTCGGCGGCCTGCTGCTCCTCGGCGGCCGCGCCGGTGACATTCTCGGTCGGCGCAGGGTCTTCGTCTTCGGAGTGCTGCTCTTCGCGCTCGCCTCCCTGCTCGGTGGCCTGTCCCAGGATTCCGGCCAACTTCTCGCCGCGCGCGCCCTGCAGGGTGTCGGCGGAGCCATCGCCTCGCCGACCGCGCTCGCCCTGATCACCACCACCTTCACCGAAGGACCCGCCCGCAACCGGGCGTTCGGTGTGTTCGCCGCGGTCTCCGCGGGCGGTGGCGCGATCGGCCTGCTGGCCGGTGGCATGCTCGTCGAATGGCTCGACTGGCGCTGGGTGTTCTTCGTCAATGTGCCGATCGCCCTGCTCATCGTTCTGGCGACCCCCCGTCACATCAAGGAGTCCGAGCGCCATCCGGGCAATTTCGACCTGCTCGGTGCGCTGACCTCCACCCTCGGCATGGTCGCGCTGGTCTATGGCTTCATCCGGGCTGCGCAGGAGGGCTGGCGGGACCCGATCACTCTGGCGTCCTTCGGCGCGGCTGTGGCGCTTCTCACGACCTTCATCATGATCGAGCGCCGCTCGAAGCAGCCGATCACTCCGCTGCACATGTTCGCCGACCGCAACCGCGCGGGCACGTACGGAATCATGCTGAACCTCGCCGCCGCCATTTTCGGCATGTTCTTCTTCCTCACGCTCTTTGTGCAGAACGTGCTGGACTTCAGCCCCCTTCAGGCCGGCCTCGCCTTCCTGCCCGTGAGCGCGCTCATCGCGGTGGGCGCCGGACTGACCTCCCAACTCCTGCCCAGGTACGGCCCGAAGCCGTTCATGGTGACCGGAGCGATCCTCGCCGCGGCCGGACTGTCCTGGCTGACGCTGACCGACATCCACTCCACGTATCTGGGCAGCATCCTGGGGCCGATGCTCATCTTCAGCCTCGGCATGGGCATGCAGTTCGTCTCACTGACGCTGATGGCCGTCTCCGGGGTTCCCGCCCACGAGTCGGGCGCCGCCTCGGGCTTGCTCAACACCACCCAGCAGGTGGGCGGTTCGCTGGGCCTGTCCATCCTGGTCACCGTCTTCGGCACGGCCAGCCGCAACGAGGCCGAGGACCAGGTCCTCAGTTTCCTGGCCTCAGCCACTCCGGAGGAGCGGCTGAGCTTCCGACGCACCGGACAGCTCCCGCCACCCTGGGGCGACGAGGTACTGACTTCCGGAGTCTCCGCCGCCTTCGTCGTTGCCGCCATCTTCACGTTGATCGCCGCGCTGATCGCACTCGTCGTGATCCAAGTACGCCCCTCGGACCTGGAACGCCTCCAGGGCGGCATCACGCCGGGGCCCTGAGACCGGCCTGCCGCCGCGTACGACGCCCGCCCGGGCGCCGGGGAAGGGCGCGCCGTTCCGCGGGGCCGCGCGCAAGCGCTGGGGGAGGCCTGCCTCCACCCGGCCGCAGTGTAGAGCGCCGAGGAAGGGTGCCGAGGAATGGCGTCAGGAGGGTGAAAGGCCCGCAGGGGCATGATGGCGGCCGGAAGCGTTTGCTCCGGCAGCTGATGGTGTATGCCGGTGAGACGGTCAGATCCGAACCCAGGGCCCGACTACAGCAAGGAGTGCGACGCGTGTCCCCTCTCTTCCCGGCCCTCGCCGCGGGTTCGCCGCGGCCGGCGCTCAGCTTCGGCGACCGGTCCCTGAGCCACGCCGAACTGGGCGCGGCGGCAGGCTCACTGGCCGCCGAGATCTCCACCGCGCAGCGGGTCGCCGTCTGGGCCACCCCCACCCTGGAGACCGCGGTGGGCGTGGTGGCCGCGCTGCTGGCCGGCGTGCCCGCCGTACCTCTCAATCCGAAGACCGGGGAGCGGGAACTGGCGCACATCCTCGCGGACAGCACCCCCTCGCTGGTGCTCGCCGAACCGGGCGCCGAACTGCCACCGGCGCTCAGGACCCTGCCCCGCACGGACATCGAGGTCCGGGGCGCAGGTGCGGCGCCGCTGCCCCCCGAGCCGTCCGCCGAGGCCCCCGCCCTGATCGTCTACACCTCGGGCACCACGGGCCCGCCCAAAGGCGCCGTCCTGCCGCGCCGCGCGATCACCTCGACCCTGGACGCCCTCGCGGACGCCTGGCAGTGGACCGCCGACGACATCCTCGTCCACGGGCTGCCCCTCTTCCATGTCCATGGACTGATCCTCGGCATCCTCGGCCCGCTGCGCCGCGGCGGCTCGGTACGGCATCTGGGGCGGTTCAGTACGGAGGGGGTGGCGCGCGAGCTGGCGTCGGGCGCCACCATGCTCTTCGGCGTGCCGACGATGTACCACCGCATCGCCGAGGCGCTCACCGGCGATGCCCGGGATCCACAGCTGGCCAAGGCCCTGGCCGGTGCGCGGCTGCTGGTCTCCGGCTCCGCCGCGCTGCCCGTGCGCGACCACGAGCGGATCGCGGCCGCGACGGGCCGCCGGGTCATCGAGCGGTACGGCATGACGGAGACGCTGATGAACACGTCCGTACGCGCCGACGGCGAGCCGCGAGCGGGGACGGTCGGGGTCCCCCTCAGGGGAGTTGAGCTGCGGCTGGTCGAGGAGAGCGACGGCATCGGTGAGATCCAGGTACGGGGACCGAACCTCTTCACGGAGTATCTGAACCGGCCCGACGCGACGGCGGCCGCCTTCGACGGCGACTGGTTCCGTACGGGGGACCTGGCGAGCCGCGACGCCGACGGCTATGTCCGGATCGTCGGACGCAGGGCCACCGACCTCATCAAGAGCGGCGGCTACAAGATCGGGGCGGGTGAGATCGAGAATGCGCTGCTCGACCATCCGGGCGTACGGGAAGCGGCGGTGACCGGGGAGCCGGACGCGGACCTGGGGGAGCGGATCGTCGCCTGGATCGTCCCGGCACGGCCTCAGGATCCGCCGCCCGCCGAGGAGTTGGCGGACCATGTGGCGGCGCAGCTCGCCCCGCACAAGCGCCCGCGCGAGGTGCGCTATCTGGAGGCCCTGCCCCGCAACGACATGGGCAAAATCATGAAGCGGGCACTCCATGAATGAGCGGCGAAGCGCCCGCGAGGCAGTCGCACGGGTGACGTCCGCCTTCACCGAACTGCCCACCCCTCGGGGCACGTCCGCCCCCGACGGGCCGATCGTCTGGCAGGGGTACGACGCTTCGCGCGGCCGCGCCGCGGAACACACCGGCGAGGACGAGTCCGTCGTCTGTGGGACCGGCCTGATCGGGGCCACCGAGGCGGTGCTGATCTCCTTCGAGTTCGGCTTCCTCGGCGGATCGCTGGGCGAGCGCACCGGCGACCGGCTCGAGGCGGCGTACAGCCATGCGCGGGAGCGCCGCCTGCCCGTCGTCTCGCTGATCGCGACCGGCGGGAGCCGGATGCAGGAGGGGATGCGCGCACTGGTCCAACTCCAGCGTGTGGCCCACCAGTCCGCGCTGACCCGCGAGGCGGGACTCCCGCAGCTCGCGGTGGTGTGCGACCCGACGACGGGCGGCGGCTGGGCCACGCTGGGCGCCGGCGCGGACGTCATACTGGCGCTGCCGGGAGCGCAGATCGGCTTCGCAGGCGCACGAGTCCGCCCACCGGACGCAGATCCTCGGGCGTACACGGCGGAAGCGCAACTGGCCGCGGGCGCGATCGACGACGTGGTACCGGAGGAGGATCTGCGCGACACGCTCGCTCGCTGGCTGCCCCTGCTGACGGGCGGATCCGTGACACCGACGGGCGACGCGACGGGGGCCGAGCCCGACAAGGACGCTGCGCCGCCGACGGCTGCCGGCCCGGCCGCACCGGCGACCGGTCGCGCGCCCGGCCCCGGCACGGCCGGCCGCCTCGCACCTCCGGCCGGCCGGTCCCCGCAGCCCGCGCCGCCGCCCGCCGCCCTCGGCGGCACCGAACTCCCCGGCACCGGCTGGGACGCCGTCCGCCAGGCACGCTCACCGGAGCGCCCCCGCGCCGACGCCTATCTGGACGCGTACTTCGAGACCCGCGAGGCGATCCGCGGCGACCGGTGCGGCGGGACGGATCCCGGCATACGGTGCGGCTTCGGTCTGCGCGAAGGCCGGGCCATCGCCTACGCCGCCCAGTGCGGCACTCCCACCCTCCCGGCCGGCTACCGCACCGCGGCCCGGCTGATCCGTCTCGCCGACCGCCTCGGCGTCCCCGTACTCACTCTGGTCGACACCCCGGGCGCCGCCAACGACGCCGAGGCGGAACGCGCGGGCGCGGGCGCCGCCATCGCGGACCTGTTCACTGCCGTGGCCACCGCCCGCGTACCGGTCACCACCCTGCTCATCGGCGAGGGCGGCTCCGGCGGCGCGCTCGCGTTCGCCGCGCCCCACAACACCTGGGCCACGCCGGACAGTTACTTCTCCGTCATCGCCCCCGAACTCGCGGCCGCGATCCTCAAACGCACGCCGGACGACACCCGCACGACCGCCGACCAGCTCCGCCTGCGCCCCCAGGACCTCGTGGACCTCGGGGTCGCGCGCGGCATCGTGCCGCGTCACCCCTCACGCCCGGACGGCCCGGCGACGGCCTGAGGCGAACCCTGCGACCGGCGCTCCTGTACGGGGAGTGCCTGGACCCCTTCCCTCCAGGTGATCAAGGTCACCTGACCGTCAAAGCCGAAAAACGGGCCAATCGCCCTTCTCGTCAACATGGGCACATGATCCACCCATTAGCTTTACATCTCATTTACCGATCTCTTGACCAAAGGTCGCGCACAGCACATGCATAGATCTCTGCCTGCTCCCGAGGAGCGGCAATCGATATGGGTCGCAAGGCGACTCCCGCGTACCACGGCAGCTCTGGCCCTTTCGGTGGCCCTGCTGGGGGGCTCCGCCTACGCTTCGCCCCTGCCGTCCGTCGCACAGTCGGCCGGTGGGGCAACCTCTGCCGTACAGAACGCTCCTGACGTACCATCAGCCATTGCCGCGGCCAAACGCTCCGGCGACCGGGTGGAGGCGCTCTCCGAGCGCACCGAGACCTCCACGACCTGGGCCAATCAGGACGGCTCGCTGACGACCGAACTCACCGCCGGGCCCATCCGCTTCGACCGTGACGGCACCTGGGTCACCGTGGACACCGATCTCGCCGAGCGCAGCGACGGCACGGTTGCGGCCAAGGCCCACCCCGCCGCGCTCACCCTCGCGGGCAAGGGCGGCAGTCCGGCCAAGTCCCTGAGCGCGAGCCGGAAGGCCGGGGCCCGTGACCTTGTCACGCTGGGCGAGGGCGAGCAGCAGGTCACCCTCCAGTGGAAGGGCGGTCTGCCCCGGCCCACACTGGACGGCAACCGCGCCACGTATGCCGATGCCGTCCCCGGCGCCGACGTGATCGTGGAGGCGACCCGGACCGGCTTCGAGCAGTACGTCGAGATAAAGCAGCACCCGACCGCGAACGACTACAGCTACACCTTGCCGCTGAGGGCCAAGGGGCTGCGCGCCACGCAACAGGCGGACGGCAGTGTGCTGTTCACGGACCGCAGGACCGGCCAGGAGCGGGCCGTGATGCCGGCTCCGGTCATGTGGGACGCGACAGTCGACGAGAGGTCCGGCGAGCACACACGCCGTGTGCCGGTGGCCATGAAGGTCGAGCAGAAGGGCTCCTCGGTCGACCTGGTGGTGACCCCGGACGCCGCGTTCCTGGCCGATCCCAGGACGCGGTACCCGGTCACCGTCGACCCGTCGACGTCGGCGCTCGGCAACGTCTTCGACACCTACGTCCAGCAGGGCGAGACCCGCGACTGGTCCACCGACACCGAACTGGACTTCGGCAACCCGGGCACCAAGAACGCGAACGGCACGCCGCGCACCGCGCAGTCGTACATCACCTGGGGTACGGCACCGATCGCGGACGCCCTGGTGACCAGCGCCAAGCTGAGCCTGTGGAACTTCCACGCGGCCAACACCGACTGCAAGGCGCAGCCGTGGGAGGTCTGGTCGGCCGACAAGGCCACGATCGGCAGCCGTTGGACCAGCCGGCCCAAGATGCACACGAAGTACGCGACGTCCTCCGAGACCAAGGGCAGTCCTGGCTGCGGCACCGACGGCTGGATCACCGCCGACGTGACCTCGCTCGTACAGTCCTGGGCATCGGCGAAGGCACCGCAGTCGGGTATGGGCCTGAGCGCCGCCGACGAGTCGGCGGTGGCGCAGTGGAAGCGGGTCAACTCGGCCAACGCCACCAGCAACCCGCCCAAGCTGACGGTCACGTACAACTTCCGTCCCCGTTCCGGCAACAACCGGCAGGCCGGTCCTCCGTTCGTCAAGGACGCCTCGGGCACCTGGCAGGTCAACACCACCACGCCGACGCTGCGGGACACCTTCTCCGACAAGGACGGCGACCGTATCAACGGCACGTTCGAGGTCGTCGAGGCAGCAACAGGCAAGCGTGTGGGCGACTATCTCGTCTCGCCCTACGTGGAGTCCGGGCGGGCCGCGGCCGTGACCCTGCCCGACGGTCTGCTGAAGGACGGTACGACGTACCGCTTCCGCACCAGCCCGTACGACGGCACCCACTTCAACAACGCCTGGTCGGACTGGGCCACCTTCACGGTCAGCACGGGCCGCAGGCCCGGCGGTCTGCCGGACATGCCGCAGGCCCTGGAGTCGGGTGCGACGCGGACGCTCACCCCCCTGCTCTCCGGTCTGGTCTCCAGCCCCGAACAGGGGCGTGTGCGGGCCGAGTTCGTACTCCGTGACGCCGACGGCAAGCCGCTGCCGGGTGTGACGGTCCCCGAGGCGTGGGTGGACAGCGGCCACCGTGCGGCGGCCCGGATACCCGAGGGTGCTCTGCGCGACGGAACCACCTACCTCTGGGCGATGCGCGCCTGCACCGGCCTGGGCTGCTCGGCCTGGTCGTACGAGCAGGAGTTCACCGCCACTGCCGGACCGGGGCCGAAGGCGCCCGAGACCACCTCCGTCACCCTCACCGGCGCCTCCCTCGACGATGCCACCGTGGCCGTCGGCGAGCAGGCGTGCACGTCCGGCGGCTGCCCGGCCGCGAGGGACACCCGGCTGCCGCTCGGCGGCGGCTCCGGTGCCGAGCGGACCGCCTGGCTCAAGCCGGATCTCAGCAAGGTGCCCGCGGGGGCCCGGGTCACCCGAGCCCGTCTTGTCCTCACCCCCGCCGAGTGCGGCACGGGAACCTGCGCGCAGCGGCCGGTCGAGATGTACCAGTTGCACGAGCCCTGGGCCGCCCCGCAGAACGGCACCGGCCTGCTGAGCGTGCTGGACGACGCCCCGTTCACCGACGCGGCGCTCCCGGACGGTCAGGACCTCGCTCCGGTCGTACAGTCCTGGCTGGAAGCCGGGGCGGGCGAGGGCCTGGCCCTGCGGCTCCCGTCCGCGGACCGCGACTCCACCGTCTCCTACCACTCCAGCCGCACTCCGGACGCCGCGAAGCGACCGCAGCTGGTGATCGACTACATGGCGCCGGCCGCGCCGGGCGCGCCGCAGGACCTGCGGACGACCGCCGGTGACGGCGGGCTGCTGGCGACGTGGAACGCGCCGCTGGACCTGGGTTCGGCGACCGACGGCGCCGAGTACACGGTGGTCGTCAAGAAGGAGGACGGGAGCGAGGCCGCGAAGGCCACCACCCGCGACCCCCACCTCGTGGTGAGCGGACTGCAGAACGCCACCGCCTACCGGGTGGCCGTGTCGGCGCGTACGCCGCACGGTACGAGCCCGGTCATCACCTCGGAACCGAAGACCACCGCGGCGGTACCCGCCGGCGCGGCCGTGTACCGGGAAATCGTGCAGCAGTACGTCGATGCGCGCGGCGCCCTCCTCAGCAACACGCACCCGACGGCTGCCGCCGCCGTGGCGGCGAGCTCCCGCGGGGCCTCGTTCCAGGATCTGCTGGGTGCCCAGGCCGCGGACCTCATCGGATCCCGGGAGGCGCTGTCCCGGCACGGGCAGCGCTACACGGACATGGCCACCAAGCTGTCCGACGTCCTGGTGGGCGTCGACGAGAGCGGCACGGTGTTCCTGCGCGCGGCCCTCGACGAGACGGCTGTACTGACGGCCAAGGACTCCACCGGCGAGCCCGAGGAGGGACGACGGGAGCAGCGGTTCACCTTCAGCACCAACAGCGGCGCGCCGATCCTCCACCTGGAGGCCGACGCTCCCGCGGCGGAGACCGTCCTGTCGGCCTCGGCGTCAGCGTCGGCGGAGAACGGGCTGGACGTGACCGACGACGCCGAGGGCCCGATCAGCGAAGTGCCCGAAGAGCCGATCGAACTCGACGCGGACGGCTTCCCGGTCGAGGAGGCGGCCCCCGTGGCCGCCACGCGCGTCAAGCGTGCCGCGGTCTCCGGTTCCGGAACGGTCAAGTGGGCATCGCGCAACGCCAACACCAAGTGGGAGTACGGCCAGGACTGCACCAACTTCGTGTCGAAGGCCCTCTACTACGGTGGTGGGATGAAGACTCGTTCCGGCGGGCGCAAGCACGACCGCGCCTGGTGGCAGCAGTACTTCTTGTTCGGCACGGTCAAGAACAAGAGTTACACCTGGGCCGGCGCCGAGAACTTCCGCCGGCACATGATCAACTACCGCGGCGCCACGTACGTCAAAAGCGTGTACGCGAAGCCCGGGGACATCGTGCTCTTCAAGTGGAAGAAGGAGCGCGGGTACAACCACGTGGCCATCGTGGAGCGCAACAGGCACGGGCTCCAGCTGCTCCAGCACGGCAACAAGAACAGGACCAGCCTCGCCGCCGCCATCCTCCGATACCGCAACAAGCCGAACTACATCGAGCGGGTCATCATCCTCCGCCCGAGGTCAAGGAACTGATCATGCCGCTGAGGACGAGGCTGCCCGGCTTCGCCGCGGCCGCCGGAGTGCTGGGTGTACTCCTGACGGGCTGTTCGCCGGACGAGTCTCTGAACTACCAGAGCGACTACAGCAATCACGAGCCGCTGCATGTCGTCGGCTATCCCTCCACGGGGAGCCTCGACATGGTGCAGCAGGCCGTCTGGCGGCTCGCCGACGGTGACGCCGAGGCGCTGGCAGCCCTCGCCGTGGACGACGCCTCCGCCGACGCCACGGCGCGCAACTGGGTCAAGGCCTTCGGCGCCGCGGCCAAGGGCGAGGTGACGGCGGACTTCTACGACGAGGGCTCCGTACGGCAGGTCGTGGTCCTGTACTTCGCCAAGAGCGGCCAGATCAAGGAGATCGAGGCGCGCATCGGCGAGGACGACGCCTGGGGCCTCACACTCGCCGAGACCGATCCCGCCGAGGCGACGGCCAAGCCCACCTGGGCGCCGGCCAAGCCCGGAGGATCCGGCTCTCGTACGGCGGACAAGTAGCCGCACGGCAACCATCGAGGGACCGCACACCCGGCGCACGCCGCCGGGTGTGCGGTCCCTTCTTCCGTCGGATGCCGTGGAACTGACGGCACGGGCTGTTGCAGCTTCCGCGCAGGGTGCGGCGCTTCCGCCGGGATCACCGTCCGGCCGGTGGACACGACTGGCTCTGTACACGAGAACGGACAGCAGTCGTGCAGCGCTACGGGAGGCACTTGGGGGCCCAACCTGAATCGAACAGTTCACGAGTTTCGACAGCGCCGGTGAAGCGGGGCCATCATCGCTCCGAGTCTCGGGCGCGGCGCTCAGTCCCACCAGCCGTCGCCGGAATGCCAGCGCTGCACCCACTGCTCGAAGCCCCAGGCGTCGTCCCCGGGCACCGGGCCGGCGCCTACGTCGGACACCATCCAGACCTCGCCCCGGCGAGGCCCCGTGGTCACCAGCACCCAAAATGACTGCCCGTCCTCCGATCCGAGCACGATCGACCCCTGGGTGTACACGGCATCGATGCGCGGATCCTCCTCGGGATCGACGTTCTCGTCGTCCTCCCACGGCCAGGCTGCCTCCAGGGGGAACGGTTCCCCGGGATGCCGCGGGCCGAGGTCGGGCCAGCCGGCGGGCAGCCAGCCGAGCGGCTGGAGGCCGCCGTCTTCTGCTGGGCCGAAGCTGCACCCGTTGCTGATCTCGGCAACAAAGGTCCGGTACGGCTCCGGAAGGGTCGTCTTGTTCTCGGACTCCCAGGCTGCAACGGCTTCATGCCCGAGAGCAGGTTCGCGCCACTCCGGCGCGAACGCAGCGCCCAAGAAGTCGAGCGTGGCCTCGTCCGGGGGCTGATCAGGTGTGGTCGTCACGGCAGGATGCTCGCAGAAGCGGCTGACACTCTGATCTCCGGGTCCCTCCCGCCTGTTGGCCGTTGCGGGGTCTGTCTGCGATCGAGTGCTGTCCGTTCTCGTGAACATCGAACACGCACCATTGGCGGCGGCTCCCGAAGTGGTGAACATCCGCTGTCCGTTCTCGGGTTCTGGCTCTACTTCCGTGAAACTGACACGTTGAGTGACGGCTCACGCCCGCAACGGTCTCGGGAAGTTGCCTGAAAATGATCAGCGACGAAGCTCGTGTCGAGCCAGCGCGTGCCCAAGGCTGCGAGTTGTCGGCGGCCCTGGATGATGTCGGCCATCCCGCCCCCGCCTGTGGTGACGCCGCCGCGCGGCTTGGGTGCGGGGAAGGGCGGCATGTCCTGTCGGCACGTCGTTCCGGCCGGCGGGAGGGTGCCGTCGATGAGGTAGCGGCTCTCGTGGGCCTGGATGCAGCTGCTGGGGTTGAGCAGTGCCGTGTGCCCGTGCCCGCTGTTGGTGAGCAGGCGGGCGTCGGCCAGTTCTCGGGTCATGGCCTTCGTGCCCGAGTAGGGAGTGGAGGGGTCGTAGATGGTGCCGACCACCAGGATGGGATGCGCTGTCGGCTTGTTCCACGGTCCGCGATAGGGGTTGGCGGCGACTCCCGGCCAGTCGGCACACACCACGGCAGCCCAGGCCCAGTGGCGTCCGGTGTCGCCCGCACGGGCGGCGCTGGCCTCCTCCAGGACGTGGTAGGCAGCGGGGTCACGCGGGTTGGGGCTGTCGCCGCAGAACACCGCACCGGCCTGTTCTTCGCCCAGGTACGGACTCGGATCCGGGACCGCTGGGGCGGGTGGGAGCGGGGACGGCTCCGGGGCGCGGCCCTGCCACAGGCTCTGCAGTCCGCCGGCGACGTCCGTCCATCGGGGGTGGACGACGTAGAAGCCGCTCACCATGTCACTGACCGTACGGGCATAGGTCCACTCGCCCACGGGATGCTCCCGGAGGCGCTTCATCAGCTGGTGGTACTTGTCCCGGGTCGCTTTCGGGCTGCCGGCGGAGAAGGCGCAGCGGGCGGTGGTAGTGGACCCGCACAGGGTGAGGAACTGGTCCAGGGTTTCTGCCGCGGCGCGGTCCGAACCCAGGCGCAGCATTGCCGTGGACCGGGGGGCCTCGTTGGACCCATGGTTCGTCCAGGCCTGCGGATCCCAGTCGCTGTCGAGGACCATGGCGCGGACGTTGCCGGGGAAGAGGTTGGCGTAGGTAGCGCCCAGGAAGGTGCCGTAGGAGATCCCGTAGTAGGTGAGCTGTGGGTCACCCACTGCCTGCCGGAGCTGGTCGAGGTCGCGAGCGGTGTCGGCGGTCGACACATGGCGCAGGAGCTCGGGGTCACGCTGCTGACAGCGCCGGCCCAGATCCTTGTACGCAGCGATGTAGGTCTTCCGCTCCTGTTCGCCCACCGGGAAGCCTGCCGGTTTGCTCGCATTCCAGGCGGCGGCTTCCTCGGGACTCGCGAAGCAGTTCACCGCGGTGCTGTTGCCGATCCCGCGGGGGTCCCAGCTGACGATGTCGAACCGCTCCCGCACCTCCCGCGGGAAAGACTCGTAGTTCTGCGGCATCTGCACTGTTCCGGGCCCGCCGGGGCCGCCGGGGTTGAAGAACAGGGTGCCAATGCGCCGTCCGGGGCCGGTTGCCTTCCGTTTGACGACTGCCAGTTCGATGGTGCGGCCGCGGGGGGTGCGGTAGTCCAGCGGCACCTTCGCGGTCGCGCAGTCGAACGGGCTGCCCTGAAGGCAGGGTCTCCAGTCCAGCTTCGGGGCGGGCACCGAAGGTGTCGGAGTACCGCCGGCGACGGCGGGGTTCGGCCCGATGAACACCGTCGAGCAGGCCACCACCGCGGCAACGACCGCGGCGCAACTCCGACGGCCTGCTATCGGTGCAGATATGTGCATGTCTTGTCCTTCCACGACTGCGCGCGACGCGCCCGTGCGCCGGACGTCGGCACGCATCTGTGTCAACAACACCGCGGTCCGGCAAAACGCGCGAGCCATCCGCAGCCGAATGGGAGCCCTGCGCCGACGACTCCGCCCGAATCACGGCCGAACCTCGCATGCCGCAAGAACTCGTCCGACTTCTGTAGCAGGGTCAAGAGACAGCACTCAGCGTTACCGCTCCACAGAAGTTGAGCCAGAACCCGTTCTCGTGTACAGAACCACACGACTGAACTTCGGCGAGTGAGGGCCGCCCCGTATCCGGGCGCGCAGCGCTTTCGGCGAGGCCGCCGCTGCGACTGCCGTCGGCCGGCACGACATCGCCGCGACCGACGGCGGCGAGGCGGCGGGTGTGAGGCGGCGGGTGCGAGGGGCGCCGCCGTGCGAGGGCGCCCACGCGGGCTTAGCGTGGTGGTGGAGTGTTGTCCTCGTCTGGCAGGAGGCCTGCCATGGGGTACTCGCAGATGCGTTGGCGCAAGGCGTGTGTGGGTCTGGCGGCGGCCGCGATGCTGGTCCTCCCGGCGTCCGCGGGGAGCGCGTACGGCGGAGCCACCCTGGCACCGTCCCTCTCCGCGTCGTCCTCCACCGATACCGAGTTCCCCGAGCTCAGCCCGGCAGTCGCCGCGCGTCTGGACAAGGCGATCCGGCAGGTCATGCGCGAGGCCAAGGTGCCCGGTGTGATCGTCGCGCTGTCGGCTCCCGGCAAGGGCAGTTACATCCGGACCTTCGGCGTCGCCGACAAGGCTACCGGCGCGCCCATGGAGCCGGATCTGAACATGCGGATCGGCAGCGAGACCAAGACCTTCACCGTGACCGCCCTGCTCGAACTGGTCGACGAGGGCAAGGTGGGTCTGGACGATCCGATCGCGAAGTACATCGACGGAGTCCCCAACGGAGACCGGATCACCCTGCGCGACCTGGCGGAGATGCGCAGCGGGCTGTTCAACTACACCATGGACGAGGGCTTCTTCAAGGCGCTGACCTCCGACCCACGACGCCCCTTCACGCCGCAGGAGTTGCTGGACTTCTCCTTCAAGCACCCGGTGCAGTTCCAGCCCGGTGAGAAGTTCGACTACTGCAACACCAACCTGATCCTGCTGGGGCTGGTCGTGGAGAAGGCCGGCGGTATGCCGCTGCACGATTTCATTGAGCAGAACGTCGTGAAGCCGGCCGGGCTGCGCCACACCCTCTTCCCGACGGGCGCCGAGTTCCCCAGCCCGCACGCCCACGGCTACACCAACCAGACCGCCTCGGGCAAGGTCGAGGACTCCACGGACTGGAACCCCTCCTGGGGCTGGGCAGCCGGGGCGATGATCTCCGACCTGCAGGACCTGCGCAGCTGGGCCCGTACTCTCGCCACCGGTACCCTGCTGACCCCCGAGACACAGGCCCAGCGCCTCAAGACCGAACCGACAACCATTCCGGGTGCCCACTACGGTCTGGGCATCTTCAACGTCCAGGGCTGGATCGGCCACAACGGCTCACTGCCCGGCTACGAGTCGCTGACCATCTATCTCCCCGAAGCGCAGGCGACGTTGGTCGTGCTCCTCAACACGGACATCCTGCACGACCAGGCGGAGCCCAGCACACTCTTCGGCCAGGCGATCACCCGCATCGTGACCCCCGAGCACGTGTTCAACCTGCCGGTCCAGGCGTCCCGGCCGAAGTCCTAGGACGGAAAACGGGTGTCGTCGTCCTTGGCCGGCCTTGCGTGACCTTGCACGGCCCACGACGGGCCGACGTAGCGTCGCCATCAGCGAGCGTCCAGAGGAGATTGCGGTGCACGCTGGGGTCATGCCAAGCGCTGCTCTTTCTGGCGTGCTTGTGGCACGACCGATCGTCTCGATGCGAACCGCCGGCAGGATGGTCGCTCAGGACGTGTATCGCAAGTGAATCGTGCGCATAGGGTGTCGGCATGTCGCTGAGTTGCATAGCCCTCTCGTCCGGTCGTTCGATCGAGCTCACCGAGCTGCGGATGTCTTCGACCTACGGGGGGATGTTGGAGGGCTACCCGTGCAAGCGCATCAACGACATGAAGGTCAGCCGCCTCCAGCAGCAGGCCGAACGCGCGTTTACCTCCGCGCCGGTCCATCTCGTTCCGCCCTTCCGTGAGTACCCGGACCAGACCGGTGGCGCCTTCGGCCCTGTTGAGGTGCTGCCTTCCGTGGCTTGCATCGGCGTCTTCCGCTCGACAGCGGTCGCTCCCGAGCTCGACCCGGTACTGCACCGTTCCGCCCTCACTGTGGCCTGGTTCCAGCCCGTACCGGATGTCCCGTCAGGCGAGGATGCTGATCTTGCGCTTCGCAGCATTCACTGGGAGAAGCTGGCCCAGGACTACGAGCTTTAGCGACCGTCCTCATCACAGCCACTCGTTGATGGCTGCGATGAGGACGGTCGCCTCGTAGCGGACTGCGAGCTTGACGTAGCGCTTGGGGACGGCGCGGGGCCTCTTGAGGCGGTTGATCCCGCACTCGACCGCATGGCGCTCGCGGTGGTCGGCCGGGTCGAAGCGCGGTGGCCGGCCGCCGCGGGAGCCGAGCTTTCTGCGGTTGCGCGCCTGGTCAATCTTGTCCGGGATGGTGCAGCGGATCCCGCGGCGGCGCAGACAAGCGCGGTTTGTGTACTTCACTGACGTTACGGCGACTCGTGAACACAGGCGCAGTCGACTCAGTAGGTCACTGGCTTCAATGTGTACGTCGCGTTGACCGGCGAGTAAAGCCAGCAGTCGCCATACCCGGTCACCGAGTGCCACATGGTCGCCGGCAGCCTGTAGGACTTGGGCCAAGGGTTCGGTGCTGAGTAGCAGTCAGCCTTCCCCCCGGGCGCGCTGGTGCTTGCCGCATAGGCAACGTCGTACCATCCCCAGCCCCACAGCACCTTCTTCCACTTACCCGCCTGGAGGGTTCCCGTGATGCTTGCGGATGCAAGAGGCACCGCCTGCCTGCCTGCGGCTTTCGAGTGCGGTTCGGCCGGATGTGCCGAAGCAGATCCCGCAGATCCCAACGTCATCCCTGTGAGCGCAAGGGTCACAACCACCCCGGCCAATCGCGAGCCACCACTCACTGCTCCCCCTGGAGTGAAGGTAAGGGCACGTCAGGAAGCAAGCCCCTACAGGTGAACCCAGCCCCAAAGCTGGGATATTGAAAGAGTTGCAGCATTTTGAGTGAATCGAAAGGAGAGTGCTGAGATGTAACGATTCGCCATAGGTCGATTGTCGAATTCGATCGCAGACCCGACCAGGAGTGGCATGAGTGACATCGGCTGTGTCTTCCACAAGGGCGATGACACGGCCGACGGCCCACAGACGGCCCCGGAAGCAGAGAACCCTCCTGATCTGGGATGCGTCAGATGTCGCGGAACTGATGGCGCGGGTTTCTGAGCTCTGCCTTCGTCAACGATGGCCCCTCCCACCTGCGGCGGGGCTGTCGTTGACTGTCGTCCTTGGTCAGCCTTGCGCTACGTTCCACGGCCCCGGGACGGCCCGAGCTGGCCGCGCGCGGTGCAGTGGGCAGGCGCTTAGAAAGCGCTGGGCCTCAACTGCTACAGACAGCTATTGACATGGGAAAACGGCACGGTCAAGCCTGCTGCCCACCAGACTTCGACGCGCATTCGACAGGGAAGGCCGACTCCTCAGTCTTGGGATGACGCGCCTCTGGGTGCCGTAGGCATGGCCAACCACCTGGGCTAGCTTCTGGGGGTGGACTGGATATCTCCGCTGAGCACGTTGGCTGGTGCCATCGTCGGTGTGAGTTCTGCCTTGATCGCCGAGCGGATCCGCTGGCGTCGCGACAGAGAGAAGGAGGCCGCGCAGACCCGCAGAGGCGTGTACTCCGAGTTCCTCATGTCTCTGAGTCAGAGTCACTCGGACATGAGGTCCGTGATACTCCAAGGTGATGTGGCGTCGGCTGAGGTCCGTTACGGCCTGCTCCATCAGGCACTCGATGGCTCAGGCATATGGCGACTCCGTCAGAGCCTGTCCTTGACTGCACCAGCCGAGATCATTCAGTTGGCGGTGAGCACGTGCGATGCCCTCACGACTATGAGAGATGTGCTCATCGACATCCCTGACGTGAGGAACGATGCCTACCTGCGTTCAAGGGCAGAGCTCTGGCGCACGAATGCCAACCTTCGCGAGACCATGCGTCGAGATCTAAGACTTGTCCCGTAACTGCTGGTCACGGGTGAGATGATCTTCGGGTGTCTGGTGTGATCACGGCGTCGGAGCCGTCCTGGATAGCCCCGTTCACCGGGCTGAGCCCGCGTTCCTTCGGCAGGTTGGTGACCGCACTGCGCCGCGAAGGTGCAGATCCGGTCCGTAAGGGCCGCCCGTGGGGACTTCCGCTGGAGGACCGGGTTCTGCTCGTCGCGGCCTACTGGCGCACGAACCTGACAATGCGCCAACTCGCTCCGCTCTTCGGTGTATCGAAGTCCGCGGCGGACCGCATCATCGACCACCTCGGCCCGTCGCTGGCGCTCCAGCCCCGCAAACGGTTCCGCAAGGACACCGTGCTCATCGTGGACGGCACCCTGGTGCCCACCCGCGACCACAGCATCGCCGAGCAGTCCAAGAACTACCGGTACTCCACGAACCACCAGGTCGTCATCGACGCCGATACCCGCCTGGTCGTCGTGGTCGGCCGGCCCTTGCCCGGCAACCGCAACGACTGCAGGGCGTGGGAGGAGTCCGGCGCGAAGGCCGCCGTCGGCAAGGCCATGACGATCGCCGACGGCGGCTATCCGGGCACCGGACTCGTCATGCCACACCGTCGGCGCAAAGGTGAAGAACTGCCTGACTGGAAGCAGGCCCACAACAAGTCCCACAAACAGGTTCGCGCCCGCGTGGAGCACGTTTTTGCCCGCATGAAGACCTGGAAGATCCTCCGCGACTGCCGCCTCAAGGGCGATGGCGTCCACCACGCCATGCTCGGAATCGCCCGCCTCCACAACCTCAACCTCGCCGGATAGGCGGGCGGCCGGACCGGCCACCAGCCACGCCCGCACCCCACCCAAGATCATTTACGGGACAAGCCTTAGGCATGGATGGTCCGCCGGACCCAGAGGTCGGTCTATACCGCTTTCCGGCTCCTCCGTGAACAGGGGCGGTCGCCGGCAGACCGAAAACGGCTCCGGAGGGCCCTGCACTGTTCAGCATTCCCGCAGGTCACGGGTCCCCCATGGCCTTTCGAGTGATTCCCCGTCCACGGATGGTCCACGGCACGCCAGACGGTTGAGGGCGACTGCTGTCCCAGGTTGCCTTGTGGCGGCAGGCCCCGCAGCCAGGACCACCAGTACTGCAATAGCCCACGCCTTGGGGGCGGCGTTTGACAGTTCCGCCAACTCGAAGAACGGATGGCCACCTGGGTCACCGGCATGGACAACCCCGACCGCACGGACGCCGCCGTCCGTCCACGCACTCACCGAACTCGCCGACCCCGACCAGCTCGCCACCGGCCGCAGTCCCTCGCCGACAACCGTCTCGAAGGACGCCGATGAGCCTCAGAAGCGTCCCGGTGAAGCCCAACCGCCGTACTTGGGCGCGGAGTCACGTTCAACGCAAGCAGGCAGGTCACTCGGGTCAGCAGAACGGAGATCTTCGAGAGGACGCGATGATTCCTGTATACCCAGCACGATCTTTACGCCAGGATGAGATCACGACTCGATCCTCAAGGACGCTGCATGGCAACAAAATTGACGCCCCGTCATCAAGGGCGACTTGAACTGACCTGGACCGACAAGGACAAGACTCTCCTGTCCACGGGCGACGGCAGGTATGACTACTCATTCGTCGACTCGTCCGACTACCGCGTCTCCGAGGTCCGGTTACTCCACGAGGTCAGTCGGTTCGCGGCCGCCACGCCCCAGGAGCGGCCGGCGGAGTTGCCGGAGCCGACCGAAGATAATCTCCTCGTCACCGGCGACGCTATGCATGTCCTCGACGCCCTGGCGAAGATCCCGGCCTACGCCAACCGGTATCTCGGCAAGGTGAAGCTGGTCTACATCGATCCGCCGTTCAACACCGGTCAGGCGTTCTCGCAGTACGAGGACAGCATCGCGCACTCGATCTGGCTCACCCTTCTCAGAGACCGCATCCGCCAGATCAGGCCGCTGCTGGCCGAGGACGGCTCCGTGTGGGTCCACCTGGACCATACGGAGTCCCACCGGTGCCGCGTGGTGTTGGATGAGGAGCTGGGAGAGCACAATTTCGTCGCCGAAGTCGCCTGGCAGAAGGCTGACTCGCCCCGAAACGATACCAAGGGGCTCTCGACGTCGCAGGACACCATCCTCGTGTACCGCAAGAGCGAGTCCTGGATCCCGAACCGCATGCCGAGGCTTGCCATCTCGAACACGTCCCGCTTTAAGTCCCGGGACGGAGACCCCATCCCTTGGAGCGACGGTGACGCAACGGCTGGCAAGGCCGCGACGAACCAGCCGATGGTCTACGCGATCGAGCACCCGGTCACCGGGAAGCGGATGTATCCGCCGCCGGGCCGCTGCTGGGGCAAGGCACAGTCATGGATGTTCGAGCAAATGTCCGCGTACGCTCCGTATGAGCTTCGCGACATCGGCGACGAGGCGGAGCGGGCCCGGATATGCGGAACCACACCGGACAAGGTGAAGCCCGGGGTCCCCGCGATCGCGCTGTCCGTGCCGCTCGACGAGGCCGCGGCGAAGGCCCGGGCGCGGTTCGACGCCGGTCACTGGCCGGACCTCGTCATGCTCGGCCTTCGGGAGCGGCTCCGGCGCAAGAAGCACCTCGAGGACAACGGCCGGGTACCGGAAACGTTATGGCTTGGCAGCGAGGTCGGCGGCAATCTGCGCGGGAAGAACGAGATCAGGAACCTCTTCCCGGACGAGCACCCGTTCGCCACCCCTAAGCCGGAGCAGCTGATTGCCCGCATTGTTCATATCGGGTCGCTCCCAGGCGACATCGTTCTGGACTGCTTCGGTGGATCCGGCACGACAGCGGCGGTCGCCCACAAGATGGGACGCCGATGGGCGACCTGCGAGCTGCTCTCCTCCAATGTGAGCCGATTCCTGCTTCCTCGCCTGACGAAGGTAGTCAACGGAGAGGATCCCGGAGGCGTCACCAGCATCACCGAGCGAATAGCCGCGGTCGCCGGTGACGACGAAGATGACATGGAGCTACCCGAGGGGGTCTCTCCAGGGGACGCGCAGGAGTTCAACCGGGTGCTCAGCAAAGTGACCAAGGCAAGCCTGGTCGACCTCGACGAGAAGACTGTCAAGGCATTGAAGGCCGCTACCAAGACCAAGAACGTCACGACCCTGAACTGGCATGGGGGTGGCGGCTTCACGCACCTGCGCGTCGGGGAGTCCATGTTCGAGGAGGTCGCCGGCATCGTCGTGCTCGCCGACTGGGCAACCCAGGGGGCGCTCGCCGAGGCGATGTGCGCTCAACTGTCCGTGTCCTACGAACCCGACGACATCTTCGCCGGTCGCCAGGGCCGCACCCGCTATCTCGTGATCGACGGGATGGTCGGGAAAGGGACCATCGCGTCCGTCCTCGACCGGCTGCCCGAGGGCGAGGTCGTCGAGATCTGGGCCACCCAGATCGACAGCGATGCAACCGAGACACTGAGGGTTGACCGACCCGGCTCCAAGCTCGAACTGATCCCGGACAAAGTCCTGGACAACTACCGCCGCACGTCCGCCTCGAAGGCTCCGTTCGGGGCTGGCCGAACCGTACCGTCACCCCGCACCGCCACGGAGACGAGCGACTCCGCCGCCGCAGGGGTCGAGAGGGAGAGTGCCTGATGGGGGAGCTGAGATTCCAGGCCGATCTCCTCGACGAGGTAGCGCACCGTCTTGACCTGCGTGAGCCCAACCGCAAGGCCATCGAGTCGGTGGTCCTCCGCGCCTCCGATCACTACGACGTCCAGGAGATCACCGGCCCCTTCGAATGCATCGTCGACTCGGCGACCGGTGTCGGGAAGACCTATGTGATGGCCGGGATCATGGAGTACCTGGCAGGCGCCGAGAGTCCGGCACGGAACTTCCTGCTGCTGGCACCCGGCCGCACCATCCGCGACAAGTCGGTCCAGAACTTCACGCCCGGCAACCCCAAGTCACTGCGGCCCGTGATGCGCTCGGACCCGTACATCGTCACCGCCGACAATTTCAACGCGCCGGCCACCAGGGTCGCCATGGACGACGCGAGTGTCACCAAGCTGTACATCTTCACCGTTCAGGCACTGACCACGTCCACGGGCGAGGGCCGCGCCACCCATGTCCACTCCGAGAACCTAGGCGCCTCGTTCTTCGAACGTCTCGCCCGTCTCGACGACCTGGTGATCCTTGCCGATGAGCACCACTGCTACCGCGGGCCGGCGTTCTCCCGGACCCTCACCGACCTCAAGCCGGAACTCGTGGTCGGCCTGACCGCCACACCGGTCAGGGCCGACGAGGACCTGGTCGCATTCAGGTATCCGCTCGCTGCAGCGATCGCGGACGAACTGGTCAAGACCCCGGTGATGGTCGCGCGCCGTGACGACCGCACCGACACGGAGACCAAGCTCCTCGATGGCGTCAACCTTCTGCGGTACAAGGGCGCAGCAGCCGATGCGTACTGCACCGAGCGTGAACTGCCGCGCGTCAACCCAGTCATGCTGGTCATCGCCGGGTCTATCGAAGAAGCGAGCGAGTACCAGGACGTCCTTGACTCCAGCTCCTTCGATGCCGGCGCCTGGGTCGGTACGACCTTGCTCGTGCACTCGAAGCTGAAAGGCGACGAAAAGGAGAGAGCCCTCGCTGACCTGCAGGCGGTGGAGGAACCCGACTCGCCTGTGCGGATCATCATCAGCATAGGGATGCTCAAGGAGGGCTGGGATGTGAAGAACGTTTACGTCATCGCATCCATGCGCGCCTCCGTCTCCACAGTGCTCACCGAGCAGACCCTTGGCCGCGGCATGCGGCTCCCGTTCGGGCGCTATACACAGGTGGAGTTCCTCGACACCCTCGAGGTCCTGGCCCACGAGAAGTACGGCGACCTGCTGAAGAAGCGCAGCGTCCTCAACGAGGCGTTCATCGACTACGGCACCTACGCGCACCTACGGCGAGCGGCCGACGGCAGCTTGGAGGTCCGCCAGGCGGCCATCCCCGCGCCGGGCCCGGTCATCCCGGCTAAACGGCCTTCCGCAACGGCCCAGACCGGAGATCCTGCGACAGGCGAAGAGTTCTTGCTGGCGCCGGAGCCGGGCGATCTCAAGACAGCCCCGGCATCGACAGCCGCAGCTCCCATCGTCGGGATCGTGGACCAGGAGAGCCGGACACGCCAGGCGAGGAAGGACGCGCAGTCCGGCACGATCATCGAGTATCCGCCGTTGCCGGACCGGGAGCCGATCGTGATCCCGCGACTCGTGTCCGTACCTCAGCCGACAACGGTCAGCCTGAACGACATCGATCCGGAGGACTACGGGCCGTTCCAGCGCCTCGGACGGGCTCTGGCCACCGAGCACTCCGAGGAGCTGCGCCGCACCAAGCTGTCTGCGAGCCACAACTGGCAAAAGGCCCAGGTCCGCGCGGAGACTGCCCGAGACTCGATAAGGGCCGCTCTGCCTCTGGACATCCCGCTCCCGGAGACCCGCAAGGCGCTCATCCGCCGCGTCATGTCGGCCAAGGACGTGCCGAACCGCAAGAACGAACTCGGGGCAGCGGAGAGGATCGTCGACTGCGTCATCAAGGCCATGGGCGACGAGGCCCAGGAGTGCCTGTCGGCCTTCGTCGAGGTGTGCGGCCAGCGACTCGCTAGGCAGATCAGCAAGACACTCCGAGACTTCAACCCCACCCAGATCACGTACACCGACGACGTCGAATGGCTAGCGATCGACAAGATCCGTAAAGCGCAGCGGAAACAGGAAGCCGGACACGCAGACGGGACGTTCGACAAGACCCTGGCGTTCAACGGATGGCAGAAGAACCTGTACAGCCACGCCTGGTTCGACAGCTCTCCGGAGTTCCAGGCGGCCAGTCTGATCGACAGCAGCAGCGCCGTCGTGGTCTGGGCACGCCTGCACATCAACGACGTGCCGATCCAGTGGACCACGGACGGCCGGAACTACAACCCGGACTTCGTCGTCATTGAGGAGATCGACGGGAACCGCTTCGCCTGGCTCGTGGAGACGAAGAGCGACAAGGACATGACCACTGCGGAGGTCCAGGCCAAACGGCGCGCAGCGAAGAAGTGGGCGAACACTGCCAACTCCTCCCCGCAGGTCCAAGGGGTCACGTGGAAGTACCTCCTCGCCGGTGAGCAGGACGTCGACGACGCGGCTGGGCTGTGGGGGCGACTGAAGGAGTTCTGCGGCTAACCTCAGTCCGCCACCCACCCCAGCTCTCATCCCGTCCGCCGTCGACCTGCACACCGTGGAGCGGGCGTGGTTCATGGCGTCCAGGTGGACCGCGCCACTGTACGGACGACCTGGACGCCACGGGCCACGTCTGCTCGGCTCTGCCTGGGTCGATGGCGGACGGGATGGATGCCCACTACCACCTCATCCGCGCCGGCCTCGTCGGCGATCCCGACATGGGAACTCCGCACACGATCCGGGACCACCCCCCCCGGGTCTTCGCCACCCTGACCGTCTCTTCGTTCGGCCCGGTCCACAACCGGCATGGCAACCGGCCCTGCCGTTGTCGCACCCGCTACGCCGTGGACGCACCCGGGTTGGGTACCCAAGCTCGACCCGGACCCTATGACTGCGCGGGCGCCGTGCTGTGGAATAACTACGCTTCCGACCTGTGGCGCTACTTCACGATCTACCTGCGCCGCGAGATCGCCAAGCGTGCGTGAGCATCGCTGTACCCCCACCGGCCTCAGCCACGATATCGGTGCCGTCGACCAAGGCAGGCCGCGACGGCCGGCGCGTGGTCGCGACTCGAAGCGGCTGCCCGTTCTCAAGGCCCGCAGCTTGGGAAGCTGCGATCATCTACAGTCGGTCTGGGCGTGGACCTGGGCGAACAGCTGAGGGGCGGTGTCGTCACACTCGGTGGCTTTCACCGTGGTCCCCCGCCGTTCCCCGCTCGATCTGGTGCGCTTGTGGTCCGGGTCTAGACCCAGCCCGTTGTACCTAAGACTTGTCCCGTAACTGCTGGTCACGGGTGAGATGATCTTCGGGTGTCTGGTGTGATCACGGCGTCGGAGCCGTCCTGGATAGCCCCGTTCACCGGGCTGAGCCCGCGTTCCTTCGGCAGGTTGGTGACCGCACTGCGCCGCGAAGGTGCAGATCCGGTCCGTAAGGGCCGCCCGTGGGGACTTCCGCTGGAGGACCGGGTTCTGCTCGTCGCGGCCTACTGGCGCACGAACCTGACAATGCGCCAACTCGCTCCGCTCTTCGGTGTATCGAAGTCCGCGGCGGACCGCATCATCGACCACCTCGGCCCGTCGCTGGCGCTCCAGCCCCGCAAACGGTTCCGCAAGGACACCGTGCTCATCGTGGACGGCACCCTGGTGCCCACCCGCGACCACAGCATCGCCGAGCAGTCCAAGAACTACCGGTACTCCACGAACCACCAGGTCGTCATCGACGCCGATACCCGCCTGGTCGTCGTGGTCGGCCGGCCCTTGCCCGGCAACCGCAACGACTGCAGGGCGTGGGAGGAGTCCGGCGCGAAGGCCGCCGTCGGCAAGGCCATGACGATCGCCGACGGCGGCTATCCGGGCACCGGACTCGTCATGCCACACCGTCGGCGCAAAGGTGAAGAACTGCCTGACTGGAAGCAGGCCCACAACAAGTCCCACAAACAGGTTCGCGCCCGCGTGGAGCACGTTTTTGCCCGCATGAAGACCTGGAAGATCCTCCGCGACTGCCGCCTCAAGGGCGATGGCGTCCACCACGCCATGCTCGGAATCGCCCGCCTCCACAACCTCAACCTCGCCGGATAGGCGGGCGGCCGGACCGGCCACCAGCCACGCCCGCACCCACCCAAGATCATTTACGGGACAAGCCTTAGGTTCACTGACTTCAGTTACCAGGCCACGGAATTGAGCCGCATTCTGAGAGGGTGGCCCGTCCCAGCGGATGCTCTCGAGTCAAGCGTGGTCCGGCCGCTGTATGGCCACGTGCGAAGGAGACGGTTGCGTGGACACCCTCTCGGTAACGCTGGTTTCGGCGTTTACCTCAGGCGTCATCTCAGTGGGTCTCGTGTGGCTTACCAGCCGGCAGCAACGGCGAGATAGCAATCGAACTCAACGCGAGACCCACAACATGTCGTACCTCAACCCTCTCAGGTGGCACACCGCTGAGGCACACCATCGCCTCTCCCTCTACGCCACCTCTATCGACCGGCATGGCTTCTATCGACCTGCTCAAGTCCTCAACGAACCACGAGAGATCGATGAGCAAAGCTCAGCTTGGTTCGCCGGAACAGGCGTCGCGCTGGTTTCCAGCGTCTGGATGACTGCCTGTCTATTCGCTCAGATGACTCGCACCCGTCACGACATACCGTTCCTGCACTTGCCGGGGAAGGACGACACACGATTAGCCGCACTGATACTGCGGGTCCATGTAGCTTTTGCCGCCTGTGACGTCTACTACGCGACACAGTCCAGCATCGGCACCGACGTCATCCTCGAACCCGAAGGACGACTGAGAAGCTACAGAGAATTTTGTGACCTCCTTTTGCAACCGGATCGGAGGGTGTGGGCCGATCCCCTCATCTGGTTCCACCTCGCCATCGCCAACGGCGAGCGTCGCCCCAGCCTCCAGCGTGCCTTGGATGCCCTCCAAGAGCTTTCTGGGTTCCTTGACGAGAGTCTTGCTGGCGGCGCGTCACTGCGAGCGCGTTGGGACGCCGAGTTCTAGAGCACTCTGCGACGGCCGGTCCGGGATGACGGTCCTAGAACCCGAGCTTGGGAATCACTGGCTCTCTCGACTCAGTGTTGGGCCTGACCAGCGGCAACAGCCGTTGAGGAGGCGCCTCGGACTCATCCTGGTACCCGCGAGCGACCGTGGCTTACCGACCTGTCGGGCACGGATCGGGCACGGCGGTGACCACTGCCTTACAAGTTCGATCGCCCTCCAGGGCGGCGTGCTGAAACGGGGGTTGGTGGTCGCTCGTTGATCCGGTTGTGGCCGCTTCAGTGCGTCATCGTTTGCAGCCGTTGATGTCAGGTGGTGACGTCAGCCCGAGGGCCTACGCGCAGTGGACAACCCTCGTGCCTATTGGCGGGCTACTGTCAATGTCGCAAGCGGCTGTCAGCGTGCGTGACAACCAGCCAGTGCCAGGACTCGCCGCGGTAATGGGTGCCGAACTCGTCAACTGAGGTGAAGCCCTTCATCCAGCGCCCCGTGGTACTTCGCTAAGCACGAACAGTGGCAATACGGCCCATGGGCCGTATTGCAGCTCGCAGTGCATTTCTCGTGCGGGTTGTACTCGCGGCCAAGCATCAGGTGCGTATGACGGCCGAGGAGCCTGCCAGCCATCACCAGGAAGTGGTTCTTCGGGACCGTCCAGCACTCGCGCTGCGGGTCCCACTCCGGCCGCGTCTTGGTGCTCATCATGTCGTCGATCGAAGCGATGTGTCCCAACGAGGTGGTGTGGGGCAACCAGATGCGGAGCGCGCCGGAGGCCGGGAGAGCGAGAGTAAGGGTTGTCCCGTAATGATCTTGGAGTCGATGGAGACGCGGCAGGTCGCTGTCCTGCCCATTCGCCTATCCGGCGAGGGTGAGGTTGTGCAGGCGGGCGATGCCGAGCATGGCGTGATGGACGCCGTCGCCTTTGAGTCGGCAGTCGCGCAGGATCTTCCAGCCCTTCATACGGGCGAAGGTGTGCTCAACGCGGGCCCTCACCTGCTTGTGCGACCGGTTGTGTTCCTCCTTCCAGTCCGGGAGTTCCTCGCCCTTGCGGCGGCGGTGCGGGATGACCAGTCCGGTCCCCTGGTAGCCACCGTCCGCGATGGTCATGGTGTTGCCGACGGCGGCCTTGGCGCCGGATTCTTCCCAGCCGCGGGAGTCGTGCCGGTTGCCCGGCAAGGGCCGGCCGACCACGACGACCAGGCGAGTGTCGGCGTCGATGACGACCTGATGGGCCGTGGAATACCGGTAGTTCTTCGACTGCTCTGCGACCTGGTGGTCGCGGGTGGGCACCAGGGTGCCATCCACGATCAAGACGGTGTCCTTACGGAACCGCTTCCTCGGCTGCAACGCGAGCACCGGTCCGAGGTGGTCGATGATCCGGTCCGCCGCCGACTTCGAGATCCCGAACAGCGGGGCCAGCTGGCGCATCGTCAAGTTCGTGCGCCAGTACGCCGCGATCAACAGGACTCGGTCTTCCAGCGGGAGCCCCCAGGGCCGCCCGCGCTGGAGCTCAGCAGCGGTCTCGCGGCGCACCGCGGTCACCAACTTGCCAAAGCAGCGCGGGCTCAGCCCGGTGAAGGGACCTATCCAAGACGGCTCCGACGCCGTGATCACACCAGCCACACCAAGATCATCTCACCCCTGACCAGCGGTTACGGGACAGCCCTTAGTCACGTGTCGCTGCTGCCACGGCGGCAGCCACCCGGGCGCCGCAAGGTGCTTGGCTGGTTGCTTTGCGGGCTTAGCGTCACGCCTCGCCCCTTCCGTGTCCCGTACAGGTTGCTTGCCTTCTCCTTTGCAGCGAAGCTCGCTGTATTCAGTCAGGAGGTGAGGGGCCACTTGTCCCTGCTCGGTTCGTTCGACGGGCTGAGCACAGTGCGGACAGAGATACACAGTTCCCCCTCTCAGCTGTGATCCCGCCGGGTTTCTCATCATGCTCTGTGCCCATGGGTGTGGAAACGATTTCAACTACACGAGGTACGTCGGTGGAGTCTCAGTGGGCGAGTCACGACGTGTCTTCTTGCCTGGTTCTTGCGGGCGAACTTGGCGACCTGGCTTTTCGCTGGTCATGCGGTGGGTTGTCGGCTTCTGGCTGGTCGTCATTGGTCATCCTTGGCCACCGCCGAGCGACCTCGGACGGCCCAGAGACGGCCCCACAGCGAGGCCACGAACGAGCGAGTTGAGCCGGACACCTAGCGGCATGGCCCGATCATTCGCTGGCCGCCTGCCGCCAAATACGCATGCAGGTGGGTGAGTCCTTGATGACCCCTACCTCGGCGCCGAACGACCTACCGTCGGGGTGATTGAACGCAAACTCAAAGCTCTTGTTTGCAGCATCCGTTTCCGACCGCAGGAGGGTGAGGCTGTTGGCAGCTACACCGTACTGAGAGGCGATGTGCGTCTTGGCCACCGCTAGGGCCGTCTCCTCCGAGATCACATCACCCCAGTGGTCGCCCCGCGAACGGTCGCGGAACTTTCCGTACAGGGCACTGACTCCGGTTGTCACGGCGGCGGCCTGCACCCCACCCAGTCCACCAGCACCCATCTGCAAGATGAACTCGGAGAACGATGAGGAAGCACCCCAGTTAGTGATGCCCTGACGCGTGCTGATGTTGCTCATGAGCGGGTACTCCGCTCCAGGAAGCCACGTCAGGGACTGCAGTTCCTTGATCACTTCTTCAGCAGGCATCTGGAACTCGTCAAGAGTCAGGATCCAGACTTCGTCAGGTTCTGAAGCGGGCTGATCCGCCAGTTTGACCACGAATGTGGTCTTACCTTGATGCATGCTCTCCACCGTTCCCTTATGCAGACCTCCCGTGAACCGTAGCGACCGGAGCAGGTCGGGGGAGCCTCAATGGCTGAGCCAAGCCAGGGGACTTGATCGGTCGAAGATCACGCCATTGGCCGGACACAGGTTTTGTCCTCCGGCCTCATCCTTGATCAGGTCGGCCCCTGGATGAGCCGCAGCTGCGTGCTCCCTCGCTCACGACATGTGACCCGCTGCTATGGTCCAACGCCATCCGCATTGGTTCGCCGCTGTTGATGTCGGCTGTTGTTGTCAGACCTCAGCGACTCCTTGGCTTACCCCTCCGCCGCCTGCGAAGGGCTGTCGGGTCGGGTGCATCGCGAGACTTCTCGATGAGTTCGACATAGCCGCGGAAGCGAACCGACGGGTCCGCGAGAAGGTCAGGGTTCCGCGTCGCAGCATGCTCCAACTGTGCGCGGCTCCTCGCTCGACGCCAAGCCCGTGCCTCCGCGCTGCCTACACCGGCAGCTATCACCAGCACCATCAAGGCCGCTGCGACCCACCACGGAGCCCCTCCAGCCAGTGTGCTCAGAGAAGCCAAGGACGTGAGAGGGGGTTCGGTAGAGGATTCCCTCTAACTGTCCGGTACGCGCGGTGGCGGAATGGACGTGGGTTCCATGATCTCGTAGCGGGTGTCGCTGTAGGGCTGTATTGACTATGTGGTGACTGAACGACGCGTGTATCCCTCGGACTTGAAGGACGACCAGTGGGAGCTGATCGAGCCGTTGCTGCTGGAATGGCGGGCGGCCCAGGCCGAGGGCGGGGAGCCCACCACCGACCTGCGCGAGGTCGTCAACGCGATCCTCTACGTGGCCCGAACCGGCATCGCCTGGCGGTATCTGCCGCATGATCTGCCCCCTCACACGACGGTCTACGGATACTTCCAGGCATGGGAGACGGACGGGACCGCCGAGGAGATTCACGACACGCTCCGTGTGCAGTTACGGAAGAAGAAGGGCCGCCGGATCCTCCCCACGGCCGCGGTGATCGACGCGCAGAGCGTCAAGGCCTCACCGAATGCGCCGGACGCCACGCAGGGCTGGGACGGTGGCAAGAAGGTCAAGGGCCGCAAGCGGCACATCGCCACCGACGCCCTCGGGCTCCTGCTGGTCCTGATCATCACGGCCGCCGGCGTGCAGGACACCAACGGCGGCAGACTCGTCGCCGATGAACTCGCCGCGAAGTTGCCCAGCGTGACGAAAGCCTGGGTGGACGCCGGATACAAAGCGAAGATGATCGCTGGGCGCTGTGCATCGACAACGTGTCGTGCATCCCCGACTGGTTCTCCGACGCGCTGTGCCGTGCAGTGACCGGAGACGGAATCGTCGACCGCGCGCTGTACACCGACGATGACGTGGTCGTGCTGGAGTTCAGGCGGGTACTGGCCATGACGACCATTGACGCTGGCGCGCTCGCGGGCGATCTCGCCGAACGGCTGCTCACCATCGAGCTGCACACCATCCCCGACCGCAACCGGCGCGAGGAAGCCGAGTTGGACCGCGCGTATCGCGACGCGCATCCCGCCATCCTCGCCTCGCTCTTCGATCTCCTGACCCAGGTACTGGGAGCTCTGCCGAGCGTCCAGCTCACCGCCCGGCCGCGCATGGCGGACTTCGCGCGGATGTTGGCAGCCGTGGACCACGTCACCGGCTGGGACACGCAGGGCAGCTACCGTGCGACTGCCGCCGATGCCGTTGCCGATGTCCTCGAAGGCGAGCCGTTCGCCCGCGCCGTCGTCGATCTCGTACGGGCAGCTGGCCCCGCTGGGATCTGCATGACCGCGGCCGACATCCTCGGCAAAGTCGCGACCCCGGAGAAGCTGCCTCGCAAGTGGCCCAAGGATCCGACCCGCGCCGGGGGACAGCTCAAGCGCCTCGCCCCCGCCCTACGGGCGATCGGCATCGACGACACGCAGCGTGAACCCGACGGGAACCGCTCGCGCCTCTACCGGCTCGCATCAGTGGAGAGAAGCTGCATTCCAGCGCCCGGAGCCCCCACAGCGCCCGAAGGTCCTTCTCACCAGCACGAACGCCCGGGCGCTGCGCACGACGTCAGCACCCGCATGGCACCCGCCGGCACCCGCGAGCGCCCGATCCCGGGTGCTGCGGCAGCGCCAGCACCCGGACACCACACCCTCTTTGACCACGCCGAACACCCGCCCCCGGGTGCTGCGGGCGCTCCGGGTGCTGCGTTGCAGGTCATCTCCGTTCCGCCCGTTCTCTGCGATGGCTGCCGTACCCCGCTCGACCCGTTCCTCGTCACGCAGGGTGCAACAGCGCACCCGTGTTGCGACCCCAGTCGGCCGGCGCTGACGGAGGACTGGCATGAGCGCACTGCCAGAGCGCTACTTCACTCCGCACGACGTCGCCGCGCTGCTCGGAGTGCCCCTCGAGACCGTCTACCAGTGGCGCCGTAAGCGCACGGGACCGCCTGGGTTCCGTGTCGGCAAGCACCTCCGCTACGACCCGGACGCACTTCACCGCTGGATCAAGTCCCTCACCGAAAGGGAGCGTGATTAGCGTGGCAGGCCACATCCAAGACTGGTGGTTCAAGACTGAGCTGGGCCCCGACGGCAAACCGCGTCGGCAGAGGAGCGACCGCCACGGTATCGGCATGCGCTACCGCGCACGTTACGTCGGCCCTGACGGCAGCGAGAAGAGCCGCGCTTTCCCCGACAAGCAAAAGCGGCTCGCGGAATCATGGCTGGCCCAAGTTGCTGCAGACATGACCCGCGGCCAGTACGCCGACCCGACAGCCGGCAAGGTGACGTTTCAGGCTTACGCTACCGCGTGGCTGCGGTCGCAGACGACGAACGTGTCCACCATCCACGCCGTTGACCAGCGGTTTCGGCTGCACATCCTTCCGGACATCGGGTCCCGTTCCTTAGGTGCGTTCCTCCCCGCCCATATCCGGGAGTGGGGGAGGGCTCTGCAAGATGCAGGTCTCTCGCCGTCGTATCAGCGCGTGATCTTCGCCAATGTCTCTTCGGTGTTTGGTGCGACAGTCGATGACGGCATCATCGTCAGGAATCCCTGCCGGGCGAGTTCTGTGCGACTGCCGCGGGCCGACACCCGCAAGCTCAAGCCGTGGCCCGAGGAGTCTTAGCTGTACGCGAGGCCCTGCCAGGGGCCTACCGCAAGGTGGTTGACCTGGGTGCTGGATGCGGACTGCGACAGGGAGAGATCTTCGGCCTGGCCGTCGATGAGGTCGACTTCCTGAACGGAGTTGTCCACGTCGTCCGCCAGGTGAAGATGGTCAAAGCGGAGTTGGTGTTCGCTCCGCCCAAGGGCGGAAGTTGCGGGAACGTGCCGCTGCCCGATGCCGTGGCCTTCGCCCTTGCTGAGCACATCAGTGACCGCCCGCCCCTCGCAGTCACCCTTCCTTGGAAGACCCCGGACGGGCCGCCGGTCACCGCATCGCTGCTCTTCTACTCACGGGAGCGCAAGCCGGTGAACCGGAACTACTTCAACATGCGCGTGTGGAAGCCGGCCCTCGCCCGGGCCGGCGTGATCCCCGAGCGGGAGGTGAGGGAGAAGCGCTTCGTGTCGTCCCGCGAGCACGGCATGCACGCGCTTCGGCACTTCTACGCCTCTGTCCTCCTGGACGCCGGGGAGAACATCAAGGCTCTGGCGGAGTACCTCGGCCACGGCGATCCCGGCTTCACCCTGCGGACCTGCACGCACCTCATGCCCAACAGTCAGGCGCGAGCGCGGAAGGCCGTCGACAGTGTCTTCCGCGGGGGCGGAGACACCGACGACGGCCCCCAGACGGCCCAGGGCGGAGAAAACCTCCTGACCTGCGGATACCTCAGATGTCGCGGGAGAGACCGGCCGGCCCCCTGTAACCGCGACCAGGGGCGGTCGCGCTCCTGACGTCCACGCAGCCTCCATCCCTGTTCCGTCACAGCGACAGCGAAGCAGCGGCCCTCTTGCGGGCGACGTCAGCCATGACGTGGGGACGGTGTACGGCACGGTCCGGCGCCTGGACGACGACGTGCCGCGAGCGGGGGACTCGCCGGCCGCCGTGCAGGAGAGCCGCACTGTGGGGCCGACTGCGGGAGATACGGCGCGAGATGCGGGCCGATCTGGGCGCGTCCCGGGCGGATTCCGGGCGTTGAGCACGAGAAGCGCGGGATCTTGTCGCCATGCGTCCTGCGGATCGGCATAGTGGCGTTGATTGCAAGGGCTGTCGAGGTCCCGGAGAGGCAGGGTGCCGGTGAGCGACGAAGAGAGCGGCGGCGTACAGGTGCTGCGCGCATGGGCGGCGGACGCCGCGGAGCGGGTCAAGATGCCGAGTCTGTCGCCGGGTACATGCTTGATGTCGCGCACTGGTCCGAGGGCGAGTACGACGGGGTGCGGCAGGACACCGCCCGGGCGCTCACCCGGGCCCGTGACCCGCGGACCGGCTTGGAGGACCTGCGCGTCTTGCGCGACGAGGAGGCGCCCCTGCTCGAGCGGAGCCTGGGCGAGGCCGTCGAGAGGGCCGGGATGCGCCAGCTCACCTCGCAGATGCGGGTGAACCTGGCCGACGTCGTGGCCGACACACTCGCCGAGCTCGCCTTCTACGACCTCGTGGAGGAGGAGACCGGGTACGACAACGGTGATCCGCGGGGAGCGTTCCGGGCCCGGTTCCGCAACGAGGCCGGCGGCAACGAGATCACGGTCGAGATCGAGCAGGCCGACAAGGACTCGGACCAGTGCGTGATCCGCGTGGTGTCTCACGACCACGACACCACTGCCGAGGCCGAGCTCCGGGACCGGGCCGACGCGGTGTACCAGGCGCTGCGGGAGCAGGGCGTGCCAGTCGGTCTGAACACGTCTGCACCACAGGCGGAGCCCGGCTCTTCGGGCCCGTCGGCTGCCCGTCCCGGGGAGCAGCCGCAGCGCCGGGCAGGCCGGGAGGACCCCGGCGCGTGAACATGAACAGGACCTGGATGAAGGGAAGCCGTCCTCCCCGTCCTCCCCGTCCTCCCCGTCCGCCGGGGACGGAGCGGCTGGACCCTGCGGCCGTCCGTACCGGCGAACCCTTCACCATCCTTCACGGGCCCGGTGTGGGCGACGTCTTCGTCGACAGCGCCGCCCAGGTGTGCTCCATGGAGCAGGCACTCTGGCGCATGCTGCGTTCCGCCGGGTTCGAGCGGATCGTCTTCAGCACCCTGCACAACCCGGTCTATTTCCGGGACAGAGCGTCGTGGGATCTGTCCCGCCGGCCGGCCGGCCGCACTGAGGAGACGGCCGACCGCCGCGGGCCGCGCACCATGCGGCACGCACGCCTGCAGGGGCCCCTCGGCGGGACGCAGCTGCTGGGTGCCGCACCCCGGTCCGCGGCGGAACCTGCCCCGGACCCAGGCCGAAGAGGCCGTGCGGCACTCGCGTCCGGGATCTCCGATCCGTTCGGGGTGATGACCTTCACCGCTCATCTCCGCAGCCCGGAACACCGTACGGCCGTGGTCTTCCCGCACGCGGACGAGTTCCTGCTCCTCAACCAGGCCCCGCGGCAACTGGCCGGAGCCATGGCCGAATGGGCGGCCGACACCGTCGAAGGAAACCAGTGGATCCTCGTGTTCCGCAGGCCCTCCTTGAACAGAGTGGCCGCATTCCTGGAGGGGCTCGGACGCTATCCGCAGCTGGAGACCTTCGTGAACGAACGGCGGGACGAGCCCATCCGCGGTGGCACCTTCCGGGTCGGACTTCCTCAGGCAGCGGAACTGGAGCGGCTGGTGCACTCGGTGCGGCTGCGGAAGGGACTGCGGCTCGAGTGGCAGGACCTGGACCGGGTGGTCCGGTCGATGGCCGGTCAGCCCGAGACAGCCCGCATCTGGCGCGAGCGCCTTGAACAGCTGCCGGCGGAAGAGGCGTCGTTGAGCCGCCGCTCGGTGCGTCGGTGGGTGGCCGGCGCCCTGTCCGACGATCGGACCCCCTGGGAGCGACTTGCCGCGATGCCCGGCATGGAGGCATTGGTACGGCGCTTCGAGGACATGCGGGCCGAGATGGCGGCAGCCGAGGAACTGCGTGCTCGCGGGCTGGCCTCCGTCGGTGAACCGCCCGCCCGGCACCTGGTGTTCACCGGCAACCCCGGGACAGGGAAGACGACCGTGGCCCGGCTCGTCGGCGAAATGTACCGGGACCTGGGTGTGCTGAGCCGTGGCCACTGTGTGGAGGCGAAGGCCGGTGACCTGGTTGCCGGTTACGTCGGGCAGACCGCTGCACGGACCGACGCGCTGGTGGACCGGGCTCTGGACGGTGTGTTGTTCATCGACGAGGCGTACGGGCTCAGTGACCAGAGCGACGGCTTCGGCGACGAGGCCGTCACGACGCTGCTCAAGCGCATGGAGGACGACCGTGGCCGCCTGGTGGTCATCGTGGCCGGCTACCCGGAGAAGATGAAGGAGTTCCTCGAGGCCAACGTCGGCCTCAAGAGCCGGCTCCCGAATCTCGTCGAGTTCCCCGACTACGAACCCGGCATCCTGCACACGATCCTGCTGCGCCGCCTGGATGAGAACGGCCTGTGTCCCGCAGCGGAGGCCGCACAGGCGCTGCGGCAGATCGTGGAGGGCATGCACGGCTCCCGGGACGAGGGCTTCGGCAACGCCCGGGAGATGCGCACCCTCGCCGACGCGGTCCGCCCCCGATGGGCCGTCCGCGTGGGACGGGACGTGGAACAGCCCGTCATCGTCGACGACATCCCGGAGCAGTACCGGGACCACCTGCCGCGCCCGGCGCCCGAGCCCGGCGAACTGCTGGCCGGACTCGACCGGTATGTGGGCCTCGCGGTGGTCCGCGGGGAGCTGGAAGGACTCGCGAACCGGCTGAGGATGCGTCAGGAGCGTGGCACGGAGGCATTCGCCCCGCCCCACCTCCTGTTCACCGGCCCTCCGGGCACCGGCAAGACCACGGTGGCCCGGCTCGTCGGCGATCTGTTCCGCGGACTGGGGCTGCTGCGCCGGGGGCATGTCGTGGAGGTGACCCGCACCGATCTGGTAGCCGGGTACGTGGGGCAGACCGCGGGCAGGGTCCGCGACGCGGTCGAGCGGGCGCTGGACGGCGTGCTGTTCATCGACGAGGCCTACAGCCTGGTCCGGGACACAGGGGGACACGGCGGTTTCGGCGCGGAGGCGGTGGACACCCTGCTCCGTGAAATGGAGCACCGGCGCGGCCGACTGGTCGTGATCGCGGCCGGATACCCGCAGGACATGGAGCGGCTTCTCGACTTCAACCCGGGACTGCGGTCACGGTTCACCACCGAGGTGCCCTTCCCCGAGTACTCCCTGGACGACCTGGTGGAGATCCTCCGTCGGATGGCTGCTGAGGGCGGCTACACCCTCGGCACCGGGACCGCAGAACGCGCCGGGTTGTGGCTCGTGGCGACCCGGCAGGACCGTCCGGCCTCGTTCGGCAATGCCCGGGAGGTGCGCAGACTGCTGGAGCAGATGGAGGGCCGCAAGGCGGCGCGGTGGGATCAGGGCGTCAAGGGGTCGGAGTATCTGCCCGAGGACGTGCCGGATCCGCCGCCCATCAGGGCTCGGCGCGGGTGATTCTTGTCCTGCCGTCCTGCTCCTGCTCCTGACGCTCTGTCAGGACGCGGCCCAGGGTCCGGTCCGCGTCGGCCAGCCGCTGCTCGACGGTCCGGGTGAGGGCCTCCACCTCATCGAGGGCAAGGCCCGGCTCCTGCGCGAGGCCGCCGGTGTCCGCGCCGGCGGCCTCGCGCAGGGCCTGCGCCAGCTCCCGGTCGGCCCGGGCATGGCGGGTCAGGGACGTGAACACCGTGCCCCGTTCCGCCCGGATGCGCTCCAGCCGGTCCTGGCAGGCGGCGAGTTCGCGGGAGCCCTCACTCAGTTCGCGCTCCGCGGCCGCCAGCGCTTCCTGCGCCGCTGCGGCCAGCTCCAGGGTCTGCCGGGTACGCGGCGTCAGCACGGCGAGCTGCTGCTCGGTGAGCCGCAGCAGGGCGTCGGCCCCGGTGCGCAGCTCCCGGTCGGCCGCCCCGAGGTCCCGGCCGCGCAGCTCCCGCAGCCGTGTGTCGATGACCTCCTGCTGCGCCTGCAGCTCGTCCAGCTCTTCCACCAGCCGTTCCAGCCGCCGCAGCTCGTCCACCTCCCGCCGCAGGTTCTCGTGTTCCGCCAGGCGGTGGCGCAGCTCCTTCTCCCTCTCCGCGAGTTTTTCCAGAGCCGCGCGTTCGGACGCCACCTGCTCGGCCGCCGCGGTGAGTTCGTCCATCAGGTCCCGGGTGCCCCGCCCCACCCTCTCCCCCGGCCGGGCGGCCTCCAGCAGCCCGGGCAGCGCCTCGGCCAGGTCACGGGCGTCCGCCAGCGCGTCGTCCAGCGCGTACAGGGCGGTCAGGGCGCCGGCCCCGTCGGCATCGTCCGGCGTGCCGCCGTCGGATGCACGGTCCGGCCGGCCGATGGTGTCGGCGGCCCACCGGACGGCGCGTCCCAGCACATGGAGGGCCGTCTCCCGGTCGGTGCGCCCGGAGTCCGCCAGCGCGTCCGCGATCTCCTGCCTGCTGTCGCGCACGATGCCCCCCTCGTGGAACCCTCGGCGGGGCCGCTCGGCGACCCGGGCCGTCCTGGTCGCCAGCCTATCGCCGTGAACCGGGCCCCGAGGTCACTCCTACGACTACCCTGCACGGGCCACTGCCCGGCCATCAGGGATACGGGGCTCCATGTAGGCCGGCCGCAGCGAGCGGCCGGGGCAGGGCGGGGTCTTCGCCGCCTCGCCGTACCTTTCCGAGTACCTCGAATCCCGGTCCGGTGACCCGGCCGCCGCGTTGGTGCATGCCCGCAGCCGCAGGCGGCCATCGATGCTGTGCTCGGGTGGCCAGGGAGCGGAAGCAGCTCAGTCAGAGCCTGCCCACGAGTCGTGTGACTGGACCGCATTCATGTCGTTCCGGCGGTGTGGGGAGGTGTGATCTCTCGAACGCGGTGTGGGCTCGGTCGCATCCACACCTGCCGAGGGGCGTGGGCCGGGGCAGGCGTGGGGAAGAGTCACCGCCGGGTCGATGTCCCACAGGGCCGCCTGATGGCCATGCCGCCGACCGTACGCGAAGACCGGGATGCCTATCCGGAATTCTACTCTCCCTTTGGAATTTAAGGTTCCACTTCTTGTGATCTTGACTTAATGGCTGGTCATCCGCCTACACTCCGTCCGCCACTGTGGCGATCAAGGTTCCAGGAGGAACTCGTGACAAATATTCGGCGTGCTATGGCTATTGCACTTCCTGCTGCTGCCGCCCTGGCCTTCAGCATGACCCCGGCTCAGGCCGGAACCGGCATTTACTGCACCGGGGAGGCCAACTGCGGAACCTTCTACTACAACTCCGGCCTCACCGGCTCGCGCACCACCTTCACCGGAAGTGGCGGGATCAACGGCAGCATCAACGACCTTGCTGGTTACAAGTTCCTGGACTCGGGAGCCGGTCAGGGCACTCCGGTCAAGAACGGCGCCGCCTCCTTCTACAACGGCAGCCCCACCCCCACCACGATCTTCTTCAATAGCTACTCCAACGGCCCGTGCGACACTGTCGCGCCCTACACCAACGCCAAGCGCCTGGTGAACACGTACAACGAGAATGCCTCGTTCATGTTCGGCACGTCCGGCTCGCACTGCTACAAGTTCAACTGACGGGCAGCCGTTCCTTCTTTGCACGTCAGCCCCGCGTGAAGGCCACAGCCCACGCGGGGCTCCGCAGGGGAAGCATCCTCATGAGACGTTTGACGACAGCCATGTTCGCCCTGTTTGCCCTGGTCGGATGCACGGCTCAGGGATCACAGGGAAATACCGGGGCACGGCCCGAGGCGAGCGGCGCCAACGAGTCCGACGCCGCCGGGGGGAACTACACCTACCGGCTGCCCATCGCTGCCTACAGCTACACCGACGCCGAGTACGCGTCCATCGACGCGGCCGAGAATGTGCTGGCAGGCAAATGCATGGCACGCTATTCGCTGACCTATCAGCCGCCGAAGCCGACCCCCGCGACGCCGGGCGCCGATCGTAGGTACGGCTTGTCCGAGGAGAGAAGCGCCACCCTTTTCGGCTATCGTCCGGATTCTTCCTATCGAGCGGCACCCCAGCCCATGAAGCTCGGCAAGCATGAACGCACCGTGCTGTACGGAAATCGAGAGGGCGCCGGAAACTCCAAACCGCTCGAGTATCGCGGGAAAAAGGTTCCGGACCACGGATGCCTCGGGCAGGCCAAGGATGAGTTCGGCAAGGCATACGCATATCCGGAAGGCGCCGGGAAGGCCAGCCGGATATCGTCGCAAAGCTATCGGGACTCCATGCTTCTGCCGGAAGTGCAGGCCGTCTTCAAGCAGTGGTCGGCTTGCATGAAGAAAAGTGGATACACCTACAGCTTGCCCAGCGACCCGTTTTCCGCGGAGAAATTCCGCGTAGGTCCCGTGACGGCGCAGGAAAAAGAAACAGCACAAGCCGACGTCGCCTGCAAGCGGAGCACTGGTCTCCTGGAGGTGTGGTTCACGGCGGAGTCGGCAGTCCAGAAGACGATGATCGCCGAGCACTCCGAGGCGCTGGAGAAGCTGCGCGATCTGCACGCCAAGAAGGTGGCGGCGGCACGGAAGGTCCTCGCGGAGGGCTGATCCCCTCCCCGCGTTTGCCCCACGTACCAGTACCCGCACAGCACGTGGCTCGGCCCCTCCTCGGGGCTGGGCCGCGTCGGGGTCCGGAATCGGTTTGAGCCCGCCGCTTACCGTGACGTTGCCATGGAAGGCACCGGACGGGCCGCCGGTCACGGCGTCGCTGCTCTTCTACTCGCGGGAGCGGTTCGCCGAGTCGCGCGAGCACGGGATGCGCGCCCTGCGGCACTTCTACGCGTCCGTTCTGTTGGACGCGGGGGAGAACGTCAAGGCCCTGTCGGAGTACCTCGGTCACGGCGACCCCGGATTCACCTTGCGGACCTACACGCACCTCATGCCCAACAGCCAGGCGCGAGCGCGGAAGGCCGTCGACAGCGTCTTCCGCGGGGGCGGAGACACCGACGACGGCCCACAGACGGCCCAGGATGGCGGAAAGCGTCCTGACCTGCGGCTTGGTTAAATGTCGCGGAAGATCTCGATCTGCGCGCCCACCGAGTTCAGGCGCTCCGCCAGATCCTCGTAACCCCGGTTGATGACATACACATTGCGCAGTACGGACGTACCCTCCGCCGCCATCATCGCCAGCAGTACGACCACGGCCGGCCGCAGCGCGGGCGGGCACATCATCTCCGCCGCACGCCACCGGGTCGGGCCCTCGACCAGAACCCGGTGCGGGTCGAGCAGTTGGAGGCGGCCGCCCAGGCGGTTGAGGTCGGTCAGGTAGATCGCGCGGTTGTCGTAGACCCAGTCGTGGATCAGAGTCTTGCCCTGGGCGACCGCCGCGATGGCCGCGAAGAACGGCACGTTGTCGATGTTCAGCCCGGGGAACGGCATCGGGTGGATCTTGTCGATCGGCGCCTCCAGTTTGGAGGGCCGTACGGTCAGGTCCACCAACCGCGTGCGCCCGTTGTCCGCGGTGTACTCGCTGGTGCGGTCGTGGTCGAGGCCCATCTCCTCGAGTACCGCGAGCTCGATCTCCAGGAACTCGATCGGCACGCGTCGGATGGTCAGCTCCGACTCGGTGACGACCGCGGCGGCGAGCAGGCTCATCGCCTCGACCGGGTCCTCGGAAGGGGAGTAGTCGACGTCCACGTCGATGGTCGGGATGCCGTGCACGGTCAGCGTGGTCGTGCCGATGCCCTCGACCGTGACGCCCAACGCCTCCAGGAAGAAGCACAGATCCTGGACCATGTAGTTGGACGAGGCGTTGCGGATGACGGTCACACCGTCGTGGCGGGCGGCGGCCAGCAGCGCGTTCTCGGTCACCGTGTCGCCGCGCTCGGTCAGCACGATCGGCCGGTCCGGCGAGGTCGAGCGGTCCACCCGGGCGTGGTAGATCCCCTCGGTCGCGGTGATGTCCAGTCCGAAGCGGCGCAGCGCGATCATGTGCGGCTCGATGGTCCGCGTGCCGAGGTCGCAACCGCCCGCGTACGGCAGCCTGAACGAGTCCGTCCGGTGCAGCAGCGGGCCGAGGAACATGATGATCGAGCGAGTCCGCCGCGCGGCGTCCGCGTCCATGGCGTCCAGGTCGAGCTGCGCGGGCGGCACGATCTCCAGGTCCACGCCCTCGTTGATCCAGCGGGTGCGGACCCCGATGGAGTTGAGCACCTCGAGCAGGCGGAAGACTTCCTCGATACGGGCCACTCGCCTCAGCACCGTACGGCCCTTGTTGAGCAGTGAACCGCAGAGCAGCGCGACGCAGGCGTTCTTGCTCGTCTTGACGTCGATGGTGCCGGAGAGGCGGCGCCGGCCGACCACCCGAAGATGCATGGGACCGGCGTAGCCGAGAGAAACGATCTCGCTGTCGAGCGCCTCACCGATGCGTGCGATCATCTCAAGGCTGATGTTCTGGTTGCCGCGCTCGATGCGGTTCACGGCGCTCTGGCTGGTGCCGAGAGCCTCGGCAAGCTGCGTCTGTGTCCAGCCCCGGTGCTGCCGGGCGTCACGGATGAGCTTGCCGATGCGTACGAGGTAGTCGTCTGCCATGGCCCGCAGGCTATCTCAGATATGAGATCCCCTCGTTCCGGGGGGTCCGTTGGAGTGACGTCGTTCGGTTCGCTCGCCCAGGCTGTGCGGCCGCTGCGTCACAGCCCCGGGCCAGACGCGCAGAGCCCGCCAGCGGAATCCGTCCTGCTCGGCCTCCTCCGCCGAGAACGTCACGGACTGACCGGCCGTCAGCTCGCGAAAGCCCTCGGACTCGGTGCTTCCTATGCCCCCGATGATTTCGATGCTCGAGAAATGGGCCCACGTCATCTCGGGGAGCGCGGGGGACGCGAGAACGCCCCACCCTTCCTCGCTGTGCCATTCATGGACGTGCCCCGTGAAAACGTGGTCCGGCGTCCTCTCGGACATGTTCCCCCTGTCGATGATGATCACCGTAACAGCGGCGCCGCGGCCGTCCGGAGAGGATCGCGTCACACCGTCTTCCGTCAGGGTGTCAGCCGATGGGCCACTGGATGTCGCGGTTCGTACAGCGGGAGTTCGGCTCCGCTGGGCATGCGTACCGATGCCAGCACTCCCCACCCCTGGTCGCTCGGCGGCTGCGCGATCTCGACGCCGCGTTCCGTGAGCCGGGCGAGGGTCTGATCGAGGTCGTCGCACATCAGGTAGAACTCGGACTTCAGCTGGGACGCGGCCTTCGGCGCGGGGCGCGTCGGATGGACGGCGATCTCCGCCGGGGGCAGCGCGAAAATCAGCCAGCCGTGCCCGGCGTCGACATGAGGGAAGCCGAGAATGTCCTTGACGAAGGCCCGGTCGGCGTCCGCGTCCTGTGTGTAGAGGATCACATGCGCACCACTGAACATGCTCCGATGCTGGGTGGGGTGCGGGGGCCCGGCAAGTGCAGTGCGGCCGTACGGGCGCACTGCGCCGCCGTGACGCGAGCCGTCGTGTGCTCCTGGCCATGGGCGCGGAAGGTGATCCCCGGCCGGTCGATGGGCCGGGTTCCCGCAGTGGGGCTTTGGCCGGCGCCCCGCGGAGGGCCTCTCAGGGAGCTGCGGCCTGCGAAACGGTGGTTCCTTCCGCGCCGACGCGATCAGGGTGGAGGCGTCCAGGGCGGCGAAGCTGCTGAGCCGGTCAGCTGGTTCGAGTTTTCGTCGGGCAAGGAAGAGGAGCGATGTGAGGAGCGGAAGCCCGGATCCGCCGGCGGGCGGCCGGTGAGCGGACGGCGCCGTCGCTCGCGTGCTCCTTCGCTGCCTTGCCTTCGGTCACGCGCGGTCCCTTTTCACCGGATGTCCGTTGTTCCTCATCGCTGAGTGTGGGCGCGAAGGCCGGCTGGGTGATGAAGGGATGTGATGGTCGTCGATGCGCTCAATGTGCCAGCCACACGCCCATCAGCGGGCGCCGTATCTCCGAGCCGGCCGGGTGACGTAACCTCGCCCCTCGATGCAGGGTCCGGCCTGTGCGAAATCGGATGCGGCTGAGATCTGACACGTGCAAGGCCGGGAGCCGTACTGGACGGCAGCCACTCAACCTTCAGGGAGGAAACGTGGCGGTCACCAGCCTCCGGTGACGACGCTCGGCCTTCGCTGCGGCAGATCGGACGACCCTCCGGGCATGACCGCGCAGCGGTCATGTACTAGAGTTATCTCGACATCGAGATAACTGCCGAAGGCGTACCGCCGCCGCCATCAGCTAAGGGTGACCTAACTAAGTCTTACCTTAGCGGATCGGCGAGGTCGTAGGCGGCACCGCGCGGCGTCAGCCGCAATTGAGTCGCAGCGCGGTAGCACGCGCACATTGATGAAGGAGACTGTCGTGTCGGCGAACAGCTTCGACGCCCGCAGCACGCTGCGCGTGGGCGACGAGTCGTACGAGATCTTCAAGCTGGACAAGGTCGAGGGCTCCGCGCGCCTCCCTTACAGCCTGAAGGTGCTGCTGGAGAACCTGCTCCGTACCGAGGACGGCGCGAACATCACCGCCGACCACATCCGGGCGCTCGGCGACTGGGACTCCCAGGCGCAGCCCAGCCAGGAGATCCAGTTCACGCCGGCCCGCGTGATCATGCAGGACTTCACCGGTGTGCCCTGTGTCGTCGACCTCGCCACCATGCGTGAGGCCGTGAAGGAGCTCGGCGGTGACCCGGCGAAGATCAACCCGCTGGCCCCGGCCGAGCTGGTCATCGACCACTCCGTCATCGCCGACAAGTTCGGCACCTCGGACGCCTTCGCGCAGAACGTGGAGCTGGAGTACGGCCGCAACAAGGAGCGCTACCAGTTCCTGCGCTGGGGCCAGACCGCGTTCGACGAGTTCAAGGTCGTCCCGCCCGGCACCGGCATCGTCCACCAGGTCAACATCGAGCACCTCGCTCGTACGGTCATGGTCCGCAAGGGCCAGGCGTACCCCGACACCCTCGTCGGCACCGACTCGCACACCACCATGGTCAACGGCCTCGGTGTGCTGGGCTGGGGCGTCGGCGGCATCGAGGCCGAGGCCGCGATGCTCGGCCAGCCGGTCTCCATGCTCATCCCGCGTGTCGTCGGCTTCAAGCTGACCGGTGAGCTCAAGCCCGGCACCACCGCCACCGACCTGGTCCTCACGATCACCGAGATGCTGCGCAAGCACGGCGTCGTCGGCAAGTTCGTCGAGTTCTACGGTGAGGGCGTCGCCGCGACCTCGCTCGCCAACCGCGCCACCATCGGTAACATGTCGCCGGAGTTCGGCTCCACCGCCGCGATCTTCCCGATCGACGACGAGACGCTGAAGTACCTGCGCCTGACCGGCCGCGACGCGCAGCAGGTCGCGCTCGTCGAGGCGTACGCCAAGGAGCAGGGCCTCTGGCTCGACCCGGCCGCCGAGCCCGACTTCTCCGAGAAGCTCGAGCTGGACCTCTCCACGGTCGTCCCCTCGATCGCCGGTCCCAAGCGCCCGCAGGACCGCATCGTCCTGGCCAACGCCAAGGAGCAGTTCGCGCAGGACGTGCGCAACTACGTCGAGGACGACGACGAGGCGGGCAAGGAGTCCTTCCCGGCCTCCGACGCCCCGGCCTCCGCCAACGGTGTGCCGACCCGCCCGACGCTCGTCACCGCCGCCGACGGTTCGACGTACGAGATCGACCACGGCGCCGTCACCGTCGCCGCGATCACCTCCTGCACCAACACCTCGAACCCGTACGTCATGGTCGCCGCCGCGCTGGTGGCCAAGAAGGCGGTCGAGAAGGGCCTGACCCGCAAGCCGTGGGTCAAGACCACGCTCGCCCCGGGCTCGAAGGTCGTCACGGACTACTTCGACAAGGCCGGCCTGACCCCGTACCTCGACAAGCTCGGTTTCAACCTTGTCGGCTACGGCTGCACCACCTGCATCGGCAACTCCGGTCCGCTCGACGAAGAGGTCTCCAAGGCCGTCAACGAGCACGACCTGGCGGTCACCTCGGTGCTCTCCGGCAACCGCAACTTCGAGGGCCGGATCAACCCCGACGTCAAGATGAACTACCTGGCGTCCCCGCCGCTGGTCGTCGCGTACGCCATCGCCGGTTCGATGAAGGTCGACATCACGCGCGACGCCATCGGCACGGACACCGAGGGCAAGCCGGTCCACCTCGAGGACATCTGGCCGACCGAGGCCGAGGTCAACGAGGTTGTCGCCTCCGCGATCGGCGAGGACATGTTCAACAAGTCCTACCAGGACGTCTTCGCGGGCGACGCGCAGTGGCAGGCGCTGCCGATCCCGACCGGCAACACCTTCGAGTGGGACCCGCAGTCCACCTACGTACGGAAGCCCCCGTACTTCGAGGGCATGACGATGGAGACCACCCCGGTCTCGGACATCGCCGACGCCCGTGTGCTGGCCAAGCTGGGCGACTCGGTCACCACCGACCACATCTCCCCGGCCGGTGCGATCAAGGCCGACACCCCGGCCGGCAAGTACCTCACGGAGCACGGCGTCGAGCGTCGCGACTTCAACTCGTACGGCTCGCGCCGTGGTAACCACGAGGTGATGATCCGCGGCACCTTCGCGAACATCCGTCTGCGCAACCAGATCGCGCCGGGCACCGAGGGCGGCTTCACCCGCGACTTCACCGTCGAGGGCACCCCGGTCTCCTTCATCTACGACGCCTCGCAGAACTACCAGGCCGCCGGCATCCCGCTGGTCATCCTGGCGGGCAAGGAGTACGGCTCGGGCTCGTCCCGCGACTGGGCCGCCAAGGGCACCGCGCTCCTCGGCGTCAAGGCCGTCATCGCCGAGTCGTACGAGCGCATCCACCGCTCGAACCTGATCGGCATGGGCGTGCTGCCGCTGCAGTTCCCGGAGGGCGCCACGGCGCAGTCCCTCGGCCTGACCGGCGAGGAGACCTTCTCCTTCACCGGTGTGACCGAGCTGAACAACGGCACCACCCCGCGTACGGTCAAGGTGACCACCGACACCGGTGTGGACTTCGACGCGGTTGTCCGCATCGACACCCCCGGTGAGGCGGACTACTACCGCAACGGCGGCATCATGCAGTACGTGCTGCGGAACCTGATCCGCGGCTGACCGCGCACCCAGCCGTAAGGGCCGCATCCGATCCCCGGATGCGGCTCTTCGGTGTGTGCGGCGGTGCTACGGGTCAGATGTCGTCGCGCTTCACGGCAGCGACGAAAGAGGTCCAGCCCGCCGACGAGAAGACCAGCGCGGGGCCTTCCGGCATCTTGCTGTCGCGGACGGGCAGTACACCGGTGAAGCCGTCGGCGACCTCGACGCAGCTGCCGCCGGTGCCGTCGCTGAAGGACGACTTGCGCCAGTCGGCGTGACTCAGATCGTGTGTGGTGGTCATGGATTCGCGTAGTCCTCCGCCACCGATGCGAGCAGGGCCAGGGACGCCGACGGTGACAAGGCGGCGGCCCTGGCCAGATCGTATGCCCGCGTGCTGTGCTCGACCAGGGCCGGTTCCTCGATCAGCTGTCCGCTGCCCGCGCCCTCGGTGTACACCACGGTCGGCGAGTCGGCGAACGCCATGACGGACAGCATGCTGCCCATGAACGCCTCCGTCATGGCGGTGAAGGGGAGGATCTGGACCACCACCCTGGGCCGGCGGGCCAGCTCGGCGATGTGCAGGGCCTGATGGCGCATGACCTCACGCCCGCCGATCGGCGCGAGCAGCACCGCCTCGTGCAGGATTGCCCAAAGGACAGGGGCGGCCGGGCCGTCCAGGACCTGCTGACGGTCCATCCGGGCGCGGACCAGCTCTTCCACGTCCTCCGGCGGCGCGAACGGGTTCGCGGTGCGCGTGATGGCGCGCGCGTACTCCTCCGTCTGCAGCAGGCCCGGCACCAGCACGGGGGCGTACTCACTGATGGCCCTCGCGAGACACTCCAGCTCCGCCGCATCCGCGAAGTAGTCGGCGACCTTCGACGTCCGGGCCAGACGGCACAGCCGCTGGAGATGCTCGCCGCTACCCAGCAGCTCGTCGAACATGCGGGACATGTCGAGCTGGGGCCGTCGTGCCGCGGACTCGAACTGCCCGATGTACGAGCCCGAGCAGAACACCCGCTCCCCGAGCTGTTCCTGCGACATCTTCGCCTGCTCACGCAGGCGGCGAAGTTCCGCTCCGTAGAACGCCCTTGGACCGGTATACGGGTCCAGGTTCCTGGGCTGAGACATGCCACCAAGAGTAGTCATGCCGCTGCTTTACGTGTGCATGAATGCCGGAAACGGGCCGCCGGCGTATGCCGACGGCCCGATTCCGGCAGGGGTTATCCGAGCAGCTCGACCTCCGCGAGCGTCCCCGAGCCTGCGGCCACCAGCCGGTAGTGCGCGTACGAGCCCGGCCGCGCCACCGTGAAGACACGCGTCTGCCGGTCCCACGCGAAGCTCTCACCCGACCGCTTGTCCAGGTCACTCCACTTCTGGCCGTCGTCCGACCCCTGGAGCACCCACCCCGCCGGGGCCTTGGCCCGTGCTGATGAGGTGAGCGTGTACTGCACCGCCCGCGTCTTCGCCGCCACCGGCAGCTCCACCGTCTCGAACGTGGCCTCCGTGGCGGAGGCGTTGTCGAAGAGCGGGCCGTCGGCCGTGATCGCGTCCTGGCGCGGCGAGGGCACCTCGTCGTCCCGGGTGATGGAGACCGGGGCCGCCTTCTTGCCCGTACCCCAGGCGGACGGCTTCGGGCCCATCGCGAACTCCAGGGTGCCGCCCCGCGCGATCAGATCGTGCGGCAGCGCAGTGGAGTTCCAGGACCTTCCGTTCACCTTCAGGCCCTGGACATAGATGTTCTTCGCGCTGTTCCCCGGAGCCCTGACCACCAGGTCGCGGCCGTTCTCCAGGTGCACGGTCGCCTTGGTGAAGAGCGGCGAGCCGATCGCGTACTCACCGCTGCCCATCACCAGCGGGTAGAAGCCGAGCGCGGAGAAGAGGTACCAGGCCGACTGCTCGCCGTTGTCCTCGTCGCCGTGGTAGCCCTGCCCGATCTCGCTGCCGGTGTAGAGGCGGGAGAGCACCTCGCGCACCTTCTCCTGCGTCTTCCACGGCTGCGAGGCGGCGTTGTACATGTACGTGACGTGGTGGGCGACCTGGTTGGAGTGGCCGTACATCCCCATCCGTACGTCACGGGCCTCCGTCATCTCGTGGATGACGCTGCCGTAGGAGCCGACGAACTCCGGCGAGGCGGTCTCGGGGGTGGAGAAGTAGGTGTCGAGCTTCTCGCCGAGGCCGGAGCGGCCGCCGTAGAGATTGGCCAGGCCGCGGCTGTCCTGAGGTGCCGTGAAGGCATAGCCCCAGCCGTTGGTCTCGGTGTAGTCGTAGCCCCACACCCGCGGGTCGTACTGGTCGGACGGGACCCGCCAGTCGCCCTTCACGTCCCGGCCCTGGAAGAAGCCGGCCCTGGAGTCGAAGAGCGAGACATAGTTGCGCGCCCGGTTGAGGAAGTACGCGGACTCCTCCTTGTAGCGGGCCTTCCCGGTCTTCTTGTGGAGCGCGTCGCCCATCGTGGAGAGTCCGTAATCGTTGAGGTAGCCCTCCAGCGACCACGACAGGCCCTCATGGGTCTTGGTGGAGGCATAGCCGAGGAACGGCGAGGTCTCCATGCCCTTGCGGCCGACACCCGAACTGGGCGGCACGACCGTGGCGTTCTTGAGCGCCGCCTCGTACGCCGCCTCGGCGTCGAAGTCCACGCCCTTGACGTACGCGTCGGCGAAGGCGACGTCCGAGCTGGTGCCGGTCATCAGATCGGCGTAGCCGGGCGAGGACCAGCGGGAGATCCAGCCGCCGTCCTTGTACTGCTGGACGAAGCCGTCCACCAGCTCGCCCGCCTTCTTCGGGGTCAGGAAGGAGTACGCGGGCCAGGTCGTCCGGTAGGTGTCCCAGAAGCCGTTGTTGACATAGACCTTGCCGTCGACGATCTTCGCGCCGGTACGGGTCGGGGTGTCGGGTCCGGTCATCGGCGAGAACGGGCTCGCGTACTGGTGCCGGGGACGGGACCGGGTGCCGGTGTTCTCGAAGCCGGAGTTGGGATAGAGGTACAGCCGGTACAGGCTGGAGTAGAGCGTGGTCAGCTGGTCGCGGTTCGCGCCTTCGACCTCGACCTTGCCGAGCAGCTCGTCCCAGGCGTCCTGTGCCCGGTCCTTGATCCGCTCGAAGCGGCTGCCCGCGGGGATCTCGTCGGCGAGGTTCTTCTTCGCCTGGTCGACACTGATGAGTGAAGTGGCCAGGCGCAGATTGACGGTGCGGTCCCTGCCCGCGTCGAACCGCAGCCGGCCGGTGACACCCTCGGAGCCGGAGTCGGTGACCGGCGCGTCGAAGACGCCGTACACGAACATCCGGGTGGCGCCCGTGGACAGACCGCTCTTGACGTCCGAGAAGCCGGTGAAGGAGCGGGTGCCCGGGTCGAGGGTCAGACCGCCCTCTTTCGTGACGTTGTCGAAGATGACACTCGCGTCGTCACCCGGGTAGGTGAACCTCATCATCGCCGCATGATCGGTCGGGGCGATCTCGGCCTCGAGGCCGTTCTCGAAGGTGACGCCGTAGTAGTGCGGGCGCGCGGTCTCCTTCCCGTGGCGGAAGGGGAGGGCGCGCTTGACGCGGTCGGTCTCCGGAGTGCCGGCGGCCGCGGACGGCATCAGCTGGAAGGTCTGCCGGTCACCCATCCAGGGGCTCGGCTCATGGCTGGCGCTGAACGCCTGCACAGTGGGCAGATTGTCCGCGTTGTTGCCGCGCGCGTACTCGTACAGCCAGCTCTTGGACGCGGAGTTGGTCGCCGGCGTCCAGAAGTTGAAGCCGTGCGGGACGGCGGTGGCGGGGAAGGTGTTGCCGCGCGAGAAGGAGCCGCTGGAGTTGGTGCCACGCGTGGTCGAGACGTAGTCCGACAGATGGGCGAGCCGCTTCTCGGGGGCCTTGGGCATCAGGGCGATGTCGTCGATCCAGCCCTGGAACTTCGCCGGGCCCTTGGGGGAGTCGTACGCCACCAGAATCCGGTCGACCGTCCTGCCCGCCGCGACCGTGCCGATCCTGGACGCGACCTGGTTCCACTGGTTGGCGTACAGACGCTTGGCGGCCCCCTGGCCCTGCGGGGTGAGCAGCCCGCCGTGGGAGTCGACGGCCTTCAGACCACTCAGATAGGTGCCGTCGGTGAAGGCGAGGTCGACCGACACATGGGTGGCGGGGTAGTGGAGATCCGTCTCCGGCAGGGAGGGGTAAATGCGGTACGAGAGCTCGGTGTCGCGCCGCACGGGCGTATCGACGTCGAAAACCTTGTTGTACGAGTAGGCCCGGCCGTCCGGCTGATGGGTGCCGGCGTACTTCAGTGCCCTCGTTCCGGTGAATCCGGCATTGGCCTTGGCGGTGGGGGAACCGCCGGGGCCGCGGTCGACCTGGCTGCGCATGTCGTCGGGCACCGGCGTGCTGGTGTCGCCGTTGGAGAACTGGACGTCGGCGAGCTGGGTGGCGTCCGAGGCGCCGTTGTTCCTGGTGATCTCCAGCCGGTAGTGCGCGTACGCCGTCGCGTCGGCCGGATCACCGATGCCGTACGTCTTCGTCTCGAAGCGCTTCTCGAAGGTCTGGCCCTCCCGGGAGTCCAGGACCTTCCATTCCTTGCCGTCGGACGAGCCCTTGAGGGTCCAGTCCCTGGGGTCGCGTTCGGCGTGGTCGTTCGCCGAGGTCAGGGCATAGGTCACTACCTTGACTGCTGCATCCGTGTCGAACTCGATCCAGGCGGTGGGCTCGAATCCCAGCCATTTTGTGCCGGGCTGGAGATCGACCAGGTTCTCCTTGGTCTCGCCCGCACCGGCGTTCTCGCCGCTGGCGCGCAGGACTGTCACCTTGTCGGTGACATTGCCCGGTATTCCGCTGGAGAATCCGCCGTTGACACCGGACGACCGCCTGTTTCCGTCGGCTCCGACTTCAACGGTATTGCGCCAGTCGGGCTGGTGTTCGTCCGCCTCGAAAGATGACGTGAACTGCTGGTCCGGTGCTTCGAGTCGGGTGGGCTGGGTGGGCTGGGCGACGGCGGCCGACTGCATCGTCACGACGAGCAGTGAAGCGGCCGCCACGAGGGCGGCCGTTCGGGTCTGCCTGAGCCGAGTTCTGGATCTGCGCTGCATCCCGGGCCTTTCCTCCTGCGGAAGAAGTTGGACAACGTTGTCAAGCGTGAGGCGCAGGCTCCAGTAGGAAGCCAAGTGGAGAGTGGTGTCAAGGGTGTTGAAGGCGGAAAGTGCCTGGATTTGGCCATTCCGCTGAGACCCGAGTGGTCGAATGCGTACACAAGCGGCTCAGATATCCGCGAGGTCTCAACTCGGGAAAGACTGCCGCCCAAAGCTGCTTTCGATCTTGCTCAGTCGGCCTGAAGTGGACTATACCTGTCGGCATCTGCCTCACCGTGTTCGAGAACGGTGACGGACCGGGGGAACGGGGGACGGTGGAGAAGCGCGGACGCGTCCTCGGCCGCCCATTCAGCCCGTTTCTGCTGTAATCCTGCACGACCCAGCTTCATTTGACCGCGGTTGCGGGGCCCTTTCGCCTCAGGCGAGCAGTACGGGCGACCGGTACACCGCCTGAGTCCTGGAGAAGGCGAGGACTTGAGCATGGGATCCACCTCCGCTCACAGCAATGAGGGCCTTGGCCGTCGTGATCTGATCAAGCGATCTGCGGCCATCGGCCTGATCACCGTCCCGACGATGGGCTTTCTGGCCTCCTGTGCGAGCAGCGACAGCGGCAGCAAGAACAAGGTCGAGAAGGGCAAGACCTCCGCGAAGAACCCGCTCGGCGTCAATGAGACGGCGCAGCTCGATGTCGTCATCTTCGACGGCGGCTTCGGTCAGCAGTACGCGATCGACGCGGAGAAGCGGTTCAACGAGGCCTTCCCCAAGGCCCCGAAGGTGAAGCACGCGGCGACCCAGAAGATCCAGTCGGAGCTTCAGCCGAAGTTCAACGGCGGCACCCCGCCGGACCTGATCGACAACTCGGGCGCCGAGCAGATGGACATGGGTGTCCTGGTCGGCAAGAAGCAGCTGACCGACCTCACGGCGCTGATGGACGCCCCGTCCTACGACGACCCGAAGAAGAAGGTCCGCGACACGCTGCGCCCCGGCGTTCTGGAGATGGGTCAGTTCGACGGCGACCCGGTCTGGATCATGTACTACGCCTACACGGTGTACGGCGTGTGGTACTCGGAGACGGCGCTCGAGAAGCTCGACGCCACGTACCCCGAGAACTGGGACGACATGCTCGCCCTCTGCGCGAAGGCGAAGAAGCAGGGCATCGCCGGCTGGACGTACGCGGGCAAGCACCCGTACTACCTCCCCTTCTCCCTCTACCCGTTCATCGCCAAGATCGGCGGCCGCGAGGTTCTCGACAAGATCGACAACCTGGAGCCGAACGCGTGGAAGGACCCGGCGGTCAAGGCCGCCTTCGAGGCGTACTTCGAGCTCTACAAGAAGGGCTACATCCTCCAGGGCACCCCCGGCTTGGACCACATCCAGTCCCAGACCGCGTGGACCAAGGGCAAGGCGCTCTTCATCCCCAACGGCTCCTGGGTGGAGAACGAGGCGGCCAAGACGATGCCGGCCGACTTCAAGCTGGCCGTCTCCGGCCCCTCCGGCCTCGACGCGTCCGACAAGATGCCGTTCGGCACCATCTGGGCGTCGGGCGGTGAGCCCTTCATCGTTCCGCGGAACGCGAAGAACCCGCAGGCCGGTATGGAACTGCTGCGCATCATGCTCAGCGAGGCGTCGTCCAAGAACTTCACCACACAGGTGAAGTCGCTGACCGCCCTCAACGGCGGCACGGACGGCATCGAGCTGACCTCCGGTCTCAAGTCCGGTGTCGCGGCGCTGGACAAGGCGGGGGAGAACGTCGTCAACCCGCGTCTCCAGGACTGGTACGTCAAGCTGCAGAAGGAGCAGATCGGCGTCGCCGGTCTCGGTGAGATGATGGCCGGCCGTCTGACCCCCGCCGAGGCGATCAAGAGGATCCAGGACTACGCCGACAAGGCCGCCAAGGACCAGTCCATCAAGCACTACAAGCACCAGTGAGTACGCGTCACCAGCGGCGGCACCCGCGGAAAGATCGGGGTCGGATCAATGCAACACGGTAAGTACCGGTTCATCGTGGGGTTCCTGGCGGCACCCCTGACGTTGTACGCAGTCTTCGTCATCTGGCCGTTCATCCAGTCCATCTACTACTCGTTCACGGACTGGACAGGTCTGAGCCCGGACTTCGAAATGGTCGGCTTCGACAACTACGTGAAGATGTTCGACGACGACATCTTCTGGAAGTCCCTGCAGCACAGCGTGCTGTTCGCTCTGCTGCTGCCGCTGGTGACGCTCGGCCTGGCCCTGTTCTTCGCTTTCATGATCAACGTCGGCGGACGTCGCCGTAAGGGCGCCGCGATCGTGGGGGTGCGGGGCTCGGGCTTCTACAAGATCGCGTACTTCTTCCCGCAAGTGCTGTCCATTGCGATCGTCGCCCTGCTCTTCCAGTTCGCGTACAACCCGGAGAGCGGCGCGATCAACTCGGCGCTCAAGGCCGTCGGTCTCGGCGACATCCAGCCGCTCTGGCTGGGCGACCCGGACCTCGCCCTCTGGTGTGTCATGGCGGTCCTCGTCTGGAGTACGGTCGGCTTCTTCGTCGTCCTCTTCTCCGCCGGCATGGCATCCATCCCGAGGGACTTCTACGAGGCGGCGCTGCTGGACGGTGCGAACCGCGTCACCACGTTCTTCAGGATCACGCTGCCGCTGCTCTGGGACACGGTCCAGTCGGGCTGGGTGTACATGGGCATCCTGGCGCTGGGCGCGGAAGCCTTCGCGGTCGTACAGATCATGACGGTGGGACCGGGCGGCGGCGGACCCGACTACTCGACCACCGTTCTGCCCCTGTACGTCTACCAAACAGCCTTCCGGGACGCGCAGGCGGGCTACGCAACGACGATCGGTGTGGCTCTGCTCGTCGTGACGCTGGCCTTTGCGGCCGTCGTCACGAAGCTGGGCCGGCGTGAGCGGCTGGAGTTCTGATGAAGACCACTGACGTTCCTCCCGCCGAGGTGCCCGAGGCCAGTCCGGCCGTGGCCAAGGTGACCGTCGCGCCGCCGGTGAAGGAGAAGCGCGAGGGCTTCGTCCTCAACGTCTTCTCGCACGGCATGCTGATCCTCTGGGCGATCATGGTTGTCATGCCGCTGCTGTGGGCGGTCATGTCGTCCTTCAAGGACGACAACGCCATTTTCAGCTCGCCGTGGGCACTGCCGGACACGCTCCACTTCGACAACTGGTCGCGGGCCTGGACCCAGGCACACATGAGCGACTACTTCTTCAACACCATCGTGGTGGTGGGCGGTTCACTGGTCGGCACCCTGGTGCTGGGCTCCATGGCCGCATATGTGCTGGCGCGCTTCGACTTCCCCGGGAACCGCTTCATCTACTTCCTCTTCATCGGAGGAATGAGCTTCCCGATCATCCTGGCGCTCGTCCCGCTGTTCTACGTCATGAACAACATGGAGCTGCTGAACACGAAGCACGGCCTGATCATGGTGTACATCGCCTACTCACTGCCGTTCACGGTGTTCTTCCTGTCCTCCTTCTTCCGGACCCTGCCGAGCTCGGTCGCGGAGGCGGCGATCATCGACGGGGCCTCGCACACCCGGACCTTCTTCCAGGTCATGCTGCCGATGGCCAAACCCGGCCTGATCAGCGTGGGCATCTTCAACTTCCTCGGACAGTGGAATCAGTACATGCTGCCCACGGTGCTGAACAACGAGCCGGAACAGAAGGTGCTCTCCCAGGGGCTGGTGCAGCTGGCCGTCAGCCAGGGATACAAGGGGGACTACTCCGGGCTCTTCGCGGGACTGGTGATGGCGATGCTGCCCGTGCTGGCCGCGTACATCATCTTCCAGCGCCAGGTGGTCGCCGGCCTGACCGCGGGGGCGCTGAAGTAGCGGCGCCCCGCTCCTCCGGTCTTTTCCCGTACGGAGAATGCCCCCGCAGATCTTCTGCCGGGGCATTCTCCGTGTGGGAGGGGGCCACGGGAGCCCGCCCTGGTGGGGCTACAGGGGCCCGCACCGGTGGGCCACGGCGCCCGCTCCGGCGCCCGGGGGAGCCGCTCATCCGTGGTTGACCCCGCTCAAGGTCTTGACGGGATAAGCCCCCGAGAGTTGAGCTTAGGGTTCACAAGTTGGAGAAACGTCGGGTCCCCCTCGCGGTGATCCCGGCCGGGGGCGGTCGTCGTACCGCCCACCGGGGGCAGGAGTGGATGAGTCGATGGAGACTCCGGGTTCGCAGACGTCTCTGCACCGGGCCAATCTCGAGCGCGTCGTGCGTGCGGTGCGCATGGCGGGCTCGCTCACGCAGGCGGAGATCGCGAGGGGCACCGGCCTCTCCGCGGCCACCGTCTCCAATATCGTTCGTGAACTGAAGGACGGCGGCACCGTCGAGGTCACACCCACCTCGGCCGGCGGCCGCCGGGCCCGCAGCGTCTCGCTCAGCGGGGACGCGGGCATCGTCATCGGCGTCGATTTCGGGCACACCCATCTGCGGGTCGCCGTCGGCAACCTCGCCCACCAGGTGCTCGCCGAGGAGTCCGAGCCGCTCGACGTCGACGCCTCGTCCGCGCAGGGCTTCGGGCGGGCGGAACAGCTGGTCAACCGGCTGATCGAGGCGACCGGGATCGGCCCGGACAAGGTGATCGGCGTCGGCCTGGGCGTACCCGGCCCGATCGACGTGGAGTCGGGCACCCTCGGCTCCACGTCGATCCTGCCGGGGTGGACCGGGATCAACCCGAGCGAGGAGCTCTCCGGGCGGCTCGGAGTGCCCGTGTACGTCGACAACGACGCCAACCTCGGCGCGCTGGGCGAGATGGTCTGGGGCAGCGGGCGCGGGGCCAAGGATCTTGCGTACATCAAGGTCGCGAGCGGTGTCGGCGCCGGTCTGGTGATCGACGGCCAGATCTACCGAGGCCCCGGCGGCACGGCCGGCGAGATCGGCCACATCACCCTGGACGAGTCGGGCCCGGTCTGCCGTTGTGGCAACCGCGGCTGCCTGGAGACCTTCGCCGCCGCCCGTTATGTGCTGCCCCTGCTCCAGTCCAGCCACGGCTTCGATCTGACCATGGAGCGCGTGGTGCAGCTGGCCCGCGAGGGCGACCCCGGCTGCCGTCGCGTCATCGCGGACGTCGGCCGCCATATCGGCAGTGGTGTCGCCAACCTCTGCAACCTGCTCAACCCCAGCCGGGTGGTGCTCGGTGGCGACCTGGCGGAGGCTGGGGAACTAGTACTGGGGCCGATCCGTGAGTCCGTCTCCAGGTACGCGATCCCCAGTGCCGCGAGGCAGCTCTCGGTGGCCCCGGGAGCGCTCGGCGGCCGGGCCGAAGTGCTGGGCGCACTGGCTCTTGTGCTCAGCGAAATGGGCGATTCAACCCTTCTGGGCAGCGCGTTGCCCGCCGGTGCACCTGCCTTCACTTAGATAACGAATGGCACCGTTGTCATCTCGTTAAGGATTTACTCCTTGACGCTGACTCCGGGGCCGAGTTGACTTCCAGCCACCTCGGCCGCAACGACGCGGCCTCGTCAGGGAGGTTTCTTCAGATGAACGCACATCTGCGTCGTGCCGCTGTTGCTACTGCCGCCACTGCGATGGCCGTTTCGCTCGCCGCCTGTGGCAGCGCCAAGGAGTCGGGCGACAACGCCACCGAGTCCGGCGCCAAGAAGGGCGACGACATCGTCGTCGGCCTGCTCCTTCCCGAGAACCAGACCGCTCGCTACGAGAAGTTCGACAAGCCCCTGATCGAGAAGAAGGTCAAGGAGCTCACGAACGGCAAGGGCAAGGTCGTCTACGCCAACGCCAAGCAGGACGCCACCCTGCAGACGCAGCAGGTGGACACCATGATCACCAACAAGGTCGATGTCCTGATCGTGGACGCCGTCGACTCCAAGGCCATCGCCGGCGGGGTGAAGAAGGCCAAGGAGTCCAAGATCCCGGTCGTCGCCTTCGACCGCCTTGCCGAGGGCCCCATCGACGCCTACACCTCGTTCGACAACGAAGAGGTCGGCCACGTCCAGGGCAAGGCCCTCCTCGGGGCGCTCGGCGACAAGGCCAAGGACGGCCAGATCGTCATGATGAACGGTGCCGTCACCGACCCGAACGCCGCTCTCTTCAAGAAGGGCGCGCTCGCCGAGCTCAAGGGCAAGGTGGACATCGGCAAGGAGTACGACACCAAGGAGTGGAAGCCGGAGAACGCCAACGCCAACATGGAGGCCGCGATCTCGGCCCTCGGCAAGGACAAGATCACCGGCGTCTACTCCGCCAACGACGGCATGGCGGGCGGCATCATCACCGCCCTGAAGGCCGGCGGCTTCAGCAAGCTCCCGCCGGTCACCGGCCAGGACGCCGAGCTCGCCGGTGTGCAGCGGATCGTCGCGGGTGAGCAGTTCATGAGCGTGTACAAGCCGTACGCGCCGGAGGCCGCCGCCGCCGCCGAGATGGCCGTCCTGCTCGCCAAGGGCGAGAGCCTCGGCTCCGTCGCCCAGTCGGACGTCGACAGCCCGACCACCAAGAAGATCCCCTCGGTGCTGGTCCCGGTCGTCTCGCTGACCAAGGACAACATCAAGGACACGGTCATCAAGGACGGCGTCTACACGGTTGCCGAGATATGCACCCCGAAGTACAAGGCCGCCTGTGACGCGCTCGGCCTGAAGTAGGCCCGCCCCCTCGGGGGCTCCCTCAGGGGACTCCTCGGGGATCTGCGCTCTCCCTGAAGCCTGTCCGGTACCCCGCCCCACCTTCCCGCCCCGCTATCGGGGCGGGGTACCGGAACAGAAACGCTTCTTCCCACTGTTCGCTTCTGCTCAACCGCCGCGCCAACCCCCCGGCGCGGCATCTCCGCCGGTCAGGCGGCGAAGGAGATGGTTCACGTGTCCGCTACGCCCGTGCTGGCGTTGCGCGGGGTCTCCAAGCGATTCGGTGCCGTCCAGGCGCTCACCGACGTAGAGCTTGAGGTCCACGGCGGCGAGGTGGTCGCTCTCGTAGGCGACAACGGCGCCGGAAAGTCCACGCTGGTCAAGACGATTGCCGGCGTGCATCCCATCGATGAAGGCCGCATCGAGTGGGAAGGCAAGTCCGTATCGATCAACAGGCCGCACGACGCCCAGAACCTGGGCATCGCGACGGTCTACCAGGACCTCGCGCTGTGCGACAACATCGACGTTGTCGGCAACCTCTACCTCGGCCGGGAGCTCCGCAAGCGCGGCATCCTCAACGAGGTCGAGATGGAGCGCCGCGCCCGCGAGCTGCTCGACACGCTGTCGATCCGGATTCCCAGCGTGCGCATCCCGATCGCCTCGCTCTCCGGCGGTCAGCGCCAGACCGTGGCCATCGCCCGCTCCATGCTCGGCGAGCCGAAGCTCGTCATCCTCGACGAGCCCACCGCGGCCCTCGGCGTCGAGCAGACCGCCCAGGTCCTCGACCTCGTCGAGCGGCTCCGCGAGCGCGGTCACGCGGTGATCCTCATCAGCCACAACATGGCCGATGTGAAGGCTGTCGCGGACAAGGTGGCGGTGCTCCGGCTCGGCCGGAACAACGGCGTCTTCGACGTCAAGTCCACCTCGCAGGAAGAGATCATCTCCGCCATCACCGGCGCCACGGACAATGCCGTGACCCGGCGCGCGGCGCGCACCACGGAGGTTCAGAAGTGAACACGGAAAAGACCTCCCCACACGCCGACGCGCCCGTCGTGAACCCGGAGGCCGCCCACGACGCGGTCACCGCGGTCGACCCCCGGCTGCTCGTCCGTGAGCAGGGCTTCGCCGGCTACATCTCGGAGTTCAAGCGCAAGCTGCACTCCGGCGACCTGGGCTCCATGCCCGTGGTGATCGGCCTGATCATCATCGCCGTGGTCTTCCAGAGCCTGAACTCGAACTTCCTCTCCGCGCAGAACCTCAGCAACATCGCCGTGACGATGGTCGCCACCGGCATGATGGCCGTCGGCATCATCTTCGTGCTGCTGCTCGGTGAGATCGACCTGTCGGTCGGTTCGGTCAGTGGAGTCGCCGGTGCGATCACCGCCGTACTGACCGTCACCCACGGCATGAACGAGTGGCTCGCGGTGATCGTCGCGATCGCGAGCGGCGCGGTCATCGGCGCGCTCCACGGCTTCTTCTTCGCCCGGATCGGCGCACCCGCGTTCGCCGTCACGCTGGCCGGCCTGCTCTTCTGGCTGGGCTTCATGCTCCAGCTCCTCGGCGACCAGGGCACCATCAACCTGGACAGCGAAGGTGTGGTCGGCAAGCTGACCACGTACTACTTCACGGACGTGGCGGCCGCCTACGGACTGGCCGCGGTCGCGGTGGCCGGGTTCTTCCTCTCGTCGTTCCTGGACAGCCGCCGCCGCGAGGCCGCGGGCATCCCGTCCCGTCCGCTCGTCGACATCGTGGTGCGTACGGTTCTGCTCGCCGTGGTGGCCTTCGCCGCAGCGATCATGTTCAACCAGTACAAGGGCCTGCCGCTGGCGCTGGTCCTGTTCCTGGTGGTGCTGGTGGTGACGGACTTCGTCCTCCGGCGCACCACGTACGGCCGCAAGATCTTCGCGCTCGGCGGCAGCGTCGAGGCCTCCCGCCGCGCGGGCATCAACGTCACGGCGGTCCGGGTCTCGGTCTTCGCGATCGCGGGCACCTTCGCCGCCGTCGGCGGTCTGTTCTGGGCGTCCAAGATCGCGGCGGCCAACCAGAGCGCCGGCGCCGGTGACCTGCTGATGAACGTCATCGCGGCGGCCGTCATCGGCGGCACCAGCCTGTTCGGCGGACGCGGCCGGACCTGGAACGCGCTGCTCGGTGTCATGGTGATCGTCTCGATCCAGTACGGGCTGGCGCTGGAAGGCATCGCCACCCCGATCCAGTACATGATCACCGGTGGCGTGCTGCTGGCGACCGTGGTGATCGACTCCGTTACCCGGAAGACCCAGAAGACGGCGGGCCGCGCCTGACCGCAGCTCAGCAGGAGTGCCCGGCACCGCTCAGCGGCGCCGGGCATCTCTGCGTGTTCACTCGAATGCGTGATGTAGATCGCACCGCCCGGCGACCGGCGTCGAAGTCGGAACATTAGACTCGGCGGAATCGGCATGCTCGACCAGCTCAAACGCAAGGAGGCACGGGTGGCGCTGCTGACCCGCATCAGGGGACCGCGCGATCTGGACCGGCTCGGCCCGGAGCAGCTGGATCAGCTGGCCGCAGAGATCCGGACGTTCCTCGTGGACGCGGTCTCCAAGACCGGCGGACACCTCGGCCCCAATCTCGGCGTGGTCGAGCTGACCATCGCCCTGCACCGGGTGTTCGACTCCCCGAAGGACAAGGTCCTCTTCGACACCGGCCACCAGAGCTATGTGCACAAGCTGCTCACCGGCCGTCAGGACTTCTCCAGGCTCAAGATGAAGGGCGGCCTCTCCGGCTACCCCGCCCGTGCCGAGTCCGAGCACGACGTCATCGAGAACTCCCACGCATCGACCGTGCTCGGCTGGGCCGACGGCCTTGCCAAGGCCAACGAGGTCCTGAAGAAGGACGACCACGTCGTCGCGGTCATCGGCGACGGAGCGCTCACCGGCGGTATGGCCTGGGAGGCGCTGAACAACATCGCGGCCGCCAAGGACCGCCCGCTGGTGATCGTCGTCAACGACAACGAGCGTTCCTACGCCCCGACGATCGGCGGGCTCGCCAACCACCTCGCCACGCTGCGTACGACCGATGGCTACGAGCGTTTCCTGGCCCGCGGCAAGGACATCCTCGAGCGCACCCCCGTCGTCGGGAAGCCGCTGTACGAGACCCTGCACGGCGCCAAGAAGGGCCTCAAGGACTTCATCGCCCCGCAGGGCATGTTCGAGGACCTCGGCCTGAAGTACGTCGGCCCCATCGACGGCCACGACATCGAGGCCCTGGAGTCCGCTCTCGCGCGTGCCAAGCGCTTCGGCGGGCCCGTGATCGTCCACTGCCTCACCGAGAAGGGCCGCGGCTACCAGCCCGCCCTCCAGGACGAGGCGGACCGCTTCCACGCCGTCGGCAAGATCCACCCGGACACCGGTCTGCCGATCGCCAGCTCCGGCGTCGACTGGACCTCGGTCTTCGGCGAGGAGATGGTCAAGCTCGGCAGGGAGCGCAAGGACATCGTCGCGATCACCGCCGCGATGCTCCAGCCGGTCGGTCTCGACAAGTTCGCCAAGGCCTTCCCCGACCGGGTCTACGACGTCGGCATCGCCGAGCAGCACGGCGCCGTCTCCGCGGCGGGCCTGGCCACCGGCGGACTGCACCCCGTCTTCGCCGTGTACGCCACCTTCCTCAACCGCGCCTTCGACCAGGTCCTGATGGACGTGGCCCTGCACCAGTGCGGTGTCACCTTCGTCCTCGACCGGGCCGGCGTCACCGGCACCGACGGCGCCTCGCACAACGGCATGTGGGACATGTCGATCCTGCAGTGCGTGCCGAGCCTGCGGATCGCGGCCCCGCGCGACGCCGACCAGGTCCGCGCCCAGCTGCGCGAGGCCGTCCAGGTCGAGGACGCACCCACCGTGGTCCGTTTCTCCAAGGGCGCGGTCGGCCCGGCCGTGAAGGCCGTGGGCAGGATCGGCGGCATGGACGTGCTGCGCACCGCCGACTCGGACCGGCCCGATGTGCTGCTCGTCTCCATCGGCGCGCTCGCCCCGATGTGCCTGGAGATCGCCGATCTGCTGGACGCGCAGGGCATCACGACCACCGTCGTCGACCCGCGCTGGGTCAAGCCGGTCGACGAGGCCCTCGCGCCGCTCGCCGATCAGCACCGCGTCGTCGTCACCGTCGAGGACAACAGCAGGGCAGGTGGCGTCGGCTCCGCCGTCGCCCAGGCGCTGCGCGACGCGGGAGTCGACGTACCGCTGCGTGACTTCGGTATCCCGCCGCGCTTCCTCGACCACGCCTCCCGCAAGGAGGTCATGGCGGAGATCGGCCTGACCGCGCCCGATATCGCACGCCAGGTCACGGGTCTCGTCTCGCGGCTGGACGGCCGGTTCGAGAGCGAGGCGGTGGAGCCGGCCCGCGACTGATCCGCGGCGCCAGGTTGTCGTCGATGGGCCGGTCGGTCACCCTGTATGGGTGGTCCGACCGGCCCATTCGCGTGAAATCCACCCGTACGGAGCCCTCTTCGGCCGCTGATGTCCCAATCATGGCGTTCACGACAAGTGCGTGGAGGTACGCCGGTGAGTACGCAGCAGGACACACCCCCAGGCGGACAAGGACTGTTCCGGACCAAGACGGTCGAACAGTCGATCCGTGATACCGAAGAGCCGGAGCATGCGCTCAAGAAATCCCTCTCCGCGCTGGACCTGACGGTCTTCGGGGTCGGGGTCATCATCGGCACCGGCATCTTCGTCCTCACGGGCAAGGTGGCCAAGGAGACGGCAGGCCCCGCCACGGCCCTCGCGTTCGTGGCCGCGGGCGTCGTCTGCGCCCTCGCCGCGCTCTGCTACGCGGAATTCGCCTCCACGGTCCCGGTGGCCGGCTCCGCGTACACGTTCTCGTACGCCTCGCTCGGTGAACTGGTCGCCTGGATCATCGGCTGGGACCTGGTCCTGGAGTTCGCCCTGGGCACGGCCGTGGTGGCGGTCGGCTGGTCGGGCTACGTCCGCTCACTGATGGACAACGTGCACTGGACCATGCCCGAGGCGCTCTCCGGGCCCGATGTGGCGGAAGGATTCGGCTTCGACATCCTGGCCTTCGCCCTGGTGCTGGTGCTGACCGTCATCCTCGTGCTCGGCATGAAGCTCTCCGCCCGGGTCACGGCGGTCGTGGTCGCCATCAAGCTGACCGTGGTCATGATCGTGATCATCGCGGGCCTCTTCTTCATCAAGGCCGACAACTACTCGCCCTTCATCCCCGAGGCGCAGAAGCAGGAGGGCGGCGCGGGCCTGGACGCCCCCCTGGTCCAGTTGATCTTCGGCTACGAGCCCACCGACTTCGGTGTCATGGGCATCTTCACCGCCGCCTCCGTCGTCTTCTTCGCCTTCATCGGATTCGATGTCGTGGCCACCGCCGCAGAGGAGACCAAGCTCCCCCAGCGGGACATGCCGCGCGGAATCCTCGGCTCGCTCCTCATCTGCACCGTGCTCTACGTCGCCGTGTCGCTCGTGGTCACCGGAATGCAGCACTACTCCGAGATGTCGGTGAGCGCCCCGCTCGCCGACGCCTTCAAATCCGTGGGGCACCCCTTCTACGCGGGCGTCATCAGCTTCGGCGCCGCGGTCGGTCTCACCACGGTGTGCATGATCCTGCTGCTCGGTCAGACCCGGGTGTTCTTCGCGATGAGCCGCGACGGGCTGCTGCCGCGGTTCTTCTCCATCACACACCCGCGGTTCGGCACCCCGTACCGCCCGACCATCCTGCTCGGCGTGATCATCGCGATCATCGCGGGCTTCACCAGCATCAACGAGCTCGCGACACTGGTGAACATCGGCACGCTCTTCGCTTTCGTCGTGGTCGCCCTCGGTGTGATCGTCCTGCGCCGCACCCGGCCCGAGCTGCATCGTGCCTTCCGTACCCCGTGGGTTCCGCTGGTCCCCATCCTCTCGGTGGCCGCGTCGGTCTGGCTGATGCTCAATCTGCCGGCCGAGACCTGGCTGCGGTTCGGCATCTGGATGGCGATCGGCGTCCTGGTGTACCTCGCGTACGGGCGCAGGCACAGCCGCCTCGGCCGCTCGGGCCCCGACGCCAAGTACTAGACCCGGTAGTGTCCGGCCCCGTATGTCCCGCTTCGGTGTGGACTGCGGGGCCGCATACCGTGCTTTTCCGGGGGCGCCCCCGGACCCGAAAGGCAGGCATGCCCGTCGAGCCGCCATCCTCACTGCGGTACGTATCCGCACCGCGGTGGCCCAGGCAGCGCAGCAGCGTCCAGGCCGCCGTCCCTCCGCCCCACTACTGGCGGCGGCTGCTCCCGGCACTCGCCCTGCTCGCCGTTGTCACCCGCCTTCCCTCCTTCGGGCGTCGGCTGTGGAACCCGGACGAGGGTTATCTCGCCGTCCAGGCACGGATGCTGGCGGACGGCGGGGCGCTGTACTCCACGGTGGTCGACCGCAAGCCGCCCCTGCTCCCATGGCTCTACGAGGCGTCGTTCGCTGTCTTCGGCGACGGATCGCTCCACTCGGTCAAGGTGCTGGCGGTACTCGCCCAGGTGCTCACCGCCGCGCTGCTCGCGAGCGTCGCCCGCCGCCGCTGGGGGGACCGGGCGGGCCGCACCGCCGGGGTGCTGTATCTGCTGGTCTCCATCGGCCTCAACCCTCAGGACGCACAGGCGGCCACCTTCGAGGTCTTCATGCTGCCCTTCACGGCCGCGGCGATCAGGAGCGCGGACCGGGGCCGGTGGGGTGCGGCGGGCCTGGCGGTGGCCGGAGCCTTCCTCACCAAACAGACCGGCGGAGCCGTACTGGTGCCCGTCCTGTGGCTGCTCTGGCAGGCGTCACCGACCCGAACGGCCGTGCTGCGCACGGTACTCGGCCTCGTGCTGCCGGTGATCTGCGTCGCCGTGCTCACCACGCCGTCGGGGTTTGTCTTCTGGACAGTGACCGGCTCGGGAGCGTACGCCTCCTTCACCGGCTCCGAACTTCACGTCCTGTTGCGGGCGTTGGCGAACACCGCGCTGCTCATGGCCGCATGCGCCGGGCTGCTCCCGCCCATCGTGAGGGTGCTGCGGATCGCCAGGACGGGCGCGAGCGACCTGTGGCTGTGGCTGGCAGCATCGGCCGCCGCGGTGATGCTGGGCTTCCATTTCTTCGGCCACTACTACCTTCAGCTCATCCCGCCACTGACCCTGTTGGCGACCGCGGCGCTGCAGACCCTGCCGCGGGCCCGGCTCGCGCCGGCGCTGCTCACCTCGGCCTGCGGCTGCGTGCTGTTCCTCGCCTGGGGGATGCTGGCCCCGCGCGGGGAACTGGCCCACGCCGAACGGGTCGCCGCCGCGGTCGAGGCGCGTACGGAGCCCGGTGAGCGGGTCCTTGTGTGGGGGATACACCCGGAGACGTACTGGCTCGCCGACCGCCCGCCCGCCAGCCGGTATCTGACCGCCGGGCTGCTCACCAACTACAGCGGCGGCCGCAACGGCCCGCAGGTCGGCGAGAAGCACGCAGTGGAGGGGGCCTGGCCGGTCTTCAGCGGCGAGATGCGCACCCACCGGCCGGCCCTGATCGTCGACGACTCGCGCGGCAAGCCGTTCGCCCCGGAGCGCATCCCCACGTTGCGCCGGCTGCTGGCCGGCCACTACGAGCCGCTGCCCGAAGAGGTCGACGGTGCGGTGTTCTACGTGCGTTCGCCCGGCTGACGTACCGCGCGCGGACCCGCGCAGTGGGCGCCGTGCGCCTCGACCCGCCGCTGAAGCTCCCGGTCGGCCGTGACGACAAGGCAGGTGCGGCCGGCCGCCTCGGCGGCCACCAGCTCCACGATGCGGTCGTCGCCGCTGCCGGGCGCGGAGACGACCCGTACGCCGGGAACGGAGTCCACATCCCGGGCGGCACCCTCCACGACATGTACGATCTCGACCGGCCCGGGATGCCCCGCCACCCCGTCCTCCGCGAGGGCTACGAGCGAGTCCCGCAGCCGCTCGGCCGCCCCGTGCCGGTCGCGCCACCAGCCATCGGGTACGGAACCCACGACGTTGGCGGCGTCGACGACCACGAGTGTGTCCATGGGCTCAGCCTCGCACGGCAGCGCGGCGCCAGCGCGGGAACGCCCCTCTACGGTGATCACGTGGCTGACCATGCACTATAGGCAGATTTCCAACTCGCCGCCGTCGGCGCTACATTCTTGGCGTTCACCGTATCGCCACCGTCCCGCCACGGTCCCACCACGTCCTTGCGCCTGTCCCGGCACGGCGCGGTCTCCCGGCGGGCGGCCCGTCATCGTATGGAGCAGGAATCTCGTGACTGAAGTGCGCCCCGGAATTGTCAAGGCCGTCATACCCGCTGCCGGTCTGGGGACCAGGTTTCTGCCTGCGACGAAGGCAACACCCAAGGAAATGCTTCCCGTCGTGGACAAGCCGGCCATCCAGTACGTCGTCGAGGAGGCGGTCGCCGCCGGTCTCGAGGACGTACTGCTGGTGACCGGGCGCAACAAGCGGGCGCTGGAAGACCACTTCGACCGCAACTACGAACTCGAACACGCCCTGAGCCGCAAGGGTGACGACCAGCGCCTGTCGCTGGTGCGCGAGTCGGCGGACCTGGCGGCGGTGCACTACGTGCGGCAGGGTGACCCGCGCGGCCTGGGGCATGCGGTGCTCTCCGCCGCCTCCCACGTGGGGGACCAGCCCTTCGCCGTACTCCTCGGCGACGACCTGATAGATCCGCGCGATCCCCTGCTGGCCCGGATGATCGAGGTGCAGCAGGAACGGGGCGGCAGCGTGGTCGCGCTGATGGAGGTGGCCGAGGAGCAGATCCATCTCTACGGCTGTGCGGCCGTAGAGGCGACGGCCGAGGACGATGTGGTGCGCGTCACGGACCTCGTCGAGAAGCCCGCGCGGGGGGAGGCGCCCAGCTCCTATGCGGTGATCGGCCGGTATGTCCTCGAACCCCAGGTGTTCGACGTGTTGGCCCGTACGGCTCCGGGGCGTGGCGGCGAGATCCAACTGACCGACGCGCTCCAGGAGTTGGCGAAGAGCGACGCGCCCGGCGGTCCGGTGCACGGGGTGCTCTTCGACGGGCGGCGGTACGACACCGGGGACCGCGGCGACTATCTGCGGGCCATCGTCCGGCTCGCCTGTGAGCGCGAGGACCTCGGCCCCGACTTCCGGACGTGGCTGCGCGACTGGGTGCGCGAAGAGCTCTGAGCGCCGGCCCTCCCCGGCGACCATCGGCCCACGCCGACATCACGCCCCGGCAGTGTCAGTGCCGCCGTACACAATGCGCACCATGAGCGACCACTACGAAGTCGTCTTCTCCTGCTTCCTGCGCGACGACACCCCGGAATCCGTCCTCGCTGCCTTGCGCTGGCACCTGGGCATGGACGCCGAGCGTCCCGGAGATCTCGACCCGGAGGAGCATCTGTACCCACTGCTCACCCCGGACCGGAACAACAGCAGGCTGCCCGGAGGAGACATCGTGTCCCTGCGCCGCACGGTGCAGGGTTCCACTGCCTTCGGGCAACAGCACGCATGGGAACTCTTCTCGCGCAACTACTGGGTCGACGACTCCATGCTCTGCCTCGACAGCATCCTGGGCCTGCTCGCCCCGCACATCGCACGGCCCGGCTACGGCGGATACTTTCGCGACGAATACGACACCGCACTGACCGTCTTCACGTTTCGCGAGGGAACGTACGGCCCCGTCGAGATCTGACAGGGCACGTCCGACCGGACCGGCGAACGTAGTCCGCCCCGGCACCGCGGTGAGCGGTGCCGGGGCGGAATCCCGGATGAGCTGCGGCGTTACGCCGGGACGCTCGCCACACCCGGCGCCAGGAACGGCTTGCCGTTCACACGCTGGGAGACACCCTCACGGTCCAGGTACGGCGTGATGCCGCCCAGGTGGAAGGGCCAGCCGGCGCCCGTGATCAGGCAGAGGTCGATGTCCTGGGCCTCGGCCACGACACCCTCCTCGAGCATCAGACCGATCTCCTGCGCCACCGCGTCCAGGACACGGTCGCGGGTCTGCTCCTCGGTCAGGACGACATCGCCCTGCTTGAGGAGGGCGGCGACCTCCGGGTCCAGCTCCGGCTTGAAGTTGTTCTCCGCGGAGTAGACGTAGAAGCCGCGCTTGCCCGCCTTGACGACCGCGGCCAGGTTCCCGGAGACCGTGAAGCGGTCCGGGAAGGCGCGGTTGAGGGTCTCGGAGACATGCAGACCGATCGCGGGGCCCACCAGCTCCAGCAGGACCAGCGGCGACATCGGCAGACCGAGGGGCTCGACGGCCTTCTCGGCGACGGCGACCGGCGTGCCCTCGTCGATGACGTTCTGGATCTCGCCCATGAAGCGGGTGAGGATGCGGTTGACGACGAACGCCGGGGCGTCCTTGCACAGCACCGCGGTCTTCTTCAGCTTCTTGGCCACGCCGAAGGCGGTGGCCAGCGAGGCGTCGTCGGTCTTGTCGCCGCGGACGATCTCCAGCAGCGGGAGGATCGCGACCGGGTTGAAGAAGTGGAAGCCCACGACCCGCTCGGGGTGCTTCAGCTTCGAGGCCATCTCGGTGACCGACAGCGAGGAGGTGTTGGTGGCGAGGATCGCGTGCGCCGGGGCGACCGCCTCGACCTCGGCGAACACCTGCTGCTTGACGCCGATCTCCTCGAAGACGGCCTCGATGATGAAGTCGGCGTCGGCGAAGCCCTCGGCCTTGTCCAGCACACCGGTGACCAGGCCCTTGTAACGGTTGGCCTTGTCCTGGTTGATACGGCCCTTGCCGAGCAGCTTCTCGATCTCGGCGTGGACGTAGCCCACACCCTTGTCGACGCGCTCCTGGTCGATGTCGGTCAGCACGACCGGCACCTCGAGGCGGCGCAGGAAGAGCAGCGCCAGCTGGGAGGCCATCAGACCGGCGCCGACGACGCCGACCTTGGTGACCGGGCGGGCCAGGGACTTGTCCGGGGCGCCGGCCGGGCGCTTGGCGCGCTTCTGGACCAGGTTGAAGGCGTAGATGCCGCTGCGCAGCTCCCCGCCCATGATCAGGTCCGCGAGCGCGGTGTCCTCGGCGTCGAAGCCCGCCTGCAGGTCCCCGCTCTTCGCGGCGGCGATGATGTCCAGCGCGCGATACGCGGCCGGGGCAGCGCCGTGCACCTTGGAGTCGGCGACGAACCGGCCGCGCGCGACGGCCTGGTCCCAGGCCTCGCCGCGGTCGATCTCGGCACGCTCGACGGCGATCTCGCCCTTGAGGACGGCCGCGGTCCAGATCAGCGACTGCTCCAGGAAGTCCGCGCCCTCGAAGATCGCGTCGGCGATCCCGAGCTCGAAGACCTGCTTGCCCTTCAGCTGCTTGTTCTGGTTGAGCGAGTTCTCGATGATCACCGAGACCGCGCGGTCCGCACCGATCAGGTTCGGGAGGATGGCGCAGCCGCCCCAGCCCGGGACGAGACCGAGGAAGACCTCGGGCAGCGAGAAGGCGGGGATCGCCTTGGAGACGGTGCGGTACGAGCAGTGCAGACCGACCTCGACACCGCCGCCCATCGCCGCGCCGTTGTAGTACGCGAAGGTCGGGACCGCGAGGCCGGACAGCCGCTTGAAGACGTCGTGGCCGCCCTTGCCGATCGCGAGCGCGTCGGAGTGCTGCTTCAGCAGCTCCACGCCCTTGAGGTCGGCGCCGACCGCGAAGATGAACGGCTTGCCGGTGATGCCGATGCCGACGATCGTGCCCTCGGCCGCCTCCTTCTCGACCTGGTCGACGGCGGCGTTCAGGTTCGCCAGCGACTGGGGACCGAAGGTGGTCGGCTTGGTGTGGTCCAGGCCGTTGTCCAAGGTGATGAGCGCGAACTTGCCCGCGCCCGCCGGGAGGTCGAGGTGGCGTACGTGCGCCTGGGTGACGACCTCGTCCGGGAACAGCTCGGCCGCGCCCTTCAGGAGTTCCGTGGTGCCGCTCACTTGTTGCCTCCGTCGAAGTGCGGGTTCTCCCAGATGACCGTCGCGCCCATGCCGAAGCCGACACACATGGTGGTCAGGCCGTAGCGGACGTGCGGCTGCTCCTCGAACTGCCGGGCCAGCTGCGTCATGAGACGGACGCCGGAGGAGGCGAGCGGGTGGCCGTACGCGATGGCGCCGCCGTACTGGTTGACGCGGGCGTCGTCGTCGGCGATGCCGTAGTGGTCGAGGAAGGCCAGCACCTGGACGGCGAAGGCCTCGTTGATCTCGAACAGGCCGATGTCGTCGATCGACAGACCCGCCTTGGCGAGCGCCTTGTCGGTCGACGGGATCGGGCCGTAGCCCATGACCTCGGGCTCGACACCGACGTACGCGTACGAGACGAGACGCATCTTGACCGGCAGGCCGAGCTCGCGCGCCACGTCCTCGGAGGCGAGCAGCGAGGCGGTGGCACCGTCGTTGAGACCGGCCGCGTTGCCCGCGGTGATGCGGCCGTGCGCACGGAAGGGGGTCTTCAGACCGGCCAGCGACTCCAGGGTGGTCCCCGGGCGCATCGGCTCGTCGGCGGTGACCAGGCCCCAGCCGGTCTCGCCGGCCTCGGGGTTGGTGCGGCGCACGGAGACCGGCACCAGGTCGGGCTGGATCTTGCCGTTGGCGTACGCCTTCGCGGCCTTCTCCTGCGAGTTCACCGCGTAGGCGTCGGTACGCGCCTTGGTGATGTGCGGGTAGCGGTCGTGCAGGTTCTCCGCGGTCATGCCCATGAACAGGGCGGACTCGTCGACCAGCTTCTCGGACACGAAGCGCGGGTTCGGGTCCACGCCCTCGCCCATCGGGTGGCGGCCCATGTGCTCCACGCCACCGGCGACCACGATGTCGTACGCGCCGAAGGCGATCGAACCGGCGGTCGAGGTCACGGCGGTCATCGCACCGGCACACATGCGGTCGATGGAGTAGCCGGGCACGGACTGCGGGAGGCCCGCGAGGATACCGGCGGTGCGGCCGAGGGTCAGGCCCTGGTCACCGATCTGCGTGGTCGCGGCGATCGCGACCTCGTCGATCTTCGCGGGGTCGAGGTCCGGGTTGCGGCGCAGCAGCTCCCGGATCGCCTTCACGACGAGATCGTCGGCCCGGGTCTCGTGGTAGATGCCCTTCGGGCCCGCCTTGCCGAACGGGGTGCGGACGCCGTCGACGAAGACGACATCCCTGACGGTACGAGGCACGATGGCTCTCCTCCAGGGTGCGGGATGGCACTGCTGCGGGCACGCGCCTAAGCGCGCGCTTCCTCCCTCATGCTACTTGTGGGTAACCAGCCTGCCCAGCCCCAGCGGCGGGAGCGGTGAAGGTCACACGGAGGGCGCACCTTCTCGGTCGCCGAGCGGGCCCGCCGGCTGTGCCGTGCCCCCAGTCGCCGGGCGGCTGGGGGCAGCCTCGCCGGCGACTGAGGCGCAAGGTCCGGGGCGGAGCCCCGGCTCGGGAGGGGAAGGGGCGGGGAACGGTCCCGCCGCAGGCGTCAGTCCGTCGCCGTCAGCGCAACGGTCAGCAGCGGGGCCACCAGCTCGATCTGCCAGGCGCGCGCGCCGTATCCGGCCAGCGCCTCGGTCACCGCGGCCTCCGAGGGCTCGAACGGCGGCTCCCAGCAGACCCGGCGGACCGTGTCCGGAGTGATCAGGTTCTCCTGCGGCAGGCTGAGCTCCTCCGCGAGAGCGGAGACCGCCGCGCGCGCAGCGGAGAGCCGGGCCGCGGCCACGGGGTCCTTGTCCGCCCAGGAACGGGGCGGCGGCGGGCCGTTCAGCGGCTGGCCGGGCTGCGGGAGCTCGGCGTCGGGCAGCGCCTTGGCGCGCTCGACGGCCGCCTGCCACTGCTCCAGCTGACGCCGCCCCATCCGGTGCCCGAAGCCGGGCAGTGCGGTCAGGGCCTGAAGGTTCGCCGGCACGGCGAGCGCCGCCTCGACGATCGCGCCGTCGCTCAGCACCTTGCCCGGCGACACATCGCGCCGCTGGGCGACCTTGTCGCGGGCGGTCCACAGCTCCCGTACGACCGCCATCTGCCGACGACGGCGCACCTTGTGCATCCCGGACGTACGCCGCCAGGGGTCCTTGCGCGGCGGCGCGGGCGGGGCCGAGGCGATCGCGTCGAACTCCTGGCGGGCCCAATCCAGCTTGCCCTGCCGGTCGAGCTCCTTCTCCAGCGCGTCGCGCAGGTCGACCAGCAGCTCCACATCGAGCGCGGCGTAGCGCAGCCAGGGATCGGGGAGCGGGCGGGTGGACCAGTCGACCGCGGAGTGGCCCTTCTCCAGTGCGTATCCCAGAACGCTCTCGACCATCGCGCCGAGCCCGACCCGCGGGAAGCCCGCCAGCCGCCCGGCCAGCTCGGTGTCGAAGAGCCGGGTGGGGATCATGCCTATTTCGCGCAGGCAGGGGAGGTCCTGCGTCGCGGCATGCAGGATCCACTCGGTGCCGGACAGTACGTCACCGAGCCCCGAGAGGTCGGGGCAGCCGACGGGGTCGATCAGCGCGGTGCCTGCGCCCTCGCGGCGCAGCTGTACCAGATAGGCCCGCTGGCCGTACCGGTAGCCGGACGCGCGCTCGGCGTCGACGGCCACGGGGCCGGTGCCCGCGGCGAAGGCGGCGATCACTTCGGCGAGCGCGTCGTTGTCGGCAACCACCGGCGGAACGCCTTCACGGGGCTCCAGCAAGGGAGTCGGCGCCGGTTCGACGTCGTCCGGGGGAGCGCCCCCGGTGGTTCGCAGTGCGGTCTCTGCTGCGGTCTCTTGGGCGTCGGTCACGTGTCAAGGGTATCCGTGAACGGACAGCGCCCGTCGACGGAACGTTCCGTCGACGGGCGCGAATGAAATACAGAGCGGTCAGTGGATGATGCCCGTACGCAGAGCCACGGCCACCATTCCGGCCCGGTCCCCCGTCCCGAGCTTGCGTGCGATGCGGGCGAGGTGGCTTTTCACGGTCAGTGCGGACAGGCCCATGGAGACGCCGATCGCCTTGTTGGACTGGCCCTCCGCGACCAGGCGGAGCACCTCGACCTCACGGCCGGAGAGCTCGCGGTAGCCGCCCGGGTGGCTCGGGGCACCCGGGGGACGGCGGTGCATCCGGCCGGCCGCGGCGCCGATGGGCGCGGCGCCGGGGCGGGTCGGATGCCCGATGTTCGTACGCGTACCGGTGACGACATATCCCTTGACGCCGCCCGCGAGGGCGTTGCGTACGGCGCCGATGTCGTCGGCGGCGGAAAGGGCAAGGCCATTGGGCCAGCCCGCGGCTCGGGTCTCGGAGAGCAGGGTCAGCCCGGAACCGTCGGGCAGGTGGACGTCGGCAACGCAGATGTCGCGCGGGTTGCCGACGCGGGGACGGGCCTCCGCGATGGACGACGCCTCGATCACGTCACGCACTCCGAGGGCCCACAGGTGGCGGGTGACGGTGGAGCGAACGCGCGGGTCGGCCACGACGACCATGGCCGTCGGTTTGTTCGGGCGGTAGGCGACCAGGCTTGCGGGCTGCTCAAGAAGAACGGACACCAGGCCTCCTGGGAAGGTGCGGGACGGAGCCGGCTCGGGGATGTAGCCGGGGCGAACCGTGCAGTTAGGGTCACAGACCTCTTCGGCACCAAACCCGCAAGCCTTTAGAGAATGATCACGATTTGGTGAGTAATAATCGGGGCAATTCGGACGCGTGATCGATCATCCTACGAGCGGACCGTCCGGAGCGGTGCCCCCGGCGCAGTCTCCCGGCGCCGAACGCGGTGCGGATTCACGGCCGGTGGGGACCACGCCGCTGCGGAAGCGAGACCACACCGGTCGCCGAGTCCGCGGGGCCGGCCGGCGAGGGCGGCAGCCCGGCGACCTGACACAGCAGATCGCACCAGGCTGCAAGGTGTGCGGCCGCGTCAGGAACCCCGCCCGGGGATTCGCGCGGAGTCCAGGATGCGCGGATCTCGATCTGCGTCGTCGGACGGCGATCGGAGAGTCCACCGAAATAGTGAGACCCCGCGCGGGTGACCGTGCCGCTCGCTTCTCCGTACGACAGCCCGCGCGCCTCCAGCGCGCCCGTCAGCCACGACCAGCAGACCTCGGGGAGGAGCGGGTCGGCCGCCATCTCCGGCTCCAGCTCGGCACGCACCAGCGTCACCAGCCGGAAGGTTCCCTGCCAGGCTTCATGACCGGCCGGATCGTGCAGCAGGACGAGCCGGCCGTCCGCCAGATCGTCGTCCTCGTCGCCGTCGACGACCGCAGCCTCCAGCGCGTACGCATGCGGGGCGAGCCGCTGCGGAGGGCGGGTCGGATCCACTTCGATCTCGGGCCGCAGCCGCGCCGCCCGCAGCGCATCGACCGCCTGCCGGAACGCGCGCGGGACGGCATTCTCCTCCGCACTGTCCGCGTCGTCAGTGCTGTTGGAATGATCGGAAAAATGTCCCTGAGCCGCAGCCATGCGGGGAAGAGTAGGCGGAACGGGGGCTCCGCGCAGGGAGGGACACCCGGCCCGGGGCGGCCACTTCTTGCGTACGTGCGAAGATTCTGGGCGTGAGTGCCAACGACCTTCCCCTCGCTCGAGGCTCCGCCCGAGCTGGGGATGCCCCATCCTCGGGCCAGCAGACAAAGACGTACGACTCCACTTTTCTGAAGGCGTGCAGGCGTGAGCCGGTGTCGCACACGCCGGTCTGGTTCATGCGTCAGGCGGGGCGCTCACTGCCCGAGTACCTCAAGGTGCGCGAGGGCATCCCGATGCTCGATTCCTGCATGCGGCCCGAGCTCGTCACCGAGATCACGCTGCAGCCCGTGCGCCGCCACAAGGTCGACGCGGCGATCTACTTCAGCGACATCGTCGTACCGCTGAAGGCCATCGGTATCGACCTCGACATCAAGCCGGGCGTCGGTCCCGTCGTCGCCGAGCCGATCCGCACACGGGCCGATCTGGCGCGGCTGCGCGACCTCACACCCGAGGATGTCTGGTACGTCACCGAGGCGATCGGGATGCTCACCGAGGAGCTCGGCGCCACCCCGCTCATCGGGTTCGCCGGTGCGCCGTTCACTCTCGCGAGCTATCTCGTGGAGGGCGGCCCCTCCCGCAACCACGAGCACACCAAGGCACTGATGTACGGCGACCCGCAGCTGTGGGCCGATCTGCTCGACCGGCTCGCGGAGATCACCTCGGCCTTCCTCAAGGTCCAGATCGAGGCGGGCGCCTCGGCCGTCCAGCTCTTCGACTCCTGGGTGGGCGCGCTCGCCCCCGCCGACTACCGGCGCTCGGTGATGCCGGCCTCCACCAAGGTGTTCGACGCGGTGGCCTCGTACGGCGTGCCGCGCATCCACTTCGGCGTCGGCACCGGCGAACTGCTCGGACCGATGGGCGAGGCGGGCGCGGACGTCGTCGGCGTCGACTGGCGCGTGCCGCTGGACGAGGCCGCACGCCGGGTCGGCCCGGGCAAGGCGCTCCAGGGCAACCTCGACCCGGCCGTGCTCTTCTCCACGACGGAGGCGGTGGAGACGAAGACCCGCGAGGTGCTGGACGCGGCGGCGGGCCTGGAGGGGCATGTCTTCAACCTGGGTCACGGGGTGCTGCCCACGACGGACCCGGACGCGCTGACGCGTCTGGTGGAGTACGTGCACACGCAGACGGCGCGCTAGGGGCGTCGTTTCCTCGAACGCCGGACGGGCTGGATTCCGGCCCCGCCGGCGATCGAGGCGCGAGGCACGGGGCGGAGCCGGAGCCGCGCTCACGGGCGGCCCTGGCCCGACGTGCGCACCGCAGCCGCCGCCTTGCGCGCCGCCACCAGGACCGGGTCCCAGACCGGCGAGAACGGCGGGGCATAGCCAAGGTCCAGAGCCGTCATCTGTTCCACCGTCATGCCCGCGGTCAGCGCGACCGCCGCGATGTCCACGCGCTTGGCCGCGCCCTCGCGGCCGACGATCTGGACGCCGAGCAGCCGGCCCGTACGGCGTTCCGCGAGCATCTTCACCGTCATCAGGGCCGCCCCGGGGTAGTAGCCGGCACGGTTCGTCGACTCGATCGTGGCGGTGACGAACTGGAGGCCCACCGCGCGGGCGTCCTTCTCGCGCAGGCCCGTGCGGGCGATCTCCAGTTCGCAGACCTTGCTGACGGCCGTACCGACGACACCGGGGAAGATCCCGTAGCCGCCGCCGACGTTCGCGCCGATGATCTGGCCGTGCTTGTTGGCGTGGGTGCCCAGGGCGATATGGCGATCGCGGCCCGAGACCAGATCGAGGACCTCCACACAGTCGCCGCCCGCCCAGATGTTCTCGTGGCCGCGGACCCGCATCGCGAGATCGGTGAGCAGCCCGCCGTACACGCCCAGGGGAAGGCCCGCCGCGCGGGCGAGGGCGGTCTCCGGCTCGACGCCGATGCCGAGGACCACCACATCCGCCGGGTACTCCGCGTCCTCGGTAGCCACGGCGCGGACCCGGCCGTCGCCGCCCGTGAGGATCTTCGTGACCGCGGCACCCGTCACCGTCGTGATGCCCAGGCCGTCCATCGCGTCGTGGACCAGACGGCCCATGTCCGGGTCGAGGGTGGACATCGGCTGATCGCCGCGGTTGAGGACGGTCACCTCGTAGCCGCGGTTCAGCAGCGCCTCCGCCATCTCGACGCCGATGTATCCGGCGCCCACGACGACCGCGCGCCTGCCGTCCGTACGGGCGAGGCTGTCCAGCAGGGCCTGGCCGTCGTCGAGGGTCTGCACGCCGTGCACACCGGGCGCGTCGATGCCGGGGAGCGGTGGACGGGTCGGGCGCGCACCGGTGGCGATGACGAGTTTGTCGTACGCCGTCCAGGAGTCGGTGCCCGCTTCCAGGTCGTGGGTGCGCACGCGCTGCCCGGCGACGTCGATCTCCGTCACCTCCGTACGCAGCCGCAGACCGATGCCTCGCTCGCGGTGCTCGGCCGGCGTACGGGCGATCAGGTCGTCGCGCTCCGGCACATCACCGCCGACCCAGTAGGGGATCCCGCACGCCGAGTACGAGCTGAAGTGCCCGCGCTCGAACGCCACGATCTCCAGCTCGTCCGGGGCCTTCAGCCTGCGTGCCTGCGATGCGGCGGACATACCCGCCGCATCGCCCCCGATGACCACCAGTCGCTCCGTTGCCATGGGGAACACGCTACGGGGCAGCGGCTGTTCAGTCCTGCTCAGGTGCCGGTGCAGGGGCAGAGGCAGGGGCGGTGCGCCTCGGCAGGCGCGGACGCACCACCCACCGCCACACCGCATACAGCACCGCCAGCGCCGCGACCCACGGAGCGATGGCCGCGAGTACGATCCCGATCCACACCGCCGCCGTCACCAGCGCGTTCCAGCCGCCCCCGAGAGCGTCCAGGAACCCCGGGTCGTCGTCCGCCTGCTCGGTCTTCTTCTTCTCCGTCTCGGAGAGATTCAGGGTGATCGTCGCCAGGGTGGTGCGGTCCCTGAGAGAGGCCTGCTGAGCCAGTAGTGACTCCAACTCCGCCTGGCGAGTGCTCAGTTGACCCTCCAGAGTGACCACGTCACTGAGCTTGGACGCCCGGTCCATCAGCGCCCGTACCCGGGTCACGCTCGCCCGCTGCGTGGCGATCCGGCTCTCCACGTCCACCACCTGGTCGGTGACGTCCTTCGCGCCTGCCGTGCGGGAGAGCAGCTTCCCGGCGCCCGCCAGCTCGGTCAGCACGGCGTCGTACTCCTCCTGCGGCACGCGCAGCACGACCTGGGAGGTCACATGGGTGTCGTCGAGCCGCTCGGTGGTCTCGTCGGAGACATGGCCGCCGGCCTTCTCCGTCGTCGCGCGCGCCGCGGCCAGGGCCTTGGGGGCGTCCTTGACCTCCACGCTCAGTTCGGCGGTGCGGATGATGTGGGTCTGCGGCAGGGCGGCCGGCTTCCCCGGACGTCCCTGCTTGCCGCCGTCGGCCGGCTTCTCGGCGGAGTATCCGGAGTCGGCCGCGCCGTTCTGGCCGCCCTCCACGGGCTTCGCCGCGCTCTGCCCCTTGCTGTCGGAAGTGGAATCGGCCGCGCTGCACCCGGCCAGGCCGAGTGAAGCGGTGAGAAGTACGGCCGCGAACGTACGCCGTGCAGGCAATGTCGGCTCCCCCGGGGACTGATGGTGGATGTTGCCGGTTCGACGCACGGGACAGCAGCGCGGGTTGCCCTTTTCCGATCCCGAAGCGGTCACGGTCGGGACTCGGAACGGGTCTGAGAGAGTGGAGGCATGCTGGGTAGTTCAAACGTGGACACACATACGGGCCGTACGGGTCATGTCGTCGTGGTCGGAGGCGGCATCGCCGGTCTCGCCGCCGCACACCGGCTGCTGGCCTCCGGGGTGCGTGTGACCCTCCTCGAAGCTACCGACCGCCTCGGCGGCAAGCTGCAGGCGGGCGAGATCGAGGGCGCCCCCGTCGACTTCGGCGCCGAGTCGATGCTCGCGCGGCGCCCCGAAGCGGTCGAACTGGCCCGCGCGGTCGGTCTCGCCGACCGGCTCCAGCCGCCCGCCACCGCCACCGCATCGGTCTGGACGCGTGACGCACTGCGCCCGATGCCCAAGGGCCATGTGATGGGCGTGCCCGGCGACCCGGCGGCGCTGGCCGGACTGCTCTCCCCGGAAGGCATCGCCCGCATCGCGCGGGAAAGCGACCTGCCGCCCGCCGAGCTCGGCGACGATGTCGCCGTCGGCGCGTACGTCGCCGAGCGCCTCGGCCGCGAGGTCGTCGACCGGCTGGTGGAGCCGCTGCTCGGCGGGGTGTACGCGGGTGACGCGTACCGCATTTCGATGCGCGCCGCCGTCCCCCAGCTGTTCGAGGCCGCCAGGACCCACCACTCGCTGCTCGCGGGCGTACGGGACATCCAGGAGCAGGCCGCCCGGCAGCAGCAGAGCGGGCCGGTCTTCATGGGCATCGAAGGCGGAGTCGGACAGCTGCCCGGCGCCGTCGCCGACGCCGTACGCGACCGGGGCGGCGAGATCCTCATGGAGACGCCCGTCCTCGGCCTGACCCGGACCGCCGACGGCTGGCGGATCCGCACCGACCAGGGCGTCATCGCCGCCGACGGTGTGGTGCTCTCGACCCCCGCCTGGTCCGCCTCCGCGCTGCTCGCCGCCGAGTCACCGGCGGCCGCCGCCGAGCTCGGCCGGATCGAGTACGCCTCGATGGCGCTGGTCACCATGGCCTTCCGCCGCGCCGACCTGGCCGGGATGCCGGACGGCAGCGGCTTCCTGGTGCCGCCCGTGGACGGCCGCACCATCAAGGCGTCCACCTTCTCCAGCCGCAAGTGGGGCTGGGTCGACAAGGGTTCCTCCGACCTCTTCCTCCTGCGCACCTCCATCGGACGGTACGGCGAGGAGGAGCATCTGCACCGTGAGGACGCCGAGCTCGTCGCCGTATCCCTGCGGGACCTCGGCGAGGCGACCGGGCTCGCGGCCAGGCCGGTGGCCACCGAGGTGACCCGGTGGACCGGCGGGCTGCCGCAGTACCCCGTCGGGCACCTGGCGCGCGTCGCCCGCATCCGCGCCGAGATCGCCAGGATGCCGGGCCTCAAGGTCTGCGGCGCGGCGTACGACGGCGTCGGCATCCCTGCCTGCATCGCCGGAGCCCAGCGCGCGGCGGACGAGATCATCGCCACGTCCCCCCTGGTGCAGGGCACTGCGGACGACGCGGGAGAATAGCCTCATGACTGCACCGGAAAAGACTCCCAACGCGGGGAAGAAGGCGAAGGACCTCAACGAGGTCATCCGCTACACCCTGTGGTCCGTCTTCAAGCTGCGCGATGTGCTCCCCGAGGACACGTCCCGCGCCGGTTACGCCGACGAGGTCCAGGAGCTGTTCGACCAGCTCGCCGCCAAGGACATCACCGTCCGCGGCACATACGACGTGTCCGGGCTGCGCGCCGACGCGGACGTCATGATCTGGTGGCACGCGGAGACCGCGGACGAGCTCCAGGAGGCGTACAACCTCTTCCGGCGCACCAAGCTGGGCCGCGCGCTCGAGCCGGTCTGGTCGAACATGGCGCTGCACCGCCCCGCCGAGTTCAACAAGTCGCACGTCCCGGCCTTCCTGGCCGACGAGACGCCGCGCAACTACGTCAGCGTCTACCCCTTCGTCCGCTCCTACGACTGGTACCTGCTGCCCGACGAGGACCGCCGCCGGATGCTCGCCGACCACGGCAAGATGGCCCGCGGCTACCCGGACGTGCGCGCCAACACGGTCGCGTCGTTCTCCCTCGGTGACTACGAGTGGGTGCTGGCCTTCGAGGCCGACGAGCTGTACCGGATCGTCGACCTGATGCGTCACCTGCGCGCCTCCGAGGCCCGTCTGCACGTCCGCGAAGAGGTCCCGTTCTACACGGGCCGCCGCAAGTCCGTCGCCGAGCTGGTGGCCGGGCTCGCCTGAAAGCATGGTGGCCGGGTCCGCTCCTGGAGCGGACCCGGCCATCCCTGACCCGGAAGATCAGACGGTGAGCGGCGGCTTCGGCTGTGCCGCCCACCGGTCCAGCGACACCGGGTCCGGCTCCGGGTGCGGCGCGCATTCAGCGCGCCGCACCGGCGTCTTACCGTGCAGCAGGTAGTTCTCCAGGTGAGCGTTGACGCAGTCATTGCTGCCGCCGCCGATACCGTGCGTGCCGGCGTCCCGCTCCGTGATCAGTACGGACCCCTGCAGCCGCCGCGAAAGCTCCCGCGCACCCTCGTACGGTGTCGCCGCGTCCCGCTCGGCCGCCAGGATCAGCGTCGGAGGCAGCGCGCCCTTCTTCGTACGGACGTCCAGCGGCTGCTGCCGCGGCGCGAGCCAGTAGGCGCACGGCAGATTCATCCAGGCGTTGTCCCAGGTCTCGAAGGGCGCCAGGCGCGCGAGGTCGCTGTTGTCGCGGTCCCACACCGCCCAGTCCGTCGGCCAGGGGGCGTCGTTGCACATGACGGCGGTGTAGACGGCGTTGCCGTTCTCCGACTCCCGCGCCTGTCCGGGCTTCGGCGCCGCCTGGTCGATCAGCGGCTTGGCGTTGCCCTTCAGATACTCCGAGAGCGCGGTGGCCCGGGGCGGCCAGACGCCGTCGTAGTAACCGGCGCTCAGGAACGCCGCGTGCAGCTGGCCGGGACCGACCCTGCCGCCCGCCGGCTCGGCGGCGAGGCGGGCGCGCACCTGCTCGTAGCTGTGGGAGACCTCCTCGGGCGTGGCACCCAGGTGGTACGTCGCGTCGTGCTTGGCGACCCAGGCGCGGAAGTCCCCCCAGCGGCTCTCGAAGGCGAGCGACTGGTCGAGGTTGTTGCGGTACCAGACCTGGTGCTCCGCCGGGTTGACCGCCGAGTCGAAGACCATCCGGCGCACATGAGAGGGGAAGAGGGTCGCGTACAGCGCGCCGAAGTAGGTGCCGTACGAGGCGCCCATGAAGGTCAGTTGCTGCTCGCCGAGCGCCGCACGCAGCACCTCCAGGTCCCGGGCGTTGTTGAGGGACGTGTAGTGGCGCAGCGCTGGTCCCGCGTTGCGCGCGCAGCCCTGGGCGTATGCCTGCGCCCGGGCGATCCGCTCCCTCTTGTACGAGGGGGAGGGGTGACTGGGGGCGAGGGTGGGCGCCTTGGTGAAGTCGTCCGGGTCCTGGCAGGAGAGCGGGGCGGAGCGGCCGACGCCGCGCGGGGAGTAGCCCACGATGTCGTACGCCCGGGCGATCCGCTTCCACTTGGCGCGCGTGGCGATCAGCGGGAAGTCCATGCTGGAGGCGCCGGGCCCCCCGGGGTTGTAGACCAGCGCGCCCTGGCGCTCGGCCGGCTTGCCGCTCGCACGTACGCGGCTGACGGTCAGGGTGATCCGGCGGCCCGAGGGGGCGGCGTAGTCGAGCGGGACCTCGACCGTGCCGCACTGGACGGGGGCGGGCAGCATCTCGGCCTTGGGGCAGCGGCCGAAGGTGATGCCCGCGGCGGCGGCGCGCCCGGCGGCGAGGGCCGTGCCGTGGAACTCGGCGCTCGCGGTGGCCGTAGTGGTGGCGGTCGCGCCGTCGGCCGGGGCGACCGCAAATGTGGTCAGGACCAAGGAACTGAGGCTGGCCACCGCCCCGTACTTCGCAACTGCTCTCATCGCGTTCCCTTCGTGCGGACGGCGGCGGCCGTGCGGCCACAACACGAAAGGGATCCTTGGCGGGGCACCTGATGATGTAAAGCACCACTGTGCGGTGTCGGGGTCAATGACTCCGATGCGCCATTCGGCCGCCGGTGAGTGCCGCGCGCAGGGCCGGATCGTCGAGCGCGCCGACTCCCTGGACGGCCACCGCGGTCAGCAGCGCGCGCTCGTCACCGTCGCTCCTCGGGGAGAGCGAGCCGAGCAGCCGCTGACCGTCGGGCGAGGCCCAGCGGGTGTACGGATACACCTCGATCCGCGCGATGGCCAGACAGCCCAGGGTGAGCAGCAGCGGAAGCGCGAACCAGGCGATCACCAGGACCGTGGAGCCCTGCTCCTGAGGGAGCATCAGCAACGTGGCCGCCGCCAGCGCCAGGGTCAGCGCGGCCGCGCCCTGCACGGCACGCACGGCGGAGGCGACATGTGACCTGGCGGCGTCGGGGACGGCGAGTCCGGCGCCGACAAGACGGTCGGCCAGGGCGCGTACGGCATCGGCGGCGGACGCGGCGGCCCGCACCGCCGCTGTACGGGCCTGACCCGCGGGCCCTATCGCGCCGAGGACCGAGCGCTCGAGATCGTCCTCGCCCTCCGGGTCGACGACCGTGGTCCAGCCGGTGTGCGCGAGCAGCAGTGTGCGGCGGCGGTGCATCGAGACGAGCGTGAGCTCGGCGACCCGCTGCGGGCCGCCGGCCAGGAAAGCGGCCTCGTACAGGCTCAACTGCCGCTCCAGCCCCGGGCCTTCGGGTGCGGGACGAGCGGCTTCGACGGCGGCGAGGCAGAGCCGGGCGCAGGTGATCCCCGCCACGGCCCAGGCGACCAGAAGGAATAGGACCCAGAGCATGGCCGAGTTGTACGCGAGGTGTCCTCGAGTGCGCCACGGGTTGTTCACCATGTGGACCGGGGGGTTATTGGTTCGTGACACCGGGGCGTGGGCGTGAGACCGCAGGTGGCAGTGGGAAGTCAGGGTGTTGCGGGTGCTGTTGCGGACCCCGGCGATCAGGCAGAAGGCCCGGGGCTGTGGGGGAAGTGCGTGACGGGACGGGACGGTTGCGGCCCGGCCCGGCCCGGCGCGTACGTCAGGAACTGCTGCTGCCACCGCTGGACGAACCTCCGCAGCTGGATCCGCCACCGGAGGAGCCGCCGCAACTCGAGCCCCCGCCCCCGCCCCCGCCGGAGGACCCGCCGCAGCTGGAGCTGCCGCAGCCGGATCCCGGGTTCGACCCCGCGCACCACACGGCCACGGAGCCGGCGTACGAAGCCGAGTAATCGCCGCTGCCGCTACCGCTGCCGCCGCCGGCCCTGGGCATCCGGGCAGCCGCGGTCAACTGCGCCTGGAGCGCCGGATCCGGCAGTCCGGGCAGACCGTGCAGCGCGACCAGTTGGGCGGGCGCGTACGCCTGCGCGTACTGGGCCCGGTACGCGCGCAGCGCGTCAAGGCCGGCCGGGCTGATCCGGCGGCGGGCGCGTCCCGCCACGGTGAAGCCGGTCACGATGCCGCCGATCAGCGCGGGCAGCACCACCACGATGAAGGGGAGACCTCCTTCGTACGGTCCCTCATCCATGAAGGTGTTGACGGTGATGAAGAAGGCGACGGGGAGAGACAGCAGGCCAAGCATGCCCTGGGTGGTGGCCCACCCCGTCAGCGCCCGGTTCTGTCCGGGCGGCACCATCAGCCCGCGCGCCGCGAGGCCATGGCCGATCTCCTGCACGGCGGGTCCGCGCATCACCTCGAGCCGGAGCGTGTGCAGGGCGCCCGTGGGCGCGACGGCCAGCTGCTCGAACACCGCACGCTCCACGGGGTCATGGGCGACCGAGTGCCGTACGGACACGATTCCGGGGCCGCCGATGGCCAGCCGGCCGTCCGCGTGCAGGGCGGCGAGCGCGGCGTCCACGACCCTGGCCGGTCCGCCGGCGAGGAACGCGGCCTCGTAGACGTCGTGGATACGGCCGGGAGCCGAGCCCTGGTGGGCGCGCCCGGCGATGGACAGCCGGATGATCAGCAGCACGGAGGAGGTGCCGACGGCGAGGTAGACGAGTACGGCAAGAACGGTCATTCTGCTCACCTCCGGACGAGAGCGGCGCGGGCCGCGCGTACGAAACGAGTGGCCCTGCCGGGCGGATGCGGAGTGGCGCGCTCCTCCCACCAACGGGTGAGCCGGCGGCGGGCGCTGTCTTCCTCGGGGCGGCCGGCGATCAGCAGATGCTCGGCGAAGTCGAGGGCGTCACGGCGGTAGCCGGCCTGCATGGGGCGGGACTTGGCGTACGCGAGGAACGCGGAGCGGTAACCGGCGCCGAGGATCTCGGGCAGCTCCGGCGCGACCTTGCCGACGACATCGGCGCGCTTGGCCGCGAGAGCGTGACTCTGCACCCGCAGCCGTCGTGAGTCGAAGCCCTCCGGGACGGGGGTCCCGGCAACGAGTGCGGAAAGCAGGGCGGCCTGCGCAAGGCCGACCCGCTCTCGCATGGCGAGGGTGTCGGTGGGGCTCCCCTGCCCCGCTCCTTCCCGGAGCTGGGCACAGGCCTTCGGACCCCCGTCGGCGGCGGGGGCTTCACCGCGCGACGACGCGGTTGTGGGGGTGGGGGGCAGGGCCACGAGGCCGTCCCCGGCACGGGCTTGGCCGTGCTCGCGAACAGCCTGACCTGCTGCGGCCGGGCTCGACGGGGCGCCGACGGCGACCGACACCGGGACGCGCCCGGCGGCGCCCGGCGCCCCGGTCGCCGGGCTCGTGCCGCGCGGGCGCACGTCTGTGCCGCGGGATGCGGCGGATGCTGCGCGGGTGGGTGCGGCCGACAGCTTGGGGGTCGGTGCCGCGTCTGTGACGTTGGGTGCGGCGGGCGTCGTTCGCGTGCGTGCCGTGCCCGGACCCGCGGCGCCGTCGCGCGCGGATGACCGGCCCTGCCCGGCCGCGGCCGCCAGCGTCGCGCGGATCGTCGTCAGTTCCGCCTCGAGCTCCGCCGGCGGCGGGAAGTCGTCGTCCCTTTCCAGCAGGACGCCCGGCGGGGACACCCGGGAGCGGAGTTCCGTCAGAACGTCCAGGACCGGCCGGGTGACCGGGTGGGCGTGGGTGTCGTGCCAGACGCCGTCGCGTTCGACGCCGCCCGCGACATGGACGTACGCGATCGCCTCGACCGGGAGTTCGTCGAGCGCCTTGGCCGGGTCCTCGCCGCGGTTGACGTGGTTCGTGTGGAGGTTGGCCACGTCGATCAGCAGGCGTACGCCCGTCCGCTCGACCAGCTCCGCGAGGAACTGGCCTTCCGTGAGCTCCTCGTCCGGCCAGGAGATCAGCGCCGCGATGTTCTCCAGGGCGAGCGGCACCGGCAGCAGGTCCTGGGCGATGCGGACGTTCTCGCAGAGCACCTTCAGCGCGTCCCAGGTGCGGGGCACGGGCAGCAGATGGCCCGCCTCCAACTGAGGGGACGCCGTGAGGATGCCACCGGCCCGTACGAACGCGATGTGCTCGGTCACCAGCGGCGCGTCCAGCGCCGTCGCCCGCTCCGCCAGGTCCGCGAGGCGCGCCTCGGACGGGCGGTCCGCGCCACCCAGGCCCAGCGAGACGCCGTGCGGGATGATCCGGGTTCCGCGCGAGCGCAGGCGGGTCAGCGCGGCGGGCAGATGGCCCGGGCAGATGTTCTCCGCGACGACCTCGACCCAGTCGACGCCCGGCAGCCGTTCCACCGCGTCCGCGATCTCCGGCCGCCAGCCGATTCCGATACCGAGTTCCATGGCCCCCTCCTCTGCGCCGACGTATGACGGTGCGTGCAGAGCTCATGGCCCCGCCGGACGGCGGTGAACCCAGAGGAGGGGACGTTCAGAGGTTGATTTGAGGTTCCCGGGACCCTCGGTTACGGACGGTTGGTATTGATTGCTGTCGGTGCCCCCGGCTGCGGGGTCGGCCGCGAGGTGAACTTCGCGTCACCCGTCGGCGTCGCCGGCGGAGGTGACGGCGGCAGGTTGCCGTCCGGGGGCGGCGGTCCCGACGGGCTGGCCGTCGCTCCGCCCGCCGCCTCGTTGGCGATGCTGTCGAAGTCCACCATTCCAGTGGCTTCCAGCATGGTGATGTGGTCCAGGACCGTCTGGTTGGCGTCGGTCGCCAGCTGCCGTATCAGCATGTTGCGGGTGGTGTGCCGGACCTCGGCGACCAGCGCGAAGACCTTGCCGTGGGCGTTGCGGAGCAGGTTCGCGAACTTCCGGTCGTACTCCTGTCCGCTCGCCGCGGACAGCTCCTGCAGCCAGCCCTGCTGAAGCTCGGTCGGCTGGTTCGGCAGCTCCACGCCGAGCTTGGCCGCCACATCGCGCGCCCGCTTGTCGAGGTCCGTGTGGCCGACGACGAGATGGTCGCCGGCGTCCTTGATGGCCTGACTCGGCGCACGCTCGATGGCCTGCTGTCCGGCGGGCAGCTCCCAGAGCCCAGCCAGCCGGACCTTCACCAGGAAATCGCGGTCAGTGGCCGAAAGTGGCCCCCACTGCGTCGCGACGCTCGAGGCGTTGAGGTTGTCCTGACCTGTTCCGGAACGATCCGCGTATGACCACACAGGGAACGCGAGAGCACCGACCGTGACGACCAGAGCCGCGATGATGAGTGCTGATCCGTTGATGCGCCGCAACAATGTGCCTCCAGAGCCGATGCGTTACACGGCAAACCAACCGCCGGGCTGAGCCAGCGCTCAACCTACTTGGCGGTATGGAGAAATACGTAATGAGGGCCCCCGGCGTTCAGCCGCGCAGCGACGGATGGTCCGCGACCACCGTGCAGGAGCCCGGAGCGATCTCCGTGAACCCCGCGTCGCGCACCACGGGCAGGCCGCTGACCGCGAGTTTCGGCCAGTCCGCGGCTGCCGCCGTGCGGACGGAGAGCGGGAAGCCGGCCTCGCGCCACGCCTTGCGGTCCGCCTCCGTCAGCTCCCACCAGGCCAGTTGCGCGCCGTGCCCGGCCTGCGCCATCGCCTTGCCGGCCGACATGTCCAGCTGAGGGCTCAGCCAGAGCACGGGCGCCGTGCGGGCGGGCGCGGCGGGCGGCTCGGGGTCCTCCAGGTCGGTGCCGGAGACCTGGAGCTTGGCCAGCTCCTTCGGCCAGCCGTCCAGCGGGACGGGCGGGAAGACCCGTACCTCCGCCGCCTCGCCCGTGACCGTGATGCCGGGCAGCGTCGAGGCCTTGCGCCACTCCGCGCCGCGCGCCCGCCGCACCACCTTGCGGATACGCGCGTCCTGCCAGTCCCGCATCGCCTGCGCCCACTCGCCGTCGTCCAGAGACCGCTCGTCGCCGAGCATGGTGAGCACGGCGCGGGCCGCCGTCTCCAGAGCGTCGGTACGGGCCGGGGGTTCGGCCTTCTCGATGTGTACCACCAGCGGCAGGACGAACTGCGGGGCCTGGTCGCGGGAGGTGCTCGCGTGCCGGAAGGGACTGTCGGGGCGGGATTCTTCGCTGCTCACCGGTCCAGTCTGCCAGCCCTGCTTTCCGGGGTTGTTGGCGGAATGCATTCCTCCGGGCCACGATGCACCCCATGAAGAGCGATCTTTTCTCAGCGGAGAACATGGCGCAGCAGGCCTCCGTGCCGGGGATGACCCTGCAGAACGCCAAGTCGATCAAGTACGCCGTCAACGGGGAGATGCACGCACGGCAGGGGGCGATGATCGCCTTCCGCGGAAATCTCCAGTTCGAGCGCAAGGGCCAGGGCATAGGCGGCATGCTCAAGCGCGCCGTCACGGGCGAGGGCCTGCCGGTGATGGCGGTGCGCGGCCAGGGTGAGGCCTGGTTCGCGCACGAGGCGGCCAACTGCTTCATCGTCGACATCGAACAGGGCGACGCACTCACCATCAACGGCCGCAACGTTCTCTGTTTCGACGCCACGCTCTCGTACGAGATCAAGACGGTGAAGGGCGCCGGTATGACCGGCGGCGGCATCTTCAACAGTGTCTTCACCGGGTACGGCAAGCTCGGTGTCATCTGCGAGGGCACCCCCATAGTGATACCCGTGACGGCGCAGCAGCCGGTGTTCGCCGACACGGACGCGGTCGTCGGCTGGAGCGCGCAGCTGCACACCTCGCTGCACCGCTCGCAGTCGTTCGGTTCGATGATCCGCGGCGGCTCGGGCGAGGCCGTTCAGCTCAAGCTGGAGGGCGAGGGGTTCGTGATCGTACGGCCCAGCGAGCTCACCCCGCAGAAGGCGACGCAGAACTGAAACTCCAAGGAGTCGGCCGCCGTTACGGCCTCGGCGGACCGTGGGTGCTGCGCGGGGTCGATCTCGAACTGCGCGCAAGCGCCCTGGTTCGCGTCGAGGGGACGAACGGCAGCGGTAAGTCGACACTGTTGCGGCTGCTCGCCGGGATCGACGCACCGACCGAGGGGCGGATCACCGGCCGGCCGCGTACGGCCTATGTCCCCGAGCGTTTCCCGGCCGCGCTGCCGTTCACGGCGACCGGCTATCTGACGCACCTGGGGCGGATCCAGGGGCTGAGCCGTCGGACGGCCCAGGCGCGGGCCACCGAGTGGCTGGAGCGCTTCGGGGCCGCCGGCCACGCCCGTACGCCGCTGGCCGAACTGTCCAAGGGCACCAGCCAGAAGGTGGCGGTGGCGCAGGCGCTGCTCGCGGAGCCGGAGCTGCTGGTGCTCGACGAGGCGTGGACGGGCCTGGACACGGTGGC